>NHBH01000004.1 GCA_002168225.1 Micavibrio sp. TMED2
GGGCATCTCCCGAAGCATCTGCCCCGGGTCGAACGGATCATCGAACCGGAGACCACGATGTGTCCGTGCGGTTGCGGTGAGATGGCCAGGATTGGCGAGGATGTCTCCGAGCGGCTGGACGTGGTGCCAGCCCAGCTCCGCGTGCTGGTTACCCGGCGCCCCAGATATGCCTGCCGGCGCTGCTCCGGCACCGTGGTCCAGGCGCATGCGCCGGAACATGTCGTGCCCGGCGGTCTGCCCACCGAAGCGCTGATTGCGCAGGTCATGGTCGCCAAGTTCGGCGACCACCTTCCATTCTACCGCCAGGCCGAAATCTATACCCGGCAGGGGATCACCCTGGACCGGGCCACGCTCGGCAACTGGGTCGGGCGCGCCTGCTTCCACCTGCGCCCGATCGCCGATCACCTGAAGGAGCGGCTGAAGGGCGCGGACCGGGTGTTCATGGATGAGACCCGGGCCCCGGTGCTGGATCCCGGACGACGAAAAACGAAAACCGGCTACTTCTGGGCCATTGTCGCCGATGACCGGGGTCACGGCGGTGCCGGCCCTCCCGTGGTGATGTTCCACTACGCGCCCGGCCGTGGCGCCGTGCATGCGCTTCGCTTCCTCGAGGGCTATCGCGGGCACTTCGTGCAATGCGACGGTTATGAAGCCTATGACAAGCTCACCAAGGTCGACCGGCCTGTGGGCCCATGGACCCTCGTCCATTGCTGGACCCATGCGCGTCGGCGGTTCGTGAAACGCCTGGAAAAGGACGGCTCACCGATTGCCGAGGAAGCCCTGCGCCAGATCGCCGAGCTCTATGCCATCGAGAAATCCGTGCGCGGGCTGGGTCCCGAAGCACGGCTTGCCGCCCGGCGCGAACTCTCCGCACCGATCATTGCCGCCTTCCGCCCTTGGCTCGAGGCGCAGCTGTCGCGCATCCCGCGTTCGTCAAAGCTGGCCGAGGACATCCGCTACACCCTGGCGCGCTGGCCCGGCCTGACGCGCTTCCTTAACGACGGCCGTCTGGAGCTGGACACCAACCCGGTCGAGAACCAGATCAGGAAAATTGCTCTGACTCGGAAAAACGCCCTCTTCGCCGGGCACGAGGTCGGCGCAGAGAACTGGGCATTGCTCGCCAGCCTGATCGCGAACTGCAAGATGTGCGACGTCGAT
This sequence comes from Micavibrio sp. TMED2, assembly GCA_002168225.1. Taxonomy (NCBI): domain Bacteria; kingdom Pseudomonadati; phylum Bdellovibrionota; class Bdellovibrionia; order Bdellovibrionales; family Pseudobdellovibrionaceae; genus Micavibrio; species Micavibrio sp. TMED2. The sequence goes on from NHBH01000004.1 coordinate 1,159, forward strand.
CCGGTCAGCTACCTCTCCGACACGTTGCGCGCGTTGCTCGACGGTCATCCCAGAAGCCGCATCGACGATCTCATGCCCTGGAACTTCGCGGCCGCGTCAAGCCGCGCCGCGTAGGGGATCGCCGAGGCGCTTACCCATCAATCGCCGGTGAGAACCGAAAGGGTACGAAATGCTGACAAGACGACACTTCATTCAGACAACAACGGCGCTTTTTTCGGTGACCGGTCCCGGTATGGCTTTTGCCGACACTTGGCCCACCGAGGCTCAGAAGGCTGAATGGGACGCACAGGTGACGCCTCAGGGTTATGTTGCCGAGACTTCCAACCCATGGGGATTGCACCCGCGGTTCCTACCGCAACGTGTGGTCGCGAAGGCCGGTCTCGTGCCGGGAGATATCCATGTCGACGCGGTCGCACGATATCTTTACCACATTGAAGAGGGTGGAACCGCGATGCGCTACGGCGTGGCCATCGCGCGGGGGAACCTCTACGAGCCGGGTGTCTATACCATCAAGCGCAAGGTCAGGTGGCCGCACTGGCAACCGACACAGAGCATGATCAATCGCGACCCCGAACTTTATGCTGACATTGCCGATGGCATGGAACCGGGACCGGAAAACGCGCTTGGATCGAGGGCGCTGTATCTCTACGTCGGGGATCGCGATACCCTTTTGCGCATCCATGGCACTCCGAGCCCACGGAGTATCGGTGGCCGCGCAAGTTCGGGCTGCGTACGGATGGTCATGGCTCATATCAATGATCTTTACCCGAACGTCGAGACCGNCTCTACGGCCTATCTTTACTCGGCGGAGGACAGCGTGACTGCCCGCAGCTAAGCCAAGCAGCGGNCGGCAAACGNAATTAAGTTTCGCGAGGGGTGCAGATACGATTGCCGTTCGCCGTGCGCAGCGGCAGCAAGGTTGTTTCTACGGGGCCGCTGTGTTNGTACCAGTAGCACCCGTCTTCCGGNACCAAGCGCGCNGTNGCAACATNCTGATCCGGGGCAGCCATNGCAATCACGGCTTCGGGAACGTTGCCCGNCTGNTNTGCCNCGTCGCCCGGNCCAGTCGGCTGGACTGCGCACCCGGCCGTNAGCGACAGCGCCACTGCGACCATCATTTTTTGCTTCAGCATCAAAACCCGCATCAAGCTTCCTTTCATGTCTGTTTTTCTTTGCAGCGGCTGTTCATGCCTCAAGGCGTGATGGAGCCGGTCACCGCATCCTCTAGCAATAAATCAAACTGAAATACCACCGTATTTTGCTCTTGAAGCTCTAGCTACTGTAGGGGCTATGTCATGGTAAAGCACCCGAATCCAGAGGTCCATTCATGCCGTCCGACACCCATCGTCACGACCACGATCACGCCGAAGATGCCCAGACAAGCGGCGGCAGCTGCTGCGGGAGCGCCGGAACGTGCGGCGACACCGTTCCGGCGACCCCCGCGCCAGCGGGCGGGCGCAGTTTTCAGGTGTCCGGCCTCGATTGCGCCGAGGAGGTAGCAATCCTGAACAAGGTGGTCGGCCCGAAGATCGGCGGGGCCGAACATCTTGCGTTCGACGTGATCAATGGACGGATGACTATTCTCGACAGCGCCAAGAGTGTATCGGACGGCGAAATTGCAGAACTGGTCGCAAGCACCGGCATGACCGCCAAGCCTTGGGATGCCGAAAACGCGTCGGTCGACCAGGCGGCCCATCTTGCACGCCAGCGGCTGTTTACGGCGCTCAGCGGCGGCTTCTGGGCCGCGGGATTTCTGTGGCACATCATCGAGACCGGCATGGGGGGGGCACTCGGCCTCTTCGCAGGGCACGGCGAAGCGCCGATGCCACTGGTCGAGGCAGGGCTATTCGCGGTTGCGATCCTGTTCGGTGTTTGGCTCGTGGCGCCCAAGGCATGGTCGTCCGCACGGCGGCTGTCGCCCGACATGAACCTGCTCATGGTCGTCGCAGTCGCGGGTGCAATTGGCCTCGGCGAATTTTTCGAGGCGGCGACGGTTGCGTTCTTCTTCTCGCTCTCGCTTTTCCTCGAAAGCTGGAGCGTCGGGCGTGCGAGGAATGCGGTTTCAGCTCTGCTGGACCTGGCGCCGCCGACGGCAAGAATTCTTTATGATGACGGTTCGGAAGCGGACGTACCGGCTTCCGCGGTTGCTATCAACGCACTTTTCGTCGTGCGCGGCGGAGACCGCATCCCATTGGATGGTGAGGTTGTCGATGGGGCAGGGGCCGTCGATCAGGCGCCAATCACCGGAGAGAGTGCGCTGGTCCCAAAGGAACGGGGCGACGAAGTCTATGCCGGTACGATCAACGGCGAAGGCACACTGACGGTGCGCGCCACGAAGGCCGCCTCGGACACCGTGTTGGCCAAGATTATCCGCATGGTCGGCGACGCCCATGCCCGCCGCGCGCCGGTGGAGCAGTGGGTGGCGAAATTCGCCCGCATCTATACGCCTATCGTCATGGCTCTCGCCATTGCAATTGCCCTGCTGCCGCCGCTCATTTTCGGTGGGGCCTGGGATTATTGGTTCTACAATGCACTCGTGCTGCTGGTGATCGCCTGCCCGTGTGCTCTGGTCATCTCGACACCGGTCTCCATCGTCGCCGCACTCACCGCCTCAGCGCGGGCCGGAGTGCTGATCAAGGGAGGTGCATATGTTGAGGCACCGGGCAAGACCACTGCACTGGCCATGGACAAGACCGGCACGATCACCATGGGCGAGCCCGAGGTGGCGGCGGTGCATCCGCTGGGCAAAGCATCGGCGCAAGATCTGATGACCCTCGCCGCTGGGCTGGAGGCACGTTCCTCACATCCCTTGGCGCGCGCCATTCTTGCGCGGGCAGAAGCCGACGGCATCAAGGTATTCGCCGCGGAAGATACCCGAACCGTTCCGGGCAGGGGACTTGAAGGACGCACAGACGGCCGGTCGATCTGGCTGGGGTCGGACCGGTTTGCCGAGGAGAAGGGTTTCGGCGACGCCATTCCGAAGGATTTGCGCAACCGCATCGAAGGGGCTGGCAGCACCCTTGTTGCCGTGGGCGACGACACCGGCGTCACCGGCATCCTGGAATTGCGCGACCGTATCCGCCCCGATGCCAAGGGCATCGTGGCACAGCTCCACGCGCAGGGCGTGAAGACCATCGTCATGCTGACGGGCGACAACGAGCGGACAGCGCGCGCTGTTGCAGCCGAGGTCGGCATCGACGAGGTCCGTGCCGAGCTTCTGCCCGAAGACAAGGTGACAGCTATCGAAGAACTGGTCGAAACGCATGACATGGTGGCCATGATCGGCGACGGGGTCAACGACGCCCCGGCCATGGCGCGCGCGCATTACGCCATCGCAATGGGTGCCGTTGGTTCGGACGCGGCAATCGAGACGGCGGATATTGCCCTGATGACAGACGACCTCGGGAAGGTGCCTTGGCTGATCGGTCATTCGCGCCGGACAATGTCGATTATCCATCAGAACATCGGTATTTCCTTGGCGACCAAGGGCGTTTTCGTTGTCGCTACCGCTTTCGGAGTGGCATCGATGTGGGGCGCTATTGCAGCCGATGTAGGAGTGTCATTGCTGGTGGTGGCCAACGCCCTGCGCCTGCTGAACAGCCAAGAGGCCAAGGCGCCGCCGTCTGGCGGTGAACAGGTTGGCGAAGGCTTGGCCAAAGGGGCGCTGGCACATGGTCATTGAACTGGGAGAACCCGGAAAGGAGCCGAGACGAGACATGAGCGTGAAGGGCAGGATGATGTGTCCGGTTTGCGAGGTGCCCTTGAGCATGACCGACCGCCAGGGGATCGAGATCGACTTCTGTCCCGATTGCCGGGGTGTCTGGCTCGACCGGGGTGAACTGGACAAGATCATCGAGCGTTCGGCACCCGATGTGGCGCCTCAGCGGGTGCCTGAGCCGCGCGGCTACGACGATGATCGCGGCTACCGGCGCGGAAAGCACGGCGGCGGCGACCGCAAGCACGGCTATCGCCGCAAATCCTGGCTTCACGAGTTGTTCGATTAAGGCTTGCCGTGGTCTCCCTGCCGGTCGCCCTCAAGGCGCTGCGGTAGGCCCGCAAGGCATTCAGCGGTGAGCAGGTTGGTCCAGAGATGGCAAAGGCCGCGCTTGCCCACGGACATTGATCACGCAGCATTTGCAAGGTAACGTAATGTCCATATCAGACCTCACGAAAGAGGCGTCGAGCAGTGAAAACCATCCGATTTCCCCGCCGCGCCGTCCTGTTGGGCGGGTTGGCAGCGTTTTTGTCTGGCTGTGCCAGCAAGTTTCGCAGCTATGGCGGACCCGAAGTGACCCGTGTTCGGCTTTACAAGGGGCAGCGTTTGCTTGTTCTGGACGGAGCCGATCGCGTATTGCAAACCTATCCGGTCGGGCTGGGTTTCGCGCCCGAGGGTCACAAGCAATTCGAGGGAGACGGCCGGACCCCTGAGGGCGCTTACGTAGTCGATAAGCGCAACCCCGACAGTACGTATCATCTTTCGGTTGGCATCTCCTATCCGAATGAGGCCGACATCGCCTTTGCCGAAGCGCAGGGCCTTTCCCCTGGCGGCGACATCTTCATCCATGGTGGTCCACGCCCAGGCATCGACCCAACGGACGTCCGCGACTGGACAGCTGGCTGCATCGCGGTCACAGATCGGCAGATCGAGGACATCTATGCAATGGTGAAAGACGGAACACCTATCCACATCTTTGCATGACGGTCCTTCTCATGCGGCGGTAGCGCGCCGTCGCATTGGTCGCCATTGCCCAGCTCCACGAAGCCAAGATGAGCGCCAGCAGCATCCAGTCCCCGAAGCTCGCGTAGAGTGTCGGCGGTCGCGCGGAGGGCAGGCTAGCGTCGATGATGCCCGTTTCGCCGGTATCGAGCCGCGCAATGATCTCTCCGCTCGTGTCGATGACCGCAGAGATGCCCGTATTCGCGGCTCGAATGACAGGAAGGCCTTCCTCTACGGCGCGCATACGTGCGGAAGCCAGATGCTGCTCAGGTCCGATGCTGGTGCCAAACCAGGCGTCGTTGGTTGCGTTGAAGATCCAGTCTGGCCTGAACAGGTCGTCGACCACATGGCCTGGGAAGATGATCTCATAGCAGATCGCCACGGCGACCAGCGGCACACCCGGAAGCGCAAGCGTTCGCGGGCCCGGTCCGGGCGTAAAATCGCCCAGACCCGCCGTGAGCCGCTCGATGGGCAACCAGCCACGGAATGGCACATATTCGCCGAAGGGTACGAGATGGTGTTTCGCGTATCCGGTCAGGATTCTGCCGGTCGCGCCAAAAGCCTGGACCGTGTTGAAATATCGGGTGCCATCCTCGCTCGGTACACGGTCCGGCACACCGGTGAGCAGCACCCTGCCCTCTGTGAGCGCAGCGGCAATGCGATCCCGTGCCTCCGTATCCTCATCGAGGAAACCCGGAAAGGCGGTTTCCGGCCAGAGAAGCACGTCGAAATCGCCGCGCCGGGTTGAAAGCTCAAGATAGCGCGCGAATGTCGCCTCGCGGTTCTCGGGCGCCCATTTTTCCTCTTGTGGAATGTTGCCCTGGACGATGCGCAGGTCGACACCGGGTGGCTGTTGTGCATCCGACTGGAGGCGCAGCGTGCCGACAGCCCACATCGTCGCGATTCCGGCCAGCGCCATGAGCGAAACGGTCAATCGTTGCCGCCCGGACGCCATAGCAGCCGCGCCAGGGAGTACCGCGACGAACACGGTGAGAAAGCTTAGCCCATAGCTTCCGACCCAGGCGGCGGTCTGGCGAAGGGCGGCGTAGTCTACAAGTGCGTAACCGGCCAGATTCCAGGGAAACCCTGTCAGAACGTGACCACGCAATGGAGTGCGCCCCTCGGAGTGGGCAGGTCGGCCGGGTCTGAATTGACCGGGGGCGGGCTTTCCGATGAGGAAGGTCCATGCCAAGACGCCATCGCAGCCACAGCACCGAATTCAAGCGCCAAGTCGTCGCCGAGTATCATGCCGGCGAGACCCTGCACGCCCTGTCGCGCCGCCACGATCTCTCGCGGAACCTGGTCCGCGTCTGGGTCGAGAAGGCGGAGACGGGCGCCTTCGACGACGAGGAGGTGGCCGCCGAGCTGCTCTCCGGCTACGAGGCGCGGATCGCCGCGCTGGAACGCCTGGTCGGTCGTCAGGCGCTGGAGATCGACTTTCTAAAGGGGGCCGTGCGCTCCAGAACGTCGCCGAAAAGCGCGCATACATCCGTGACCAGCGGCCCCGCGGCCTCTCCGTCCGGCGGGGATGCGAACTGATGGGCATCTCGAGGTCGAGCTTCTACGCCGCGCCCGCGGAAAAGCTGCGCGACGAGGCGATCGTCGCCGAGATCCGCGCCATCACGGACGAGTTCGAGCGCTACGGCTACCGACGCGTCGGCGCCGAGCTCCGTCACCGGGGCCACGTCGTCAACGCAAAGAAGGTCCGTCGCTTGATGAAGGCGCACGATCTGAACCCGCGGCCCCGGAGGCGCTTCGTCCGGACCACCGACAGCGATCACAACGGCCCGATCTTCCCGCTCGTCGCGCGCGATTTCGAGGTTCACGGCCCCGACCAGCTCTGGGTCGCGGATCTGACCTACATCACGGTGGCCGCCGGCTTCGCCTACGTGGCGCTGATCCTCGACGCCTGGTCGAGGCGGGTCGTGGGTTATGCCATCGGCCGCAGCATCGACGCGCGCCTGGCCGTCGAGGCGCTGCGCCGGGCGATCACGGCCCGCCGGCCGCTCCCCGGCTGCGTGTTCCATTCGGATCGCGGCTCGCAATACGCCGCTGGGGCGCATCGCGACCTTCTCGCCGAGCACGGCTTCGTCGGCTCCATGAGCCGGCGCGGAAACCCTTACGACAACCCGCAGGCCGAGAGTTTCATGAAGACTCTGAAGGTGGAGGACGCCTATCTGATGGAATACGAGACCTTCGAGGACGTCGCCGCCGGCGTGCCGAGGTTCATCGAAGCCTACAACCGGCGGCGCCTCCACTCAGCCTTGGGGTATCTCAGCCCCGTCGAATTCGAGGAACGCAACGCCCGCGCCTCTGTCAAAACCGCCGCCTGAGCCGGTCCGCCCGAAGGGGCGCACTCCACAACCACTCGGCCACGGTCCAGGAGGTCGCGAACAGGAGGCAGGCCAAGAGACTGCCCATGGCTCCGCGCCGCGCGATTTCGGCAAAAAGCGCAGCGGCAATGGCTGGGAAAATCGCGAGACCTGCGGACAATCCCGCGACCGCCGGAATCGCCATCGTCCCAAACCGCTCGGCCTCGACGTAGAAACTTTCCGCGATCCACCAAATCCCGAAACCGAACTGGCCGAGACCAAACGCCCAGCCGACGAGGAAAGCGCGCCCGAAGGAGAGATCGCGAAGCCCGACAAACAACGCGGAATAGGCAACGGGAACGAGCAGGAGAATCGAAAGAGGCGGGAAAGTCAGAACGGTCACCGCCCCGGCGGCGAAACCAAGCGTCATCCGCCAAAGAAAACGGTGGCGCAGAGCGATGCGGTTCAGAATTTCCGGCTTCACGACTTGATCGAACGCCGCGCGCTGATCCATGGCGCGGCGAGCAAGAGCCCCACGCCACTGACGACAAATACATCGGCCAAGTTGAAGGCAGGCCAATGTGTTGTGCCAATGTAGAAATCGAGAAAGTCTGTTACAGCCCGATACCGCACACGATCGATGACATTGCCCAGGGCTCCGCCAATGATCGCACCGTAGGCAAGCGTTTCCACCGCATTGTCGGCGCGAAACAGCATAACCCCCAGCCAAACACAGATGGCAAGAGCGAAAGCGATGAGGCTCCACCACGGCGCGCCGCCCAACATCCCGAAAGTCACGCCGTCATTACGATAAAAGATGAGGTTGAATCCCGGAAACACGGGAATTCCGGCGCTTAAAGTGACGGCATTCGCAACGACAATGGCTTTGGTGATCTGATCGATCGCGAACGCAGCAAGTGCTGCGAAGACGCCGATCATCGGAGATACCTTGTTTAGTGACATTGCCTCATCCCAACCAGACATCAAGGAANAGCATCAGAACGAGCCCGACTGCGAGACCGAGCGTCGCCCTGTTCTGATGGCCGCTGCGATGGGTTTCGGGGATGATTTCGTGGCTNATGACGTAGAGCATNGCNCCCGCGGCAAAGGCCAGNCCCCATGGAAGCAGCGGTTCCGACAGTGTGATGATNCCGGCCCCGANCANNCCGCCAATCGGCTCGACCATGCCCGTNAGCGCCGCGATGCNCCAGGCGCGCAGCTTCGGATATCCCTCGCCCAGCAGAGATACAGCNACGGCCAATCCTTCGGGCGCATTCTGAAGCCCGATGCCGACAGCAAGCGGCAGACCGCCCTCTATACCTCCGGATCCGAAGCCGACCCCGACCGCGAGGCCTTCGGGGAAGTTGTGGATCGTGATCGCGATGATGAACAGCCAGACCCGCCGCAGAGACGCCGCTTCGGGCCCTTCGCGTCCTGTCTTGAAGTGCTCGTGCGGCAGCTTTTCGTTCATCAGCGCGACAGCCCCCATGCCCAGAAGGATCGAGACGCATACGATGGCCGCAGGCATCGCGCCGTTTTCGAATATTGGCTCTGCCGCATCCAATGCCGGGATGATCAGCGAAAAGAACGAGGCTGACAGCATGACACCGGCGGCGAAGCCGAGCGACAGATCGCGCGTGGCCCGAGACGGGATGCGCCCGAACAGCACGGGAGCTGCTCCGACTGCTGTGAGCGAACCGGCGGCGAGACTTCCGAGAAAGCCGAGCGTTATCGGAGACAGATTTTCCATGGGCGGGCCAGATTATCCTTCGGCGTAGCTCGAAAAGACTTCCGTCGACCCGTCCTTGCGGATGAGGAAGACATCATAGGCCTCGCGGTCGTCTTCTGGCCCCATGCCGGGCGAGCCATAGGGCATCCCCGGAACAGCGAGGCCGACGGCGTCCGGGCGCTCCTCGAGAAGGCGGCGGATGTCAGCGGCCGGTACATGGCCCTCGATCACGTAGCCGTCAATGAGCGCGGTGTGGCAGGAGACCATGCGCTGCGGCACGCCGTTGTCTAGCTTGAAGCGCACGAGAAGCCCGCCGAACATGTCCTGGCCGGTCGGCACAAACCCGTTCTCTTCGAGATGTTTCATCCACGAGAGGCAGCAGCCGCATCCGTTGGTCTTGCGGACGTCGATCGCCGTTGCCTCTGCGAGGGCCTGGGCCGCTGGGAACAGGGCGAGCGTGATGGCAAGAGCTTGGGTCATGCGTTTCATGGGTCAGAGCCTTTCGGTTGTCGTTTTGGCAATCTCGCTGCCGAGGTTTTCATTCAGAAGCGCCCGCGCCTCGGCCAGACGCGAGAGCGCGGCGGTATCATCCGCATCGCTCTCGGCCGCTTCGGCGAGCCGGTCGTCAGAGAGGGGGTCAGTCGGGCGCCCATCCACGAGCACCTCATAGTGCAGGTTCGGACCTGTCGCCGTGCCAGTCGCGCCGACGCGGCCGATCACGTCTCCCGCCGCAACGCGTTGGCCTTGTGCCAAGTCTTCCGGCACGGCGCTCAGATGCGCGTAGCGCGTCATGGTGTCGGAGCCGTGCAAGATTTCGACCACGCGTCCATATCCGCCGCGCCAGCCGATGAAATTGACCCGCCCCGGTGCCGTCGCTTGAACCGGTGTCCCACGTGCCGCTGCAAAATCGACGCCGGTGTGCATCCGGACGTTGCCAAAGACCGGATGCGTGCGGCGTCCGAACACCGAGCTGAGGCGCGCACCCTCGACCGGCTGTGCGAAGACGCGCAGCACCTCGCCATCGACGTAGATCGTCGCCTGACCGCTGCCGTCGTCCGGCCATACGATCTCGTAAAGCGAACCGCCGATGTCCAGTGCGGCGAAGGCGAGTTCGGGCTGTCCGATCCTGTCCTCGCCGACCCGCGCCTCACGCCAGAGAAGCCTTAGTGTTTCGCCGCCGGCCATCTCGCGGCGGAAATCCACGGTCCCACCCAGCATCTGCGCAAGGTCCACGGAAAAACGGGCGGGTATGCCGGCTTCGTCGAGTGCCGCGAAGATCGAGCTGTCGATCATGGCTTCGCCGGCAAGGGTTACGATTTCCGGATCCGGAGCCACGACCTGCGTGGACATCTGCTCGCCGAAAACCACCTCGATCCGAACCCCGTCCTCGACGGCGAGTGAGACGGTGCCGGGGCTGCCGTCCATGGTCGAAGCAACAGTGACCGAGTGCCCCGGCCGCAGCCGTCGCAGATCGTATTCCGCGCCAAGCGCGAGGGCAACTTCGGCTCTGTCAGGTGCCGCAAGACCAGCTTCAGACAGCAAGAAATCGAGCGTCTCGCCAGGTGCAATGTTGCGCGACCATGTCGACAGGGGTGGCTCGATCGCCTGCACGGGCCTGTCGGCAAACGCGACCTGCAGAAGGGGGCCGAGGTCGGGTGCATCTTCTGCCCATGCCGTCGCGGGCAGCGTCACGAGGATGTCAACGTTTTGGGGAGCTTCAGGACCTTGGGGCATCCATTTACCTGCCGAGGCAAGTTCCGGCGGCACGGGTTCTTTCGACATGAAATCAGAGAGGGCGATAGCCGCTCCCGAAACCATCCCCGCAATTGCGACACAAGCCGCCATAGTTCTGAGCCTCATGTCGCCCCCTCCGTTTCTTCTTTCAGCGCGCGGCGAATTTTCGGCACCGCGAATTCTCTGGGTTCGTGATAGTCGATCATGGTGACGAACCGCCCAGAGGCTGCGAACAGGAAGACGCTCGCGCTGTGGTTCATCGTGTAATCGCCGCTCTCCGTCGGCACCCTTTCGTAGGTGGCGTGGAAGCCGTCCGCGACGCGCGCTATCTGCTCCTCCGGCCCCGTCCAGCCGCGAATCGCCGGATGGAAGTAGCCGACATATTCGGCCATCGTTTCGACAGTGTCGCGCTCGGGATCGACCGTGATGAAAACCACGTTCATCTCGTCGGCCTCGTCTCCCAGATCGTCGAGCCATCCCGAAATGTCCGAGAGCGTGGTCGGGCAGACATCGGGACAGTAGGTGAAGCCGAAGAACGCCATCGTCGGNCGNCCGATCAGGGTTTCTGGCCCGACCGCGTTGCCCTCATGATCCGTCAGACGGAAATCCATCTCGGTCAGGGCGACAGGCCGCTGCCAGACAGGTTCCGGTCCATCGACCTGCCACCAACCGACGAAGAGCATCAGGGCGACCGCCCCGACACCAGCCGCGCCGTACCCCAGGATCGCCCGTCGCTGCATCAGTCCTCTGGCCCCCGCGCGGCGATGCCGAGGATCGGAACCTCGACCGTCACTTCGCCTCCGTCGTCGAAAAGCAGGGTCAGCGGAAAGGTGTCCCCTTCCGTCATCGGTTCTTGTAGCCGCATCAGCATTGCGTGCAGGCCCCCCGGTTCGAGCGCGACGCTCTCGCCCGGGGCGATCGCGATCTCCCCCGCCGGGCTCATGGAACTTAGACCTTCGGCATTTGTCTTCGTCTCGTGNATTTCGGGCATCATCGCGAGCGGTGTNGCAAGGCCGNTCAGCGTCACNGGCTCGTCGCCNGTGTTGCNNATCGTCATGTANGCGGCCCCGGGNCGGTTCATCCCGATNGAGGCGCGGGACCACGCGTTCTCGACGACAACATCCTCGGGTCCGGCCAGCGCGGGCNCTGAGANCCCTCCNAGGGTCAAAAGCGCNGNCANTGTGCNGGTCAAAATATNCTTTTTCATCGTTNTGATCCTGCCCTTTCCATTCANNTTTGCGCGGNAGCGACTTCGGCAGCCACCANNCGNCGCANTTCTGCCTCNCCGAANGGATCGAGCGGCNTGCCGTTCACGAAGAATGTGGGCGTCNGGCGAATTCCCACGGTCTCNACNTCNGCACGATCCTGNTTCAGGATCGCCACNACANCNGGTGCCAGCATTTGCGTGCGCGCGGCCTCGGCATCGAGNCCGGCCGTGGCGGCGANCTGNAGGATTAGGCCNGGCGCCGGGGCACCGTGCGACGCCCATCTCGGCTGTTCCCGCAGAACGGCCTCNAGCACCGGCACGTAAACGTCCTGCATGCGCGCCGCCTCGAGCACGCGGATNGCTTCCTCGGATGCCGCGCCGTGGAAGGGCGTGTAGCGGATCACGACGCGGACAGCNTCCCCATGCTCGGCCATGATGTCCTTCACGATGGGATGAAAGGCGCGACAGGCCTCGCAGGCCGGATCGAAGAATTCGACGATCGTGACGGGCGCNTCCGCAGGNCCGAGGATGGGCGAGTAGGGGCGGATCATCGCCTCNGCAAGTTCCGGAGCAACNGGCTCCGCTTCGGCCACNGGGCCGGGGCGGNTTGCAAACCAGGTGGCTCCGCCGAAACCGGCGNCGCCGAGGGCNAGAACGGACAGGATCAGGCCGCGTCGNTTCATGTTCGTGTGTCCTTNAATGAAAGGGCCGACAGCGCCCCGATCAGCGCGAAGGCGNCGAGCGCCATCAGCGGGATAGGGANGCCGAAGACCAGTTGGTTGTCATCGGTGCAAGAGGGGCCGGTGGCCGTGCAGGGCTGGANGCGTTCGGGAACAAGACCGACGTACAGCCCCATGTGCCANAGGGCGANTGCGCCGCCGCCAAGCGCCAATGCGATGCCGTAGCGCCCCACNCGGCCGTCCCGCCACCANAGGCCNAGCCCGAGGANAATGGCCAAGGGGAACATGAAGGCGCGCTGGAACCAGCACAGCACACAGGGCGTCTGCCCCAGCACCTCGCCGATNAAAAGCACGGCAAGCGAGGCGACGAGCGCGATGATCCACGCCAGCCCGAGGGCTGTTTCTCCGNACATACGGTTCATGTCGGTCANATCCTCTCTTCCAGATNGGCGAGGATCTCTTCGGCGGAGGTGCCGTAGGGCCACGAGTCGGCGAAGCCNGCNTCGGGNTCGAAGAGGAACAGATGCGACGTGTGGCCCATNGTGTANCCATCCGGCGCNGCNGCCTCTTCGACGCGNTCNAAGAAGATNGGAAANGTCTCGGANGTGGCGGCGATCTGTTCCGGCGTGCCNGTCAGCCCNATGATGCCCGCATCGAACAGCGGGACGTATTNGGCGAGTGCTGNGGGCGTGTCTCGTTCAGGGTCGATTGTTATGAAAATCGGNTGGACCTNGGCGGCATCGTCGCCCAGACCGTCCATCACCGCCGCGACCTCNGATAGGGTCGTCGGGCAGACNTCGGGGCAGTTGGTAAAGCCGAAAAANACCAGCATCCAGCGCCCCGCAAAGTCCTCCTCGGTTNGAACCATACCCNGGTGNTCNGTCAGTTCGAANTCAGCGAAAAAAGGCGGNTCGGCGTCNGTTCGGGCGCTNTCGGCACGATANTCNGACCANAGCAAAAGCCATACGAAGGCAAGCGCTGCCACGCCTGCCAAAACCCAAAGAAANTTCTGTGCCGATGTAAGGGACAATCCTGTNCGCCTGNTTNTGATTCTTATTGCNTGTGCGGATACATCCTCTAGCNGCTAGAGGTTCAAGCACGAAATCATGGTATAGCTTGAACTCACGCGTCTGTGAATCCGACACTTGTTTATTNCGACGGCAAAACCTACACAAACTGTATCTTTTTCATGGAGGCGAAAATGCTCACGATCGGTACTCTGTCAAAGAAGACTGGCACAAAAGTGCAGACCATCCGGTACTACGAACAGATCGGACTCATGCCCGAACCTGGCAGGACCGAAGGCGGACAGAGGCGCTACGACAATGCACAGCTTGATCGACTGTCCTTCATCCGCCACTCGCGGCAACTCGGCTTCTCGCTCGATGCGATCCGCGAGCTGCTCGACCTCAGCGACCATCCCAATCGGCCCTGTGATGAAGCTGATGCCATCGCGCGTCGCCAGCTCAAACAGGTGGAGCAGCGCATGGCCCGCCTGAAGGCGCTGCGCACGGAACTGAAACGCATGGTTCACGAATGCAGCGGCGGGCGGACGGGAGATTGCAAGGTGCTTGAGGTGTTGCGGGACCATTCGGAATGCTTGACCGAACACGAGGAAATCGGGGCCTGAAGGAATTCAGCCAACATTCCGGCTGGAACGCAGATCAGCCGCAGAAGTTAATGTGTCGTACAACACAAGCTGGAACCACAAAATGGCCGCTAGACAAGATTCAATGGAGAGACGGACGCTTTGGATCGTTCTGGCGCTCAATATCGGTTTGGCCGTGGCCTTTTTCGCAACAGGCGCCTTCGGCGACTCAAGTGCCCTGATCGCCAACGGGCTCGATAACCTCTCCGACAGCTTCGTCTACGCGATCAGCCTTTTCGCTTTGTCCCGATCCGCCAAATGGAAACGCGGGGCGGCGAACGTTTCCGGCGGGCTGCTGATCCTGTTCGCTGCAGGCATCCTCTACGATGCGTGGCGCCGCTACATCGGTGGGTCAGATCCGCTCGGGACGATCATGATTGCAATGGCCCTGATCGCGGCGGCTATCAACGCAGTCTGCGTTTGGCTGCTCGCTAAGCTCAAAAATCCAAACGTCAATATCCGCGCGGCCAACACCTTCAGTTACAACGATTTCGCCGCGAACCTCGGGATCGTCGTGGCCGGTGGCCTCGTCGCTTGGCTAGGAACCAACTGGCCGGACCTTGTCGTCAGTGTGATCGTCGCCGGGATCGCGGCCTGGGGCGGTATCGACATCCTGCGCGACGCACACGGCGAACACCACAAAGCGGTTCACACGGACAAATAGTTGCGGGAGATTCTTTCTGAAAGAAAGGATTGAAGCTATAGTGACTATAGCAATTAGTCTTGTTCCAAGACGATTCGAGGAGCGACCCGTTGCAGATGACCGACCCCCTACTTGTACCCACCAAACTACTGGATTTTGATGCCGCGCCTCTTGCGCGTCTAATTGAGAACCGCAGCTGGCGCGGCTTATCCGAATACGATCGGATCGGAGCTGCCTATGATTTCGTTCGGAATGAAATCGCGTTCGGATACAATCGAGCTGACGACATCCCCGCATCCGAAGTGCTTTCCGACGGCTATGGGCAGTGCAATACCAAAGGCACGCTCTTGATGGCGCTGCTGCGTGGTGTCGGCATTCGTTGCCGGTTGCATGGGTTTACGATCCACAAAGGCTTGCAGCGCGGTGTTGTCCCTGAGCTGGTGTATCCGCTTGCTCCGCAGGAAATTCTCCACTCATGGGTCGAGATCGAATTTCAAGGTGCCTGGATCAACCTTGAAGGCTTCATCCTGGATGACGCTTTCCTCGATGTCCTGCAAACGTCATTCTCGGACACAGAAAGTCTCTGCGGTTATGGCGCGGGCACGGATTGCCTTGGCGCGCCTCCCGTCGCCTGGAACGGAGAAGATACCTACATTCAGAAAACCGCCATTGTGCAAGATTTTGGCGTGTACGATACGCCGGACGCCTTCTATTTGTCCCATGAGCAATCCTTTGGGTGGCTGCGTGGTGCCCTTTACCGTCATATCATCCGCCACTGGATGAATGCGCGCGTACGTGGTTTCCGCAGCGGCCGCCTCAAGACTGACCGACGCGCGACACACGCGCATGAGGAGCCTGCCAATGCCGCATGATCATGGGCACGCGCATATCGAACCGGATTCTGGCGATCGGCGGGTTGCCATCGCGATCTGGGCGAACGGGCTTCTTACCGTTGCGCANATCGTCGGGGGCATATTCTCGGGCAGTCTGGCACTGATCGCCGATGCGCTGCACAACTTTTCCGATATGGCCTCGCTTGTCATTGCCTTCGCCGCACGCAAGATCGCGCGCCGCCCGGCCGATGAGCGCATGACCTTCGGCTATGGCCGGGTCGAAATCGTCGCGGCCCTGATCAACTACACCACCCTCATCGTGATCGGCTTCTATCTGATCTACGAAGGTGGCATGCGCATGATTGATCCACCCGAAGTCATGGGGTGGACCGTAGTCATTCTCGGTGGAATCGCGCTTGTGGTCGACACGCTGACCGCAATGCTGACCTATTCGATGCAGAAGGGGAGCGTGAACATCCGTGCGCTTTTTCTCCACAACCTTTCGGATGCGTTGGCTTCAGTGGCCGTCATAGTCGGCGGGACGCTCATAATACTCTATGATATGCGTTGGGTTGATCCGGCCATCACTATCGGCATCGCGCTCTACATCCTGTATTTGTCCTTCACCGAAATAGGGGGCCCAATTCGAACCCTGATGCTTGGGAGCCCACCAGATATTGATGGAAATGACGTGGTCAGAGCGATCCAGAGTGTCGATGGCGTTGTGGACGTGCATCATGTCCACCTGTGGCAAATGCAGGAGCACGCTGCGGCATTGGACTGCCATATTGTCGTCGAACGCGAATGGATGGGTGAGGCCGACAAGATTAACGAAAACGTCAAATCGGTGCTGCATGAACGTTTCTCAATCGAGCATTCCACGCTTGAATTCGAAGCGAGCGACAATGCGCATCAGGAGGCGCAGGTGTTCGGACACCGCTCATGACGATTGCCCAAGGCATACTAGTGGTCGTTGGCCTGCTATCCGGTCTGGTTTTGATTGGTGCGCTCCTTTGGTCGATCGCCCGCCCGTCCAAGCGCATCTGGCCTCCAAACAGAGAGCATTCAGTCATACCAAACATTGCATGGGGTCTCACATTGGCCGTGTTTGGGGCGGTGATCGGTTTGGGCATCTTGGATTGGAAATCCGCTTCTATGGCCAACCCACTCCGTTGGGCGGTCGGGCCGTTCTTGATCGCAACCGGAAATCTGATTGTCTGGTGGGGGGCATTCAGCATTGGACTGAAAGCCACCAGCGGTGCGAAAGACGAGCTGATCACTTCGGGTCTCTACCGTTTCTCTCGGCATCCGCAGTACCTTGCCGACATGGCCATCCTGATAGGTTTTGGTCTTCTCTTCGCCTCATCTTGGGTTTGGCCTATCGTCATCGTTGGAGTTGCCGCGCTGGCCCTTGCCCCGCTCGCGGAAGAGCCATGGCTGCATGAACAATACGGCTCCAAGTATCGCGATTATTGCGCTGAAACGCGTCGATACCTGTAAACTCGCGACCTCACGAGAACGTCATCGTTTTTCAGTTGAACCTCTAGCTTCTAGAATGTCCTCATTCGAGCAAGTTGTCAGCGAAATTGCAGTTGCTTGTAAACCTGGCGCGCTGATTGTCGATGTTGGCTCGGTCAAAGTCGTTCCTTCCGAAATCATGCTGCGCCGGTTCCCGAACTACGTAGACATCGTCGCAACGCACCCTTTGTTCGGTCCTCAAAGTGCGATGGAAGGTATTGAAGGCCTGAAAATTGCGGTCTGCCCCATTCAGGGAAAACGACATGCGAGGCTGGCTGCGTTTTTACGCGTAGCTCTTAGGCTGACTGTAAGCGCCTCGGCGATCCCCTACGCGGCGCGGCTTGACGCGGCCGCGAAGTTCCAGGGCATGAGATCGTCGATGCGGCTTCTGGGATGACCGTCGAGCAACGCGCGCAACGTGTCGGAGAGGTAGCTGACCGGATCGACGTCGCACATCTTGCAGTTCGCGATCAGGCTGGCGAGCAATGCCCAGTTCTCTGCGCCGACCTCGTGCCCGGCGAAGAGGGCGTTTTTCCGAGTCAGAGCAATTTTCCTGATCTGGTTCTCGACCGGGTTGGTGTCCAGCTCCAGACGGCCGTCGTTAAGGAAGCGCGTCAGGCCGGGCCAGCGCGCCAGGGTGTAGCGGATGTCCTCGGCCAGCTTTGACGAACGCGGGATGCGCGACAGCTGCGCCTCGAGCCAAGGGCGGAAGGCGGCAATGATCGGTGCGGAGAGTTCGCGCCGGGCGGCAAGCCGTGCTTCGGGACCCAGCCCGCGCACGGATTTCTCGATGGCATAGAGCTCGGCGATCTGGCGCAGGGCTTCCTCGGCAATCGGTGAGCCGTCCTTTTCCAGGCGTTTCACGAACCGCCGACGCGCATGGGTCCAGCAATGGACGAGGGTCCATGGGCCCACAGGCCGGTCGACCTTGGTGAGCTTGTCATAGGCTTCATAACCGTCGCATTGCACGAAGTGCCCGCGATAGCCCTCGAGGAAGCGAAGCGCATGCACGGCGCCACGGCCGGGCGCGTAGTGGAACATCACCACGGGAGGGCCGGCACCGCCGTGACCCCGGTCATCGGCGACAATGGCCCAGAAGTAGCCGGTTTTCGTTTTTCGTCGTCCGGGATCCAGCACCGGGGCCCGGGTCTCATCCATGAACACCCGGTCCGCGCCCTTCAGCCGCTCCTTCAGGTGATCGGCGATCGGGCGCAGGTGGAAGCAGGCGCGCCCGACCCAGTTGCCGAGCGTGGCCCGGTCCAGGGTGATCCCCTGCCGGGTATAGATTTCGGCCTGGCGGTAGAATGGAAGGTGGTCGCCGAACTTGGCGACCATGACCTGCGCAATCAGCGCTTCGGTGGGCAGACCGCCGGGCACGACATGTTCCGGCGCATGCGCCTGGACCACGGTGCCGGAGCAGCGCCGGCAGGCATATCTGGGGCGCCGGGTAACCAGCACGCGGAGCTGGGCTGGCACCACGTCCAGCCGCTCGGAGACATCCTCGCCAATCCTGGCCATCTCACCGCAACCGCACGGACACATCGTGGTCTCCGGTTCGATGATCCGTTCGACCCGGGGCAGATGCTTCGGGAGATGCCCGCGGTTGCGGTTCGGCGCGCCGCTCTCGGCAGCACCTTGCCCCTTCAGCGCGCGCCGCGCCTTCTCCTGCGCCGCGTCCAGCACGCCCTGCGCCAGTTCGACATCTTCGAGCGGCAGGTTGAACTGCTCCGGATCGAGCTTTTCGGATTTCCGTCCGAACTTCTCCCGCCGCAACTCGCTGACAATGCTTTCCAGCCGTTTCTGGGCCTCGACCGCATCTGCCAGTGCCGCCTCGGTCTCGGCGAGGCGGGCCTTCAGAAGCGCATTCTCTTCGGCCAGGGCGGTGTCGGTCATGGCTGCGATCAAGCACATGGGCGGGATCCCCACCACCGACAAATCATCGCCGAGTCACTCTGCCGCAGCTACCCGGCCAGTTCCGGTCGCCGCACACGTTCGGGACGGACAAGCCGCCAATCGAGACCTTCGAACAGCGCCGAGAACTGCGCAGGCGACATCTTCATCACGCCGTCCTGCGCCTTGGGCCAGACAAACTTCGCGCCTTCCAGGCGCTTGTGGACCAGCACGATGCCGGTCTGATCCCAGACCAGGATCTTGATGCGGTCAGCACGCTTGGCCCGGAACACAAAAGCTGCGCCGCTGAACGGGTCCAGGCCCATCGTCTCCTGAACCAGCAGCGCAAGGCCGTCTATGCCCTTCCGGAAATCCGTCGGGCGCGTGGCAACGTAGACGCGCAGCCCGCCAGCCGGCGAGATCATTGCGATGCCGCCCGGATCGCGCGGATCATCCGGGTCAATTGCGCCTCATCGACATCCGGCGGCACATGCAGGGTCACGCCATCGACCATCATCTCGATCCTGCTGGACCTGGTCGCACCGCCGCAGCGTTTCGGGCCGGGTGCAGGCCGGGCCGGCTTTGGCTCAACGACAAGCGCCGCGAACATCGGTTCGTCAGCCGTTTCGGCAGGCAGAACCAGCGCACCGGCCATCAGCTTCTTGCGCCAATCGTAGACCTGCCAGCGGGTCACATCATGCCGCCGAGCGACATCTGTCACCTTCGCTCCGGGAACCAGGCTCTCCGCCGCGATCCGCGCCCGTTCGGCCGCGCTCCGCATGCGCCGGCCCGACCGCCCTTCGAAAACCTCGATCCTGCCAGCGTAGCCATCCGTTGGGCCGTCTAAAGAGCCGTCCATTTTGCCGTCCAGTCCGATGCCTCATCTCGACAACAGGACTCGCACGGATAGCCTCAGAGCGGCAGGAGGGGATCGCCGAGGCGCTTACCTTTAGCAATCCTTTATAGCCTGTATTCGCGCGTCTTCCCATCTGGCGATCTGCTTCGTTAGATCATCAGGTAATGGGCCGTCGGGAATCGGCAGGTTCGCGAGGAAGCTCCACCGGTGCTCCAGCCCGCTAAGCGATACCTCGTCGGTGCCGCCGCGCTTAGCGAAGGCATTGAACATTTCCCCCAGCTCCGGGGATAGAGGCTTGTCCTCTTGCCACCGCTTCGCGACCCACAGCACGACATCGACCAACTCAAGGCCTGCGCTCAGGTCACCTGGCCGGAAGTCGGGCGGAACCTCCGGCATATTCGTCATATCCAACTCGGGCATTCCGGGGCCCATGCTTTGCTTGTGGCCGCGCATGGCCCGATATATATCGGCCAGCTCGCCCTGAGCTCGATTGAACTGGGTTTGCCGGTCCACGACGATCTGGCGGACCTGCCGCGATTGCTTCTGAGCCTGGGCGGCCGCCGACTGGAGCACTTGTTGGAAGCCGACGAGGTTCGGAGAAATTTGAAGCGCACTGTCTTTGTTCCCCACGCCGTAGCTGATGTCGAATGTGTTCGCTGCGGCCCATTTCAGCGCTCCTGAGATTAGGTCGCGGGAACGAGCGTCCGGAAGACGATGGATGCGGTCCTTGAGCGTCGCGCATAATTTTTGCAGAGCTTCCGCAGCTCTTGCTGGGTTGCGCTCCACCCGTGCAGCCCAGGCGGCTTTTGCGGTCTCCTCGTCAAACAGGTAGGCGACCTTGAAGAGAAGCGGGTATCGCAGCGGTGTCCAGTAGTGGTCCCATCGAACCGCTTCGTTGACCCCGGAGTCGAAAACTTGGTCAAAGAAGCTGATAATGGCGTGGTCGGGCTTCACCACCTTGTAGAGCGAGAACCGCACGTCGCGCTTCAGCGCAAAGCGACCCAGGCTCAACGCGACCTCCGACAGTCGCCCGACGCCCAACTCATTCGCATGAACGCGCTCCACGCCGAGCTTTGCGCGCGCAGCTCGGAGCAACGGCTCGGCAGAAACATCAAGGTTAGTCTTAGAAGTGATCAACCCGTAGTAGAGTATGGGCTGCGCAGGATCGAATAGAGTGTTCCCGGTATTCCCGCTCTCGTCGACATAGCAATACATCTGCACTCGCTCCCAAGATCCTGTTGAATTTATATAAAACAGATTCTTGATTCTGAGTCATGGATGGAAGCCAAGCTCCGCACTGCGGACCTTGGCCGGAGTATACCTGCTGCACGATGCGACGGATGACCGGTTCGGGGAAACAGCACCGCAGCAATGCCACTACTGGCGAATGTTCGGAAAGGGCCGGGAGCGACGGGTGCGTTGGTGCGGTTCATCGCGCCTCTCCAGGGGCGACAGAATCCGCAAAACTGGGTGTCGCCTTAACCGGTGAATCTGGGTGCGGCTTTACAGGGTCAGACCGAGCACCGCGCCAGGAACAGTTTCGACAGATTTTTTTGGGGGGGGCGTAGGCTCGAACTGCGTGGACCTCAGAACGGCCAATGCATTGATGCCAACCACGTTTGAACTGCTTGAGCCGCACCTATAAGTGCCGCTCTTGCTGCCTCAAGATTTGCAATGCCATACGCGACACCGATGGCAGCACCGGCATCAATTGCGGCGTTAACCCGGTTCTGAATCCATCCGGCCAAGGCAGTCGCCGCAGCAAGCAGGCGATTATTGCTCTGCTCCACGCTCCCAATGTCGGGTTCCTCAACCTGCGTTTGTTGGCGAATTTCATCAATCGCGGCTTTCACCTGCCGCCACTCGTCCCGAGAAACGGCTTGAACGATTTCCAGTTCCTCAGGCGGGTTGTTATGGCCCATCATAGGCGGGGCTTGAGCTTCAGCCTCGAACTTATCCAGAAGCGGTTGGACTATTGCTTCCAATTCGTCCAGACGCCGGATCACCTCGGCGCGCGCTTCTGGCTCCGGCGGCACTGGTGCCTGATCCGGAATTATCGGAGACCATTCGCCGTCCCCATCAACGATCTCTCCCGCTTCAACACGGTCATCTTCCGGGTGTTCGTAGAAATCGCCACCAGTTGTCGGTGCCCATTCGAGCGTCCCATCACCCTGAACACGATCCACTGCAAGCATCATCGTATCGAAGTCCACGGCGTCTGAGAACTCAGCTTGGATTTGGTCACTGGCGTCGAAGGGACCGCCCCACAGGTATACGTACCCGCCCAGGTCCTTGTTGTATGGCGTTTCGTTTTGGGGGTCCTCAAACTGCTGGTTGAACCACTCGACCATTATTGCGACTTGTTCCTGAGAACTCATCGCACTCATTTCTTCAGCGGAGTAGCCTTGAAAATCCCCAACTGATCCGAAATGTGAATCCATAATGCGAAATCTGCTCATGTTTTCTTCTCGTTGAGAGATAGAGGAATTCGGTGAGCTCGGAAAGAAAAACGGTACGCGCCTCATACAGGTCATGAACGGGTCGATGTGACCGAGGTTACCGGGCAAGGTGGAGGCCGCTTCGATGTGTGCGCCGCGTTGCTGTAGTTCTGCAGCCGCCGGTCGACCTTGCTAAAAATGCATCGCGGCGGGAGGCGCTGGCCGCTACGTCCAGCACCTCGCGTCGATCGGCAGCTGTCAGATCAAAATACGTTTCAGCCATGCGCCATCCGGCTGACGGTGCCAGCCAGCCAATCCGGCATCCGGCCCGCGACACGGGCCAGCTCTGCCCGCTCCTCGCTGTTCAGGGTGGTGCGCAGGCGCGAGGCAGCCGCCTCGGCCTTCTCAGGGCCGAGCCAGGCCAAGGCCCGGATCACCTGCCCCGGCTTCGCGTTGCCGAGCGCCAGCTGCCAATTAGGCGCGTGGCGCAGCTCCACTTCCTGTTTGCCGAGCACCAGACGCCGGGATCGGCCCGAGGTCAGATAGACCGGGCGGGTCGGAACCTGGGTGGTCAAGCCCAAGGCATTCGCTGCCATGGCACCGCTTGCAGTGATCCGCTCACCGCGCTGTTCGGCCAAGGCCACCACGGTCTTCTCAACCGAGGGGGCACGTTTGCCGAAACGGCTTTCGACCGGCAGCACATAGGCACCGCGACCGGCGCGCAAGAGCGCGCCGCGCCTGGTGAGGCGCGACAGCGCCTGATCGACTGCGGCCCTGCTGCCCAGATGCAGCAAGCCCTTGGCCGTCACCGGAACGCCCTCGGGCAAGGTGCTGGCATGGGCCAGCACCTTCTCGCTCAACCGTTCTGCCTGCCCTGCGGGCTGTCTACTGACTGTGGTCATGATCCGTGCTCCTAGTGTCAGAAATATAGTGCAGTTTCTGACACTCTGCAAGGATGCTGCGCTGAGCAGACGAGAGGCAGGCATCCGATGGACAGCCACTAACCCACCGCCAGCGTGGCATATATCGGGATTTTTGATTTCTGCCTGATATCTACACGATATCTTTGTGATGTCGGTTTGCCTGTTGGCCTGTTGCCCGGTCGGCGAAATATCGGATCACGAAGCAGCGCAGGGCCGAGCCGGTCCCTTGCCCCGTCTGTCGGTGCCGGTCGATCCGATCGATCAGCCACGGCAGCGCCTGCTGTTCCTGTCGAGCGATGCGTTCCAGCATGGACCAGAACTCGGGCTCGAGCCGCAGGCAGCGGCGCTGACCATCAAGGCGGAGGGAGCGCTGCTCATAGGGCATCAGAGATGTCCGCCCTGTTGCCAGTAGTCGGCAACGAAGACCCGCACGGCCGAGGCAAGGCAGCGTTCCGGCGCCTTCTCGGTCGCAATCCGCTCGATCAGCTCGTCAGGTGACATCGCTTCGCGCTCGGCAATATCGAAGAGGCTCAGCCAGGCAACCGGCTCCAGCCGCAGGCTGGTGCGGCGACCGTTGATCCGGATGCTGCGGGGTTGGCCGAGCGTCGAGTACGTCATCGGCAGTCGTCCCCACGGTCAGGGCGACATACAACGGTATGTACTACATCAAACAACTTGAAAAATCCGTCCTGCCATGCTTGCTAGCCGGATTCTAGAAAATTGGTTTCAGTGCAAAAACCACTGGATTCATTGGTTAATTAACAAGAACAATAAGCCTGCCAATGCTGTCACAAGCCTTCGACGCGCTCACCGCGGCGCCAAATGACGACGACCTCTTCCCTTTCCTACAAGGCCATGCCGCGGGTCTCGGTTACGCGGATGTGCATTTCGCGGTGTTCGACCGGCTGGACGATCCAAAAAACGCCCAGCGTGTGATCCAGACGACACTGCCACAGGCCTATCGGGTCGCCTATCACGCGGCCCGGTTCAATCGTGATGACCCGACCCTGCGCCGCGCCGCCGTTCAGCAGACACCGTTCGGCTGGTATGACTGCCCCGAGCTCGACCAGGCCCGCGCGCTGCGGCGGGGCCGCAAGCCGGTCGCCCGCCGGATGCTCGACCTGGCGGCCGCCTATGGCTTCGTCGATGGCATGGTCGTGCCGACCCATATCGTCGGGGCCGACAATATCCGGCAAGTCGGCATGGTCAGCCTCTATCGCAGGGCGCCCGGTTGTCCCGATCTGCCTTGCTGGTTCCGGTTCCTGTGCCAGATGCTGCATGAGCAGGCTGTGCCCTGCCCGGCGGCGGCAGGCGGTACGCGTGCCGATCCGGTGTTGAACGATCGGGTGCGCCATTGCCTGCATTGGGCCGCGCGCGGCAAGAGCCGATCCGAGATCGCCGTCATTCTCGGGGTCTCCCATGCAACCGTTGACAGCTATGTCCGGGATGCCCTCGACGGGCTCGATGCGGTGAACACCACCCAGGCGGTTGCCAGAGCAATCCGGGGCGGGCTCATCTTTCCGTAAGTCGACAGACGAAGGCCGCGTGCCGCCAGCGGCACCGGGCTCTATTCGCTCCGCCGACCAAGTCACCAGACATGGCCGGCAGGCTCACCGAATCCGCCCTGCTGCCTGATCGGCCTCAGGCCGGTTTCGGCCATCCGGTGACGATCCCTCACGGTAGAAAACTCCATACGGCGCAGACGCGCCTTGGGACCGCCGTCAGACGGCCGTCCGGGGGCAAGGGGCCCTGCCCCTATCCCCTCCGCCACGCAGGGCTACAGCACGGGCAGGACCGCGTCCGGCGGCAAGGCAGGTGCGCCTCGCGCCTGCCGCAGCCCGACCCTGCCCGCCTGCATAGCGCCCCCCTACCCCGGTCTCGGCGACGGCCAAGGGTTGCAGCAGCAGCTGCACGCCCTCTGGCGTGATTTTCAAAAAGAGAAGGAGACCAAGACCATGACCACCATGACCACCATCACCGACCTGCCACTGGCGAAGCTGGTGCCGGGCAAACGCAATGTGCGCAAGACCGCAACCGGCAGCCTCGACGCGCTGATCGCCAGCATCCGCGCCCATGGGCTGATCCAGAACCTGACCGTGCGCCCGGTGCTTAACAAGAAGGGCAGCCCCACGGGCCGCTATGAAGTGATCGCCGGGAACCGGCGGCTGGCTGCGCTCAAGGCACTGGCCGAGGCGGGCGAGATCGCATCCAACACCGCCCTGCCCTGCCATGTGCTCGACACCGGCGACGATACCGAAATCGGTCTTGCCGAAAACACCATCCGCGAGGCTATGCACCCCGCCGACCAGTTCGAGGCGTTTCACGCCATGGCCGAGGCCGGAACCGGCATCGAGGATATCGCCGCGCGCTTTGGCGTGACCGCCCTGTTCGTGCGCCAACGCCTGAAACTCGCACGGGTCAGCCCGGTGCTGTTCGAGGCTTATCGGCAAGGCGAGATGACCCTCGATCATCTGATGGCCTTCACCATCACGCAAGACCATGCCGAGCAGGAGAAGGTCTGGAACGCCCTGCCCAACTGGAACCGGCACCCCGGCACCATTCGCCGCGCGCTCACCATGGAAGCGATCCCGAGCGACGACCGGCGCGTCTGCCTGATCGGGTTGGAAACTTACGAGGCAGCAGGCGGCACCGTGCAGCGCGACCTGTTCGACAGCGCGGAAGGCGGATACCTGACCGATCCGGCCCTGCTCGACCGGCTGGTCGCCGAACGCCTTGAGACCGAGGCCGAGCGGCTGACTACCGAGGGCTGGGCATGGACGCGCGTCGTGCCCGATCTGGACCATCGGGCCTTTGACGGGCTGGTGCGCAGCTATCCAGCGCAAATGGACCTGTCCGAGGAAGATCAGGCAGCGCTCGACACCGCCATCGAAGCCTATGACACCCTTGCCGAGCAACATGACGAAACCCCGGACGAGCCCGAGATAGCGGCAGAAATCGACCGACTGTCCGACGAGATCGACCGGCTCACCGCCCTGCAACAGGTCTGGACCGACCAGATCAAGGCATCCCATGGCTGCCTCATCGGCATCCATTGGGATGGAACGCTCCGCATCGAGGCGGGTTGGCGCGAGCGACATGAAACCCCTGCCCCGGCAAATGATGGCGAGCCGGAGACCGACACCGGCGACGAGGCCCCTGCCCCGTCCCGCAAGCTGTCGCCCAAGCTGACGGCAGAACTGATTGCCCATCGGACCGCCGCTCTGCGGGCCGAGGTGATGCAGCGCCCGGACATCGCGCTGGTGCTGACCGTCCACAAGCTGGCCCTGCAGCACTTCTATCGGGACGGGCTGACCAGCAGCCTCGATCTGCGCGGCGCGAGTGAGGACCTCACCCGCCATGGCGATACCCTGAGCGACAACCCCGGTACGGGTGCCATGGCGGAAGCACAGGGCCGCTGGCAACTGCGTCTGCCAAGCGAGGCCAGCGATCTGTGGGATCGGTTGCTCGGCTATGCCGATACCGATCTCATGAACCTGTTGGCCTTCCTCACGGCGACCAGTCTCGAACCAGCCTTCGAGAGCAGCCGGTCGAAGCGCCATGCCGATCAACTGGCCGAAACCCTCGACCTAGACATGACCCGCTACTGGCGGGCCACCCCGGAGACATTCTTCGGCAAGGTCACCAAATCCACGATCCTCGACGCGGTGCGCGAAAGCGTCTCCGAGGCCGCCGCCGAGAACCTCGCCAGCCTCAAGAAGGACGCGCTGATCGACCATGCCACGGCGCGCATGGCCGAGACCGACTGGCTGCCGGACGCGCTGCGGCGACCGGCGGACCCGGACACAGCCCTTGCGGCCTGATCCGAGACAGGGCGGCGCGTCAGCGCCGCCCTTTTCTATAAGGCGCTGACAGCGCGCAAAATTTTTCTGGCCCTCACGGGCCAGCCTGCTTTCAACGTGATGTCTTTTTGATATCTGGTCGATATCACCTCATCTCACCGCAATGAACCTGACCACGCTCTGGCACCACAAGCCGGTAGTGCCGACCCTGCAGCACGTCGAGCACCCTTGTCGGACGATAGGCCACCCAGTTCGTGCCCCCGGCATGGCGCACGCTGTCATAGACGATACCGGCATGCGGTCCGGCGCGCACCGTGCGACCGAAGCTCTGGGCCGTCGGGTAACTGGCTGGGTCAGGATCATGGAGTTCCGGATATGCGCCCCGGATATCGACGAAATCACCGGTCAGCGCTGCCGTGTATTCCCGCAGCTCTTCGGTCTTTTGCTGCAGCGCGCTCTCCGCGATCTCGCGGCGGATGCCATTGGCAACCTCGACCACGGCAGTCTCGATTTGATTGGCGGCATACCACGCCCCGAGCGCAGCATCGGCAAAGCGCGTCCCCTGTGGGGCACCATGCAGGAAGGACGCCATCACCACGCTGGCATTGGGACGACCATAGACCCATTCAGCCTGCGACAACCGTTTCCCCCGGGCCGCCACGAGCCGGTCATTGGTCCAGCCTTCGAGTTCCAGGACCGGCGCCAGATCAGCGGGCTGCGTAACGGCCTCAAAGGCATTGATAGGGGGAAAGCGTGACGGGATGAGCCGATGGGTTCGTTCCGGTGCCGTCGCAAGACGCGTCACGAGAAGACGATATCCTGCACGTGGACCGGCTCGAAATCAGCGTCCTTGCCGGGCCCACCCCGCAGCCCGCCGCGCCACGCATCAAGATAGCGGCGCACGGTCAGGATACCATCGAGGCCACCCCCGATCATCACCTCGATCGGTGCCTGACCACCAAACACCTCGCCACGATGCGGGCCCTTGAGCCAGGTCATCGCTTCGGCCTCGATCGGGAACAGAATGCCGAGGGCCTTGTGAATGCCCAACACACCGGAAATCCGGGTCAGAGTATCCAACGGCAAAGACAGGGGCTCTTCTTCTCGCGCCTTCTTGACCCATTGATGATAGGTAGAGGGTGCCGGTTCGCCCAAGAGCTCGATCCGATCCTGGGTCGCAATGCCATACCGCTCGGCAATCGCGAGGAAGCTGCGCAGGCCCGGCCCGCTGACGCGACGGCGCGCGGTCGGATCGATGCGCTGTTGCACGGGCATGGCACCCGGCTCGGTTGGAAGCTGAAGAATGTTCATGGGCGGTCTCCGTCTGTATATAGAGATATAGTCCAAATATGGACTTTTTGCAAGATGTGACCCTGAAAGCCCCGTAACCGTGCGGTTGTCGGATCAGTGGTGACATCGATCCGATGTCTATATGATATCTCATCGATATCTATGCAGATGGCGCGGGACAGCTCTGCCACGTCGACGCGCGGTGCTTTCGTGGCGGCAGCGCATCCTCAACGGATCGATTTCGTTGGGGAATTTTCCATGGTCACCAAACCGCAAATGTTTATCGCAATGCCGACACGGCTGTCCTGGATCTATGATGAGGACCGACCGATCGGTCACCCACGACTGACCCTGACAACGGTCGATCACGACCTGCCCGGCGATCCGGTGACGATCCCCATCACCCCACGCGCCGTGTATCAACTGGCCAGTGAGCATCTCCCCGCCGAAGCTGGTGACGCGTTGCTGCAGAGCATCGCGGCCAATCGCTCAGCCGAGGGCTTCACCATCGATTTATCATTCCCGGCCTCGAAACCACTGCAGATCACCTATGGCTTCGACGGCGCGCCGGTCGCGCAATTCCGGAGCCTTGCCCCGACCGACCCGCGCGTCAGTACCGACGCCCTCGCTGCGGCACAGGCAATCGCTGATAGCAACAGGCCCCCTGCCCTCAACAAGGACTGGCTCAGCTATATGCGCGGGCGTGAAACCCGCCGCCAGCAACCAGACGCAGCACCGCTCAAACCAACCCGCTAGAGGTCAGTTCGGTATCACCAAGATATCACATAGATATCTTTGTTGTGCCACGCCGATATCTCTAGCCGGGTTCCTGTGTCGGAGCCTTGCGCTTGCGCCGCCTTGCCAGCCAGGCATCGAGGCGTCCCGCCTCCCCAAGCAGCGATATTTCCGCATCCACCTTGCCGATCTGATCGATATCGATCCGCTGATCGGTCTCCTGCGCGATCTGGTTCTCATAGGACGCCACCCGGCACAGCCGGTCCACGGCATAATGCGACGGTCGCATCTGTGCCCGCTGCGCTGCCTCGCGCACCGCATCGGCATCCTCCGGCCCGATCTCCAGATGCAGCATGACCCGACGAACCATCATCCCCTCCCCGGCAATATTGCCAGCCCGATATCCCGTCCAACACGCTGATTATACGTCATTTATACATATTTACCAAAGACTTGCCGTCTCGGCGCATGTCCCTGTAGGAACCCCGTTGCATCACAGAACCTTGGGCGGACCGTCGGCACAGGCGTCCTCATGGCCAAGGGGATCGGTTGGTCCATCCTCGCCCCGCCGAGAGACATAAGCCTCGATTGCAGCCCCCTGCCCGTCTCCTGCTGCCTGACTGACGGTCCGGTGCAGCCCGATAAAAACCGGCATGGCCTGGCGAAGCCGCTCTGACCCATGGCGTTAAGCTGATGGCGGCAGCGTGACGATCAACGGGGATTTTCCCCGGCCGTGTCGGCCTTCCTCGCGCTGCCAAAATCCCCGTTCCCCGGCTCAACGCCGGTGATCGCCCCGCCTTGTTCCGCCATCTGTCGCAACACCATTCGAGCGGCCCCGCCGGCCACGGCCGGTGATCGTCGCACCCGACAAACACGACAGCCAACCTTCCAAGGAGACAGAACATGGCAATCATCGGTATCTTCAACGCCCGCGGCGACCAGTTTCAGGGCACCGTCCGCACCGTCACCCTCGACGCCGAGGTCGCCTTCGTGCCGACCGAGAAAGCCTCCGACAGCGCGCCCGAGTTCCGGGCCATGGCGGGCAATGCCGAAATCGGCGCGGCCTGGCGTAAGCGCTCGCAATCCGGCAACGACTATCTGCTGGTCAAGCTGGACGATCCGTCCTTCGACAAGCCGGTCGTGGCCCGGCTGGTCGATACGAAAGACGGCTGGCGGCTCCTCTGGAGCCGCTGAGGCCAAATATCAGGAGGACCATAGCCCACAAAATCCGGTTGCATACACTGACATCCATCGCATATCGAGTCGATATTATTTTGATATCTCTGCGATATCACGTATATAAGCACTATGTTTATCTACGCTGATGAGACGGGCCACTCCGGTCGGAATATTTTTAGTGAACCGCCGCTTTACAGGATCGGCGCGCTATTGAGTGTTGCCGATGCTGAGAAAGCCCTAGAGCCCATAGTCTTGCCACTGGCACGGGCCGAAGAAGATGGACGCCTACACGCCAACAATCTTGGCCCCGCTCGCGTGGCAGCTTTGCTGCCCAACATTCTCGACGCTCTCGACTCCTCGGGTCCTTGGCGCTTCCTCCTTGGCGAGATCGAAAAAGATTATGTAGCAACGACCAAGTTCGTAGATACGGTGTTCGACAGCGGCGAAAACGCTGCTGTCCCGCAGCAATGGTACAATCTCCGCCTGTTCCGACATTCGCTTTGTCTTGCTGTCGATGGCGCTATGCGCGAGCGGCATCGGGAGGCCTTCTGGCAGGCTTACTTGGAAGACGATATCACTGGCATATCTAGCGTTGCCGAGAAGGTAGGCGTTTTTGCCCGCACCCGTGTGCGAGACCCGCGACTGCGCGAGGTCATGAGAGATGGGATCGCTTATCTTCGACGCCACCCGGAGGACTTCACCCTGTCGGCATCCCGCGGTAGGCGATCATATCAGGGCCATACCCCAAACATCATCGCCTTCAGCTTCATTTTCGATGCCGTTCACCAGTTCGTGGACGAGACCGGAAGTCAGCCAAAAGCGTTCATTCATGATCGGCAGCAGGAGTTCGGCACTTCAATGAGAGAATGGGCGAAGCTCTTCGGCCATATTCGGCGCGAAGATCATCGCGGCTTGGCTAAAATAGAAGTGGTCGATTACCGCCTTCCAAACTTGTCTCTACCTAGCTCCAAGGACAATGCAGCCCTACAGGCCGTCGATCTGCTACTCTGGACCTTGACTCGCGATGATGCGGTCTTGGGCCCATGTCGCCATCGGCTTGAAGCGCAAATCGATCCTTATTCCATCTCTCGCGGCACTTCGAAGACAATCGTCAACGAGGGTATAGCGCACGCAAAACGGCCAATGAGCAAAGAGGCACTGGAGCGTGGCAGGGTCATCCTCGCTAAGTGGGAGGATGACCGGCAGCAACGGATACGGGAGCGAAGATCCGTGGTGGCAACCCCCGCGCAGTAAGTTTGTCACACGGCCTTGCGATATCACGCAGATACTTGACAGACATTGCATTGATATCAGGTCGATGTCAGGGTGATGCCACAATGAGCAACCTGTCGAGGATAACGCCATGATCATCACCGTGGGCGGCATCAAGGGCGGTTCCGGCAAAACCACCATCGCCACCAACCTCACCGTTCAGCGCGCCGCCGAAGGCCGCGACGTCCTGCTGGTCGATGCCGACGACCAGGAAACCGCATCCGACTTCACGATGCTGCGCAACGACAAGCTGGAAACCGGTGCCGGGTTCACCTCGATCAAGCTCACCGGTCCGGCCGTGCGCACGGAAGTCCGGCGGCTGGCCGACAAATATGACGACATCATCATCGACACCGGCGGTCGCGACACCACCAGCCAGCGCGCGGCGCTCACGGTCTCGGACGTCATGCTGGTGCCATTCGTCCCGCGCAGCTTCGACGTCTGGACCCTGGAGAAAGTAAGCCAGCTGGTCGCCGAGATGCGCGCCGCCAATCCGGAGCTCACCGCCTATGCCTTCATCAACCGGGCCGATCCGCGCGGACAGGACAATGCCGAGGCGGAAGAGGTGATCCGCGATACCGAAGAGCTCGAACTGATCGACACGCCGCTCGGTGCCCGTAAAGCCTTCGGGAATGCTGCGGCCCATGGGCTCGGTGTTGCGGAGCTGAAACCGCAGGACGCCAAGGCGACCGACGAGTTCATGATGCTATATAGACATCTTTTTGATATCAGCGCGACATCCAAAGTCGCGGTAGGAGCGTAACGCCCATGGCCCTTGCGAGAAAACCGAAGCCCCAGACCAAGACCGAAGCACCGAAAGACGAGCGCGCCATCGAGGCGCTGATCTCGAAAGGCGGCAGCGTCGCCGAAACCGCAGCCAAGGACAAGGAGCGGGCAGGGGGCAAGTCGACCAATGTGGTGTTGCGCCTGCCGCCAGAAATGCTGGCCCGCGTCGATGAAGCGGTCGAAGCGCGCAGCCTTCGCATCCCGCGCCATACCTGGCTGCTCGAAGCCGTGTTGGAAAAACTGGATCGCGAGCAATCAGACTGATATCAGCTAGATATCCGCGTCGCATCAAGGCGACATCATCCTGTCATCAGCCCCGGCATCGCCCTTCATGAACACACGCCGCTACATCGACAGTCAGTTCGACCTGTTCATCCTCAGCCTGACCGAGTTCAAGCTGCGGGACAGTCGCGAGACGATGGAGCGACCGTTCTTCTCGCTCGCCAAGCGCAAGCGCCTGAAGCCAATCGAGTATGAGAGTGACGATGTCTGGGTCAAGGTCGAGCCGCACCAGAATTACGGCATGGCGACCATCTGGGATGCCGACATCCTGATCTGGGCGGCCTCCGCCCTGATCGATATGAAGAACCGGGGCGTCAACGACATCCCGAACGAGCTGCACTTCCAGCCCTACGACCTGCTGAAATCGATTAAGCGCTCAACCG
Organism: Micavibrio sp. TMED2; assembly: GCA_002168225.1. NCBI lineage: Bacteria > Pseudomonadati > Bdellovibrionota > Bdellovibrionia > Bdellovibrionales > Pseudobdellovibrionaceae > Micavibrio > Micavibrio sp. TMED2. The sequence continues at coordinate 34,014 of NHBH01000004.1, forward strand.
GCGGCGAACACTACAAGCGCCTGCGCGAGAGCCTGTCGCGGCTGCGCAGCACCAATATCCGCACCAATATCCGTGCGCCTAAGGGCAAGCGCTTTGCCGAGTTCTCATGGATCTCCGAATGGACCGATCTGGTCGATGAGAAGACCGGCGAGAGCCGGGGCATGTCGATCGTGCTCTCGCAATGGTTCGTCCAGGGCGTGCTGCAGAACGGCGGCGTGCTCGCCATCGATCCGGAATACTTCTCGATCACCGGCGGTCGCGAGCGCTGGCTCTACCGCGTTGCCCGCAAGCACGCGGGCGGGGCAGGGGCCGATGGCTTCGCCATCACTCTGCCGACGCTCTATGAAAAATCCGGGGCAGAGGGCCCCTACCGGCGATTCAAATTCGAGCTGCAGAAGCTGGTCAAACAGAACAGCCTGCCGAGCGTCGACCTGCAATGGGAAGAACCCGAAGGCAAGGAGCCGCGCATCCGCATGACCATGCGCCGCGCGCTCGGCGCGGAGGAGCTGGTCGAGGAGAAGCCGAAGCGCACCCGCAAGGCCAGACCCAAGACAAAACCGAAGCCGCCGCCGGGCGAGCCCATGGCCCTCTTCCTGCGCCGCGATCTGGACGACCAGACCATCGCGCGGATCAGGAAGGATTTTCCCGGCTGGGATATCTACGCCCTCAAGGCCGAATACGACAGCTGGCTCGACGCCCATCCCGACAAGCGGCCGAACGACTACCAGAAGGCGTTCTACGGCTTCGTGCGCCAGTACCATGCCCGCGAGAAGCACTCGCTGCGTGGCTGATCCGGAGCCTGTCCCGGCACCGTTCTCCACAGCTATCCCGACACATCTTCCAGATATCCATGTGATATCACGCCGGTATCATGCTAGTGTCATCGCGGTATGGGACTCGCGCAATCGGGCAGGAGGCGTTCCCAATAGGCCGATAACCCCCTCACAGCGTTGACTCTTCCTACCGGCACATGCCGAAACGCCGACTCGGAACCCCTTGAAACCATTGGGCTTAGCGAATCAGCGGGGTTGTGGCCTGTGGATAAGGATCTAACCGACGGCCTAACGGGAACAAACCCACGGCCTATCAGGAACGCATCTTTCGGCCTATCAGGAACAGATGCACGGCCTATCGGGAACGAGCCACCTCGACAAGCATCTGAAACCGAACACGAAAACCAGATCGAAACAGGGCTTAACTCTATAACTGACTCTCTTATAACTCTCTAACCTGAGACTTGCTCTCCGACGAGGCAGATCACAGGATCGGTGCAACACACTGCGGTCTCTGGGGAACCCTCCGAGAAGCGCAGAAAACCGGGGGAAACGTTCCCGAAAGGCCGAACCTGGTCAGAGCAGGGGGTTCTCATCGAAAAGGCCCTCGAACTCGGGGTCGGCGAAGTAGCGCAGCTTATCGGCGACCATCCCAGACTGTCCTTGCATCAGAATTATCTGCTGATGATCGGGTAAGCGCCGGACTTCGTCCGGTGTCATGAGCGATCGGCCCCGTTCCGCCTCATTCACCGACCATCTGCTCTGCGTCTGATAGGTTTTCGAGGTCACCATGATGGTTTGTTCGCCCAGAACCCGACTGACATACTGCGCTGTGAACTGATCGTTAATGCCGAAGAACTGGATCGTGCCCGCATTACCAAGAAACGTCTCCCAGCGTTCCCGATAGAGCGCTTTTAGCTGGTTCAAATCCTGCAACACCACCCAGAGCTTGACCCCGAACCCGCGGATTTGCCCGACGGCGTTCTCAATCGAGCGCATATGGCCGAGTGTCGCAAACTCATCGAGCAGGAAGACGACCGGATGTTCCGGTTTACGGCGCTTCCGTTCCATGGCCTCTAACGCCAGGCCGATCATCAGGCGCAGCCAGCGATTATGCGTTCCCAATCGAGCAGCCGGCAGACAGAGATAGACCGTCGTCGGCTGCGTCTTCAGATCAGTGAGATCGAAATCCGTTTGGTCCAGCACACGAGAAATCCGGGGGCTTTCCAGAAAGTCTGTCGAGACACGCGCGCTTGCCAAGACCGAACTGAATTGCCGCTCTGACTTCTGCAACATGCCATGAATGGACGCGCCAATCCGGCGAATAGCGCCGTCGGCATGGGGATTGCGCTGCATTTGTATCAGCAAATCCGAGAATTCTTCTGCAGGTAGCGTTATCAGACGGCGCAGCGTGAGCAGGGTTCGATCATCATCCTCGAAATCGAGGCTGGTCGCGATGTGCAGGATCAGGCCTTGCAGCATGTTCCGTGCTTCGAGGTTCCAATAGGGATCCCCGTCGCCACTATCGACGACCAGGGCATCGGTGACGAGCGCCGCATCCTCGACCAGATCCTCATTGTCGAGGGTCAGCAGCGACAGCGGGTTGAAGGCAGAGGAGGGGAGGCCGGTCAGCCCCCAGGGATCGAGAATATGCACCTGTTGGCCGCGCGCTTCGCGCCGTCTCGACGTGATAGCCGCCAACTCGCCCTTGGGGTCGATGGCCAGTATCGAGCCTTCATAGGCCAGAAGGTTCGGCACGATGGCCGAGACCCCTTTGCCCGCGCCATTCGCTGCAACGGTTACCATGTGTCGAGGGTCGGGATTGGCGAGGATGCGACCGGCATAGCGATAGGGCAGGGCGGTCCCGGCCCTGCCGATCAGCAGGCCCTCTGCGCCAACCAAACGCCCTATCTCGGTTAGGAATTGCGCCGAGCCATGGGACGCCGGAGCCTTGTTCTTCGGCTCACCGAGCAAGGCGCGCGCCAGCTCGCCCCACATGGGCATACTGCCCGATATCAGGATCGACAGAACCGAGATCAGCAGCAAGAACTGCATGGTTTCGCGTTCGGCTCGGGAGATACCGCCCGGCGTTGCCCGTTGATCGAGGAAATAGATGCCAATCCCGACGATCACCGGCCCCACCAGCAGCGGCAGCAGGCGCTCTGCGCTCTTGAACGGGGCGTGGTACCAGCGACCGACATCACGCCCGCGCGCGACATCTACCCGAGCGATGAGGGAGATCACCACGCAGAGCCCGAGCAAGGCGGCCAGCGAGATCATCGGTTGCGGCCACCATAGGGCCGCGAGCCACAGCAAGACGATGCCGCCCCGGCCCCAGTTACCAAGCCAGAGGATCGGATTGACGAAAGGCCAGTAGACGAATTGCCGAAACAGGAAACCTTTGATGCCCGGACCGCCAGGCGCGCCCAATCCGACGCCGGTGCGTCGCGCTTTGCGTGGAAACGGAGCGGATATGTCCATAGGCAGTACCGGGTTATGCGTTCGTCACCTAGATAGAGGAAAGATAGGGCAGATTTAATGACGAAGGGTCACGGTTTCCTCGGATGAGCTCGGATAATCGGCATAGCCTCGCGGCGCTGCAAAAGAAGTTCGACATGCACGAACAGGCAGCGGGCGACATGATCTGGCACTGGCGTCGCCGGGCCGAGGAGGCCGAGGCCGAATGCGCCTATCTGAAGGAGGCCCTGGAGGCTGCCGATGCCCTGAGCGCGCGCCACGGCAACGGTCTGGAGACCGCTGCCTACTATCGCGAGCGGATCAGGGAGCTCGAGGAAGAGCGGGACCAGCTGCACCGGATAGCCACCGATCTGGGCACCACCTGCAATCGGCTCGAAGCCCGTCTGGCCGAGCTTGGCGAGGAAACGAAGGTCAACGGGACCGCGCAGGCGCGACCGGCATCACCGCCGCCGAAACCCTCCAAACAGCCGGTCGTGCATCTGAACGAGTTGATCGGGCTCACCACCGTCAAACGCGAGGTGGAACAGCTCATGGCCCTCGCCGAGGTTAGGGCCAAGCGTTCTGCTGCCGGGTTGCCCAACCCGGAGATGTCGCTGCACCTGATTTTCACCGGCAATCCCGGCACGGGTAAGACGACCGTCGCCCGGATCGTGGCGCAGCGCTATCAGGGGCTCGGCCTCCTGCGCACCGCAAAGGTGACCGAGGCGAGCCGCAGCGACCTCGTGGGCGGTTATATTGGGCAGACGGCGATCAAGACCCGTGCACTGGTTGAGAAGGCCCTGGACGGCGTTCTCTTCATCGATGAGGCCTATGCGCTGCACCGGTCCGACAGCGGCACCGATTACGGCATGGAGGCCCAGGAAGAGCTCCTGAAGGCGCTGGAGGATCATCGCGGGCGACTGATCGTGATCCTGGCCGGGTATGCCGAGCCCATGGCCGCGCTCTTGCGTGACGGCAATCCGGGGCTGCGCTCCCGGTTCAACACGATCATCGACTTCCCAGACTATACAGCCGAGGAGCTGGTCGCGATCTTCGAACAGTTCTGCGCCGGGCAGGGCTACCGGCTTACCAGCGGTGCGGAGCGCAAGCTGCGCCGGACCCTGACCCGCGTCTATCGGGTGCGCGGCAAACAGTTCGGCAATGGACGGACCGTACGGAATCTGTTCGAGGCCTGCCTGAAGCGACAGGCGGTGCGTCTGACCTCAGGCAGCGAAGCCGCCAGCCTGTTCCGACCGTTTACCGGCAAGATCGATCGCGCAGGATTGAGCACGCTCAGCGATGCCGACATCCCGAGCGAAACAGAGTTCAGGGACTGATGTGAGAGGGCGACCGCATGAAGCAAGATGAGTGGCTGGCCGAGGAACAGACGCTCCTCGACCTGAGAGCGGCACTGGACCGAAGCTTTACCGCGTTCTCCGAGCAGTTCGATGCCGGGAACAAGGATGGCCAGCGCGCGGTGCGAGAGGTCGGCAAGCAGGCGTTGAGCGACTACCAGGCCGGGCTCGCCCGGTTGGCGGCGCGCGGGAAATCCGATTGGGATGTCCGGCGTCGACTGCTGGGGCTTGCTTGGCGAAAATGGCGCGCGAAGGAAAACCGCTTCGCCAGGGAACTGGCGGGTGCTGCCTTCGGCCGGATCGGGTGATCGGTGCGCCAAGTGTTGCCCGACCGTGATAGGGTAGGGGCTTGGTTCCCAGAATTTTCAGGTAGCGCATCCATGTCGATCCCGATTCCGAACACCGATCCGACGGATCGACCGTTTCACCCCTCGCTCGAAGAGACAGCCGCGCTGGCCGGGCATTGGCACGCCGGTCAGCTCGACCAGGCATGTGTGCCCTATGTCCGGCATCTGATGCGGGTCAGTCGGCATCTGAGCCGATTGTTCCCCGAGGCCTCGATGGCCGAGCGTCATGCCGCCTGGCTGCATGACGTCATCGAGGATACCGGGATCACGACCGACGATCTCGCTGGGCATGGCTATGCGCCGGAGGTGATCGAGATCGTAGTAGCCGTCACCAAACCGCCAAATGATCCGCGCAGCTATGCCGAGCGGATCGAGGATCTGGCCGCAAGCGGGCAGGTGGCCGCCATGCGGGTCAAGATCGCCGACCTGAGCGACAATGCCGACCCGGCACGATTGGCAGCCTTGCCGGAGGACCGCGCCACCTCTCTCGGAAAGCGCTATCGCGCGGCGCTCCAACGGCTGACCGAGGCGCTTGAGCGGCACGGACAGGCGGTATTGGATGAGGACGACCCGGACGCGATCGACCATGTTCCGTTGTCGCTCGCTGTCGAACCGGTCGATTACTGGACCCTCACCGAAGCCGCCCAATTGGCCGACCGGTCGGTCGAGGCCTTCGTGCTGGAGGAGGCGACCTCGCTGGCACATCGGATCGTTCTGACCGGTTCCCTGCACCATGTGACCCTGGCGCGTGACCGTACTGCAAAGGACACGCGCAGCATGGCGGCGTTTAGGGCGGCAGGGGATGATGCCGCCTCGATCGCCGACCGGGCCATTGAGGGCGTTACCCATGGCCTCGGATACGAAGCAGAGGCGCTGCCGGTCAATGATCCCGGCCAGCGCCCCAAGCGATCGCGTTAGCCCCGAATGCCGAGCGTGCCGGCCGGCCGCGTGATGATGACCGGTCTGGTCTCCGACGCGCGCCGCTCAGCGAAGGCACCGAGGACGGCGAGGCTGTTTTCGAGACGCTCCCGCGCGAGGAGCATCACCGTGAAAATTGCCGCGAAGATGATGGCTCTGGTCATGACATGCTGTGGCATGGGCGTTGGCCTCCCGCTCCCGATCTGTCGCCGGATGATCCCGGCTGGCGATGCGGCGACGATGGCCGCCGGTCGGGCATGGACGACCACCGAAGAACGGAGGCTCCGATGCCTGCGGCGGAAACCGTTCTGGCAGGTGGCGGCTGTTGACCGCAGGCGGCATGTTCCAAGCCGCACCCGGACGAGCGATCACGAGAGCCGACAGCGCATCGAGGCAGCGGGCCAAGGCACCATGGCAAAGCGGCAAAGCGTCAGCGCTCATGATCGACGCCTCAGCACTTTCTTGGTTGGCGGGTAGGCTCGGTCGATAGAGCCGGGCCGATGCCGTGCAGCATGACCCGTGACCGAGCCTCACGAAGGGCGTTGCCCCTCGCGGCTCCCCACCAGGATTGGCCATCCTGGACCGGCAGATGAAGCGTCAGCGGATGGTGCCAGAAGAGGCTGGGCAAGATCGGGCGGAAGTGTTAGAGATAGCTAGTGCGCACTTATGGGTTTGCAGGCAAACCCGCGCGCACCCGGCCCCGAAATCGGGTCCGGGCAGGCGGCCTCCGAGCCCCTGCACCCTGGTTCGGCAACCCCCTTCGGGGTTCCGAAACCTCCCCGCGTCGGCCAAGGGAGAACGTCCCCCTGCCGACACCAACCCCCGCTCAGGGTCCACCCTGAGAACCGGCCAGGGAGGGGCTTCCGCGCCACCCCCTGAACCCCCACGGCCAGCGCCATGCCGCGCTGGACCAGCACCAAAGGAGCCTTGCCCCTTTGGAAACCCGCGCCGGTTTTCGTACCGGCAGACGACCGGAGACAGGGTGCGCCAGACACGTCTCCGGACCTCTCTATCTGGCGCTGGCATACGATGGTATGCTGTCAGGCGGAGGCAGGAACGGTCGTGGCGATCTACTCGCTCAACCACAAATCCGTTGGCCGGGCGACCCATGCGCCGGGCACGGCATCGGCACATGTGCAGTACATCATGCGCCCGCGTGCCGCCTCCGAGATCATCGCGCACCAGATGCCCGATCGTATGGGACCTGCCATGTCCTGGATGGACGAGCAGGAGCAGGCTTCCCGAAAAAATGCGCGCGTCATCGACAAGGTCATGGTCGCACTGCCGCGCGAGCTCGATGCCGTTCAGCGTGCCGAGCTGATCCGGGAGTTCGGGCAAGCCGTCACCGGCAACCGGACGCCCTGGGTTGCCGCCATGCACGACATGGGCAAGGACGCTCAGAACCCGCACGCGCATTTCATCTTCAGGGATCGTGACATCGAGTCCGGCAAGCGGGTATTGCGGCTTTCCGACAGTGCCCGCGACCGCGAGAAGGCCGGCCTCGAACCGAACGGCACGGCATGGCTGCGGCAGGTGTGGGAGCTGAAAGCCAATCAGGCACTGGAGCGGGCAGGGCACGACACGCGCATCGATCGTCGCTCGCTGGAAGCCCAGGGCATCGACCGGGAGCCCGGCGTTCACATCGGCCCGAAAGCCAACGAGCTCGAGCGCGAGAACAAGGTACCGCCGAGCCAGGTGCGCCATGACGAGAACGGCCGTGAAATCCGTTGGCCCGAGATCGACGGCGGCAAGAGCCGGGTCCGGCACAATCAGGAAATCCGCACGCGCAACGACATCCGGCTGCGGGAAGACAACGCGAACGACAATTTCAAGAAGGAGATCGGCCGTGCCTGGGACGTCATCAAGCGCCGTCAGGCGAAAGAGGCCCGTGAGGCCACCGATCGCCTGAAAGAAGCTGATCGCCGCGAGCGCGATGCCCTGTCCAAACGGCAGGCACAGCGTGCCGCCGAAGAACATGCCGCCGATGAGCGTCGCCGTCCCAAGGGTCTGCGCGGTATGTTCCTACGGATCGTCGGCAAGAAGGCCAAGATTGAAGCCGAGCTTGCCCGCGCCAAACGCCGCCGGATGGATCGTGACCAGCACGAGTGGGAGAAGCTGGAGGAGCGGCAGTCAACGCAGCGCCAGCGTCAGGAGACCGATCTGAAGCGCCGGTTCGAACAGGAGAAGCTGCTGTTCCGCGTAGAGGCGAAGCGAATTCACGAGCAGATGCAGACCGAACCGACACAAGGGCGCTCGATTGATCGCCCCCATGACCGTGAGAAGCCGCCACCAGAACAGCGCGAGGATGACGATGAGCGCGCCCGTGGCGAGGGCCGCGGGCACAATCTTGGTCGCTGAGGCGGGAACAACTTGATTGCACTGCAATCATTGATCAGTAAGGCAGCACTTTTCTGACGTGGAGGCACCGGGTGGCCAGCATCACGATCCGCAATATCGATGACAGCTTGAAGCACCGCCTGCGGGTGCGCGCGGCCGAGCACGGCCATTCCATGGAAGAGGAAGCGCGCGCGATCCTCCGCGCCGCTATCGAGGCGACCACACCGCCATCGAACTTGGCGGCGGCAATCCGAGCGCGGGTGGCTGGTATTGGCGGCGCTGGACTCGAGCTGCCGTCACGGGAGCCCATGCGCTCCCCGCCGAGCTTCGACTAGCCGTGACGAGCCCGATCAGGAGCAGCACCCGAGGCGGTGACGGTTTAGGCTGGATTGCAACGCAATCATTGCTTACGTTGGGTGCGAACAGTTGAGCGACGGCGTGTAGAAGGTCGTCACCGACAGCAACGAACCTCCTTTTCCGAGGGGCAAGGATGTCATCGCATGGCGATAGATCAGCAAGAGTTCGCGCCGCCCGAAGATGTGCTCTTCTTGGCGTTTGTGATGCGGGCCGCTGAGGGTCGAACCCCCGTCTACGGGGTGGCTCTCGAAACCGACAAGGTGACCCTCAAACGCGCGTTCGACTCGCACCGCCCTGAACGGACCGAAGTCGGCCAAGAAGTTCTGAAACAGATGATGGAAGACTGGCGGGCTGGGAAGCATCACCAGCCATGGCTGTACGCAAAAGGCGACAGCTACATCGTGGCCGATGATTACTTCTGGCTGGCGATGATCGAGCGAGGAAACCCCAGTGCCTTTCCCGCGCTCGTCTTCGGCGAGCCGCTCGAACAAGGTCTGGTCGAGAAGAAGGGACCGCTTGGCCCCGATTACGTCAAACAGGCCTTTGGCAATTTACTCGCACAAATCGAAATGGAGTGATGAGCCGTGGCCAGCATTACCATCCGAAACCTCGATGACGGCATCAAGCGCCGGTTGCGCGTGCGCGCGGCTGAGCATGGCCGGTCCATGGAAGAGGAAGCACGGGAAATCCTGCGTCAGGTCGTCGGAGAGACGACCCCGCCCAACAACCTTGCCGCCGCCATCCGCTCACGTTTTGCCGCTCTTGGCGGCGCCGAGCTCGACATCCCGGCCCGCGACGCCATGCGCGCGCCGCCGAGTTTCGACTAACCAGCCATGATCATCCTCGACACCAACATCATCTCAGAGCTGTTGCGCCCGGCACCCGAGCCAAAAGTCGAAGCATGGCTTGCAGCCCAGGACGGGGGTCAGGTCTATCTGACCGTACTCAGCGAAGCCGAGTTGCGCTATGGCGTGGCCATCCTTGCGGACGGTGAGCGGCGTGATGCCCTAACTAGCGCCGTGGACGCCATGCTGCGGGAGGATTTTCGGGACCGCATCCTGCCCTTCGACAGCGCCGCCGCCGAGGCCTTTGCCACCATCGCCGCCGACCGACGTGGTGCCGGACGGCCGATCAGCCAGTCCGACTGTCAGATCGCCGCCATCGGGCGCGTTCACAACGCTGCCGTGGCGACGCACAATACCAAAGACTTTGCGGGATGTGGGGTCGAGATCATAGACCCGTGGAGCGTGACTTGATTACAGACTATCACGCCAAGCTATTTGCCTATGAACTACTGAAACGGCACTCGGCTGCAGATTCTGAGAAGCTAGCTAGTGCTCTGCTTGACGCTCAGGTGGACCTGAACCCCCATCAGGTGGAAGCTGCGCTGTTTGCCTTCAAGTCTCCACTGTCGAAAGGCGCGATCCTCGCGGACGAGGTCGGCCTTGGCAAAACCATCGAAGCCGGCTTGGTCCTGGCACAGAAATGGACAGAGGGCAGGCGCCGCATCCTCGTCATCACCCCGGCGAACCTGCGCAAGCAGTGGTCGCAGGAGATCGAGGAAAAATTCTTCCTGCCGACCGTGATCCTTGAGGCCAAAAACTACAACAGGATGGCCAAGGATGGAGTGCGTAGACCCTTTGAGCAGAAGAAGCTGGTGATCTGCTCGTTCCAGTTCGCCGCCCGCCATGCAGACGAGCTGATGGTCATTCCATGGGACCTGGTGGTCATCGACGAAGCCCATCGGCTCCGAAACGTCTACCGACCGGACAACCGTATCGGCCGCACTCTCAAGGGAGCGCTGGCTAATGTGCCGAAGGTTCTGCTTACAGCGACGCCGCTCCAGAATTCCCTGATGGAGCTGTATGGCCTCGTCAGCCTTATCGACGATTACGCCTTCGGCGACGCCAAGAGCTTTCGCGCCCAGTACGCCCGCATAAGCGGCGACGGTCAATTCGACGATCTTAAGGGGCGCTTGAAACCGGTTTGCCACCGGACCTTGCGTCGGCAGGTGTTGGAGTACATTCGCTATACCAACCGAATTCCGATCACGCAGGAGTTCGTTCCGACCGAGGCCGAGCAGGCGCTCTACGACATGGTGTCGGACTATCTGCGCCGTCCATCGTTGCAAGCGCTGCCGTCAAGCCAGCGCACGCTGATGACGCTGATCATGCGGAAGCTGCTGGCATCATCGACCTTTGCTATCGCAGGTGCCCTCGACACGCTTGCCAGGAAGCTGGAGCGCCAGCTCAAGGATGACAAAGGGCTGCGGGAAAAGCTCGAAGAAGAAATCGCCGAGGACTACGAGGAGTTCGATGAGATTGCCGACGAATGGTCGGATGGTGAGGAGGAAACGGAGCTTCTGACTCCGGAGGATATCGCATCGATCCAGCGGGAAATCGATGATCTTCGCGCCTTTCGCGACCTAGCCGTATCCATCTCGGAAAACGCCAAGGGCCAGGCGCTCTTGAGTGCCCTGCGCGCGGGCTTCGCCAAGACCGCGGCGCTTGGTGGCCCAGAGAAGGCGATCATCTTCACGGAATCGCGCCGAACCCAAGAGTATCTAGTCCGACTGTTGTCCGAGCAAGGCTTCCAAGACAAGCTCGTCCTCTTCAACGGATCGAACTCTGATCCGCAATCGAAAGCCATCTACGAGGCATGGCTGGAGAAGCACAAGGGAACCGACCGGGTCACCGGTTCCCGCACCGCCGACATTCGGGCGGCTCTCGTGGAATACTTCCGCGAGACCGCGTCGATCATGATCGCGACGGAGGCAGCCGCCGAAGGCATCAATCTGCAATTCTGCTCCATCGTCGTGAATTACGATTTGCCGTGGAACCCGCAGCGCATCGAACAGCGTATCGGCCGTTGCCACCGCTATGGTCAGAAGTTCGACGTCGTCGTGGTCAACTTCCTCAACAAGAACAACGCTGCCGACCAGCGGGTCTACGAGCTTCTGGCCGAGAAGTTTCAGCTATTTTCCGGCGTTTTCGGCGCGTCGGATGAAGTGCTCGGTGCGATTGAATCGGGCGTAGAGTTCGAGAAGCGCATTGTTTCAATCTACCAGAATTGTCGATCGACCGACGAAATCGAGTCGGAGTTCGAGCAGCTCAGGGCGGAGATGGAAGAAAACATCACCGAAACGATGGAAGATACGCGGCGCAAGCTGTTGGAGAATTTCGACGCGGAGGTTCACGACCGTCTCAAGATCAACCTGGACAGGAGCAGGGAATATATCGGCCGGTATGAGCGGATGCTCTGGGCAGTGACCCAGCATGAGTTACGCCAGCATGCCCGCTTCGATGACGAGTATCTCACCTTCACGCTGAAGCGCGCGCCGGAGGGTTTGGATGTCCCGATTGGCGGTTACGGTATCGCCAAGAACGGACTGAGTGAGCACAGATACCGCTTGGGGCACCCGCTCGCACAGCACGTCATCGGCAAGGCGCGCGACCGTGGTCTGAACGGCGGGTCGATCCTGTTCGACTATTCCGGATGGCCGGCCAAGGCGGTCAGCATCGAACCTTTGGTCGGGCGGTCGGGCATCCTCGCCGCCCACTGCCTCAGCTTCTCTGGTTTTGACGAGCAGGACCACATTCTGTTCGCGGCCAAAACGGATGACGGGCAGGATATCGATCCCGACATAGTCCGCCGCCTTTTCGAGATGCCATGCCGGCAAGCCGATTGCGAGATCGGGAACGAGCGGGCGCGGCTGGATTCCGTCCTGGCGCAACGCGAACAGGACGTCATCGAAGCACTCAAGCGTCAGAACGCCCAATGGTTCGCGGACGAAAGCCAGAAGCTCGAAAAATGGGCCGAGGACAAAGTCTTTGCTGCCGAGAAAGAGCTGAAGGACGCCAAGGCCCGCATCCTGGAGCTCAAGCGCGAGGCGCGGTCCGCCGGATCACCGGAGCAGCAGCACCGCATCCAAACGCAGATTCAGGACTTGGAGAAATCCAAGCGCCGGCTGCGCCAACGCATCTTCGAGGTGGAGGACGAGATCATCGACGAGCGTGATCAGATGATCTCGGACCTGGAAGCCCGCCTCCAACAGGACATCAGTAAACAAGAGCTCTTCGTCGTCCGCTGGGCGGTCGTGTGAGCCAACAGAACGCAGGAAAGACCCGCCCATGCCGAACGTCGAGAAACAACGAGAACGCCTGATCAGCCTGCTGAAGGAGCTGTTCCAGCTCGACCAGCCCGACTTGGACTTTGGCTTCTATCGCATCATGCATGCGAAGGCCGGCCAGGTGACGAAGTTTCTCGAGGAAGACCTGCTGGGCATCATCCGCGACGCCTTCGGGGAAGCGGACGGCGCCCGGGTCGAGCAGGCGAAGGCCGCCTATGAGGCTGCGCGCAAGCAGGCCGAGGAATTCGGCGCACCCGATCCGGATGCTGCTCCGAAAGTGAAGGAAGCCAAGGCGGCCTGGGACGCGGCGAAGGACAGCGGCAGCAACGAAGGCGACGTCTACGATCACCTCTACCGCTTCTTTGAGCGCTACTACGACAACGGCGACTTCATGAGCCGCCGCTATTTCGCGCGCGAGACCGACGGCAAGGCCGCCCCCTACGCCGTCCCCTATGACGGGCGTGAGGTCTATCTGCACTGGGCCAACCGCGACCAGTACTACATCAAGACATCCGAGTATCTGACCAACTTCACCTTCGATCCGACGCAGGCGAAGGAGTTCAGGGACAAGCACGGCGCGCTGTTCGAGCAGAAGCCGCTTAAGGTCCATTGCCGGATCGTCTCGGCGTCCGAGGGCGAGCACAACAACGTCAAGGCGTCCGAGCAGACCGAACGCTACTTCATCATCCACGAGCCCGAGCCGGTGAAGATCGAGGTGGGCGACACTGGCGAGCCGGAACTGGTGATCCACTTCCAGTACCGCCCGGATCCCGAGAAGACCGGCCAGGAAGGCACCTGGCGCAAGAAGCGCCTCGGAGAGGCGGCGGACAAGGTGAAGTCACTGCTGCCCGCACTGGACGGCGCCGACGACTACGTGACCGCGCTGATGACTCCGGCGCCGACAGAGGCCGAGAAGGACCGGACGCTGCTGGAGAAGTACCTCGCCCAGTACACGGGCCGGAACACGATGGACTACTTCATCCACAAGGATCTGGGCGGGTTCCTCCGGCGCGAGCTGGACTTCTACATCAAGAACGAGGTCATGCGGCTGGACGATATCGAGTCCGCCGATGCGCCGCGGGTGGAAGCTTACTTGGCCAAGGTCAAGGTGCTGCGCCGCATCGCCCAGCATCTGATCGACTTCCTCGCCCAGCTTGAGGACTTCCAGAAGCGGTTATGGCTGAAGAAGAAGTTCGTCGTCGACACGCAGTACTGCATCACGCTCGATCGAGTTCCGGAGGAATTTTACTCGGAGATCGCGGCCAACGAAGCTCAAAGGGAAGACTGGGTCAAGCTATTCTCAGTAGATGTTCTCGATGGTTTTACGACCCCATTGACCGAGGAATTCTTGAGAGAAAATAAATATCTATCAATCGACACAGGTCTGTTTTCGAACGATTTTAAGCAACGCATATTATCGGAAATTGAATTCCTTGACAGTGAACTGAACGGAGTTCTCCTACATTCCGAGAATTCGCAGGCTGCAAATCTCATATCTCGGCGATTTCGGCGCGAGATCCAGACGACTTACTTTGATCCTCCATACAACACCGACGCCGCCCCTATCCTGTATAAGAACAATTATCGATCGTCATCGTGGATGACAATGATGCGCGAGCGCTGCGAATTGGCCAAGGAACTACTCTCCGAATCCGGTATTCTCTGTGTCACGGTTGATGACTACCAGCAGAAAGAACTTGCGAACATAGTGAGCCAAATATTTGGAGATGAGAACGTTCTCGGGCAGTTGACGATCCGCATCAATCCGTCGGTGCGCGTGACACTTCGTGGTTTTGCTCAATCTCATGAGTATGGAATTTTCGCGGGCAAGTCAAAGCTCTCGAAAATCGCTAAGATGCGACGAACTGAGGAACAGGCAGCCCGCTTCAATCAAGAAGATGACGATGGCATTTTTGAGTGGCGAAACTTCCGTCGTGAGGGCTCGGCATCAGAAAGAGCAAGTAGGCCAAGGAGACACTTCCCTATCTACGTACAGGGCGAGGCGCTTCGTATACCTGAAATGACATGGGACGAAGATCGTAGACAGTACGTGAACATCGAACCACCGGCTTCGGGTGAGCAGGTGGTTTGGCCAATCGATTCCACCGGAGGTGAAAGAGTTTGGCGCTGGGGCCTCGAGCGAATTGCCTCCGAAAAGAAGGAGCTATTTCCAAAGCCCAATGGAAAAGGCGAGCTCAATATATACTACAAGTACCGCCCGAATGATGAAGGCATTCTTCCAAACACGATTTGGTCTGACAAAAAATACTCTGCGACTGAGTATGGAACTGCCGAACTGAAGAAGTTGTTCGGCGCTCGGAATTCTTTTGATTTCCCAAAGTCGATCCATGCGGTGGAAGACTGTATTGATGTCGCCGGGATGCGCATGAAGTCGGGAACCTGTTTTGATGGTTTCGGGGGCTCGGGGACAACCGCGCACGCAGTTATCAATCTTAATCGGCGGGACAATGGGAAAAGAAAATACATACTCTCGGAAATGGGCATGCATTTCGATGAGACGCTGCTGCCGAGGGTGCGTAAAGCAGTTTATTCGGATGAATGGAAAGACGGCAAACCAACCTCGCGGGCAGGCGTCAGCCACACGCTGAAATACATGCGCGTAGAGTCCTACGAAGATACGTTGAACAACCTTTCGCTGAGAGCCAAGGCCGGCGCCGAAAGTGGCGCCGCCGACTTTAAGCGCGACTACATGCTCCGCTACTGGCTTGATTTCGAAACCAAGGGCAGCCCGTCGCTTCTGAACATCGAATGGTTCGACGATCCGACGGCTTACAAGCTGAAGATCAAGAAGCCCGGCACGGACGAGTATTTCGAGAAGGCCGTGGACCTGGTCGAGACGTTCAACTGGCTGATCGGCCTGTATGTCGAGCATCTGGACCGCTGGCGCGGCTATGACGCCGCCTTCAAGCGCGAGGTCGATCCCGAGCTGCCGGAGGACATGAACACGCGACTGATGCTCGACGGCGGCCTGAAGGAGACGGACGACGGCGCCTGGCGCTTCCGCAAGGTCGAGGGCTACACACTGCGCACCCCCGGCGATCACAACGACCGGGAGAAGGCGCTGGTGGTCTGGCGCAAGCTGACCGGCGATCTCGAGCAGGACAACCTGATGCTGGACGAGTGGTTCCGGAAGTACCGCCTTTCCGCGCAGGACACCGAGTTCGACGTGATCTACGTGAACGGCTCCAACAACCTGCCCAATCTGCGCAAGGACGAGGAAACCTGGAAGGTGCGCCTGATCGAGGAAGCCTTCCACCAGGCGATGTGGGACGTGGAGGGCTGAGCGATGGCGAGAAAGCCCAAATCCAAGGTCAAGCCGCTCCCCTTCGGCCACAAGCTGGTGCTGAACCAGTGGATCGTCAGCCTGTTCGGCCTCGATCCACTGAAGGGCCACAAGGACGGCAAGCGCACCCTTCGCCCCATGCAGCCACTGGCCAAGACCGTGAAGGATGCGCCGGAGGGCATGACGTCCGAGAACCTGCATCACTTCTACAAGGCGTTAGACCTGCACCTACAGGAAGGCACTGAGATCACACGGGCCGACCTGCTGCGCTACGAGCACAACATCGTCAGCCACACGCTGGCAATCAACGAGAAGCGCGACCGGCCGATCGTCTGGAAGTACTATCAGTGGCTCTCGCTGCTGTTTGCCGAGATCTATCTCGACCGGTTCTTCGCCGACCGCGCCGCCCTGCTCGATTCGCTGAACGCCTATGTCAATGCCTTCGACAAGTACTGGACCGATGAGGGATACGAGACGGGGATCACGCCTTACGAGCTCGACGACCTGAACAAGCTCTGTCTGCAGAACGCCACTGGCTCGGGGAAGACGCTGCTGATGCACGTCAACTTCCTGCAATTCCGGCAATACGCCTCGAAGTCGCCGCTCAAGCACGACCTGACACGGACCGTGCTGATCACTCCGAACGAGCAACTTTCCCTGCAGCACGCGCGCGAGATGAAGGGCAGCAATATCGTCGCTTCGCGGCTTCTGACGGACAGCGGCGACCTGCTGTCCTCGGGCAAGAACGGGCTGCGTCAGGTGGACTTCACCGAGGTGACAAAGCTCGGAGACACCGACGGGCCCAACGTCATCGCGACGCGCAATCTCGGCGATCAGAACCTGCTGCTCGTCGACGAGGCCCATCGCGGCATGGGAAGCCAGGAGGAGCGAGGCTGGTTCCGAAGCCGCGCCCGCCTGTCGGAGAAGGGTTTCGTCTTCGAGTATTCGGCGACGCTGAAGGAGGCTGTCACAGCCGCAAAGCGTCCCGATATCGAGGCATCCTACGCGAAGACGATCCTGTTCGACTATTCGTACCGGTACTTTTACGAGGACGGCTACGGCAAGGACTACCGCATCTTCAACCTTCCGCGGACCTTCTCCCAGCTCGAGTTTTCCTACCTGACTGCATGTCTTCTGAGCTTCTACCAGCAGCTGAAGTTGTACGAGGACAAGCAGAGCAATTACGCGCCATACAACATTGAGAAACCGCTCTGGGTTTTCGTCGGCTCCAGCGTGACCAAGGCCGTATCACAGAAAAAGAATAAGAAGACCGGCGAGGTATCAGTCAAGGTAGATGATACGGTTTCCGACGTTGGAAAAATCATCAAATTCATCGCGGCGTTTCTAGAGAACGAAGCCGCGTCGGCCTCCGAGGTAGAACGGATCATCCGAGGCAACGCAGAGGAAACCGGCCTGCTCGACGAGAACGGTGGCGACATCTTCGCCGGCGGGTTTGTCTACTTGCACCAGCTCATGCTTCGCGAGGGTTGGAAGCCCGGCGACCTGTTTCGCGATATCCTAGAAAAGCTCTTTCAGAACCGTGCTGGTGGTGAGTTGTCGATTGCCCGGATCAAGGGCGACGAGAACGAGATCATGCTACGCGTCGGACAGGCCGAGAAGCCGTTCGGGCTCATCAACGTCGGCGACGCATCTGGCTTGGCGACTCATATTGCTGAGCAGGAGTTCGACAACGTCGCGGTCCTGGAATCCGAGTTTGCCGAGACGATGTTCGGGCAAATCAACCTGTCCAGTTCCCCGGTCAATCTGCTCATCGGTTCCAAACGCTTTGTCGAGGGCTGGGATTGCTGGCGCGTCAGCACCCTTGGTCTCATGCATGTCGGCAAGAGCGAAGGCGCGCAGATCATCCAGCTTTTCGGGCGCGGCGTCCGGCTAAAGGGGCATGACTGGTCGCTCCAGCGCAGCGGCTTCGCCACCCCCACCCACCAACCGGAGCTCATCCAGTACGTCGAGACCCTGAATGTCTTCGGGATCGAAGCGGACTTCATGGAACGCTTCCGGAAATTCCTGGAAGAGGAAGAACTGCCCCGCAACGACCAGAAGCAAGTGTTTACCGTTCCGCTTACCGTTACCTACGACTTTGGGCAGCGGCTGAAGGTGCTGCGTCCCCGAAAGAAGCGTGGCGACGGTCGGGAGTACGATTTCAAACGAGACGGCGCTGTACCTGAGTTGACCCTTGTGCCGGACAAGATTCGCCAGAAGGGCGTTGTGATAGACTGGTATCCCCGCATCCAGTCTATCGAATCCAAGAAAGGCACAAAGCTCGGCGCTAAGGAGGAAACGGTCTTCGCAGAAGGCCACTTGGCCTTCCTCGATTACGATGATCTGTTCTTCCGGCTTGAGAAGTTCAAGCGCGAGCGCACTTGGCACAATCTCAATATCTCGAAGCCAATGATCAAGGCGCTGCTTTCTGACCGGACCTGGTACAAGGTCATCGTGCCTTCCGGAAAGATGGAGTTCTCGGATTTTGGTAACGTCGCACTCTGGCAGGAAATGGCGGCGGAGCTCCTCCAGAAATTTGCGGAAGAATACTACAACTACTGCAAGGCGGCCTTTATCGAGCCACGTCTTGAGCTCCGTGAGATCGAGGCCGGCGAAGGAAGCCTACCTGAAGCAGGTGAATACCAGCTAATTGTCGATGCCAGCGAAGTAGCGCTAATCAATGACATTCAATCGCTGACCCGCGAGATCACCGCTCGAAAGAAGGGGATACTCCGCGCCGGAGACTTGAAGGGCTGCATCTTCGGCACGCATCTCTACGAGCCCGTGCTTCATGCGGCCAAGGGAAGCAAAATCCAGATTGCGCCGGTTTCATTGAATGAGAGCGAATTCCAGTTCCTGGATGATCTGCGCCTCTTCATCGAAAAGGATCAAGCAAGGCTGGCGGCGGAGGGAATTGAACTATTCCTGCTTCGCAATGAGAGCCGCGGGCGCGGGGTGGGCTTCTTTGAGGCAGGAAACTTCTATCCCGACTTCCTTCTATGGCTTGTGAAGGACGGCAGCCAGCACTTGGCTTTCGTCGAGCCTCATGGCCTCCAGCATGAAGGCCCTGGCCACAAGAAGATTGAGTTCCATCAGGTCATCAAGGGCATCCAGGCAAGGCTCGTCAGCGAGAACGTCATTCTGAACAGCTTTATCGTCACACCGACACGCTTCGGTAGGCTGAACTGGGGCAAGACCATTCAGGAGCTGGAAGATATGCATGTTTTCTTCATGGAAGACAGCCAGGCGACTTATGTGGCCAGCATCATTGATCGTATGGCAGCATAGTTCTCGAAAACCACCGTTTTTCGGAGAGAGATCGAGAGCCCGCCGCGAGCGGGCTTTCTTTGTTGCGGATGCCTCCGAAAACTATCTCTTGAAACATAGTTTCCGAAAAGCTATTATGAAGATAAGTTTTCGGAAGGAATTTTTTGTGCTTGTCGGTTACGCCCGTGTCTCCACCCAGGATCAGAAGCCCGAGCTTCAGCTCGACGCGCTGACGGCGGCCGGTTGCGAGAAGGTATTCGAGGAGAAGGCCTCCGGCGCGCAGCGGGATCGTCCGCAACTTCAGGCAGCGCTCGAGTACATGCGCGACGGCGACACGCTCGTGGTCTGGAAGCTGGATCGTCTGGCGCGCTCCATCAAGCAGCTGATCGAGACCGTCGAGATGCTCGAAGAGCGGGGCGTCGGCTTTCGTTCAATCACTGAGGCGATCGATACCACCACCTCGGGCGGTCGGCTCGTCTTCCACATCTTCGCGGCCCTGGCCGAGTTCGAGCGGTCGATTATCCGCGAGCGTACCGTGGCGGGTCTGGCGTCAGCGCGCGCGCGTGGGCGGCTTGGCGGGCGGCCACCGGCACTGTCCGATAAGGACCTCGCTCATGCGCGGGCGTTGCTGGCCGATCCGGAGATCACCGTGAACCAGGTGGCGGAGCGTCTCGGCGTGGCACCGTCGACCCTGTACCGGCATCTGCCCGGCGGGCGCAGCCAGGTGACGGGAGAGAGCTGATGCTGTTCGCCTGTCACCTCGAAGCTCGACTGCCGGAGGCCAACCTCGCGCGGGCCTATCATGTCGTCGTCTCGGAAGACCTGTTCGGGCAATACACGGTCGATGTCACCTTTGGCCGGATTGGGACCCGGGGCACCGTCAAGCGCTGTTCGGTCACTGAGATCGGGGCGGTGCGGGCGAAGCTGCGCCAGGTGCTAAAACGCCGCATGACCGCGCCGCGCCGTTTGGGCGTGGCCTATCACTGTCGATCGGTGTTCGACCCTCAGGGCTGGTTGGCCGAAGACGGCCTCGAGCTCATCGCCGCCTGATCCCTATCCGTCACATCATCGGCTGATCGCGTTTGGTCATGGCCGTCACCGTTGCATGGACCCGTGCGAGCGAATGGTCCGCGGAACGTGGCAGCCGCCGCCGCCCGCGCAATGGCCTGCCCGCTCCTTCGCGTCTGCGTGCCTTGCCGCTCCCGTGTTGACCATGCCCGGTCGGCTGACGGGCGCCTGCCTCTTCCTCCGCGTCCCGCACGGGACCCAAGCAACGGAGGACGACATGACACAGAAACTCGACATCTACACCCGCGTGACGAACAAGATCATCGCCGATCTCGAGGCCGGGGTCCGCACCTGGCACCAGCCCTGGAACGCCGAACATCTGGCCGGTCGCATCACAAGACCCCTCCGCCACAACGGCATCGGCTATCGCGGTCTGAACATCATCCTGCTCTGGGCGGCCAGCGTCGCCAGCAGTTACATGGCTCCGATCTGGATGACCTACCGCCAGGCGCAACAACTCGGTGGCCAGGTCCGCAAGGGCTCCAAAGGTGAGACCGTGGTCTATGCCGACAAGCTCCGCAAGACCGAGACTGACGACAACGGCCAAGAGCGCGAGGTCGCGATCCCCTTCATGAAGGGCTACACGGTGTTCAACGTCGAACAGATCGACGGTCTGCCCGAGCACTACTACGCGACCGCCCAGCAGATGCCCGAGGGGATCGAACGCGACGAGGCCGCCGAGGCCTTCTTCGCCGCCACGGGCGCTGACATCCGGCACGGCGGCAACCGCGCCTACTACGCGCTCGAACCCGACTATGTGCAGATGCCGCCCTTCGGAGCCTTCGAAAATCCCGAGGCCTACTACGCGACCCTTGCCCATGAGGTCACGCACTGGACCCGGCACCGCTCTCGCCTCGACCGGGACTTCGGGCGCAAGAAGTGGGGCGACGAAGGCTATGCCCAGGAGGAGCTGGTGGCCGAACTCGGGGCTGCGTTCCTTGCCGCCGACCTCGGGTTGACCCCGGAACCCCGCGACGAGCACGCGGCCTATATCGCCAGCTGGCTCAAGGCACTGAAAAACGACAAGCGGTTCATCTTCCAGGCCGCGAGCCACGCACAGCGCGCCGTGGACTATCTCCACGGTTGTCAGCCGATGATCGACGAAGAAGACGAGGCCGCCGCTTGAGGCGGCCTTTCTTCTGTTCGATATGGGCGGGAAGCGGAGTTTCGCTATGACTTATGCTAAGGTCTGCTTTGGAACCGTGAACGATCGCTGATACATATTGTTTCGGATATTTATGCGCTACGAATGAAGTGATCATAGGCAACCAATATTTGAGGGCCATTCGATGCAGTGGAACCACAGCCACATTGTCCACATCGGAGGTGAAACTGAAACCCCGACTGACCCCGCCAGTGAAACCAGTTCATGGCGTAGGCGGATCGAGCCTTGGCTGTCCGCGGTGTTTCAGGCCGAGCATCTTTCCCTTCTGCTCGGAAACGGATTCACGACGGGAATAGCCAACCATGCCGGCGGAATGCCGACAAGCATGGCCGGTTCAGGTTTCGGCGGATGCCCGAAGGAAGACAAGGTAGCCGCTCGCGCTAAGAAGCTGGCGGAAGCTATGGGCAGGGGCAGCGCCAACATCGAGGACCAGCTTTCGGCGGCGCTCGCCCTCCTTGCCGGTTTGCAGATTCTCGAACACACCGATGTCGCTGCTTGGGAGACGGCGATCGATAACGTGCTCGGCGGATTTATCAAGGATGTTCTCGCCACGGAAAAAAGCATCAGCGACGGTATCGATAACGAACACGCCGGCGGTGGCCCGCTTGCCAGGGAAATCCTCGTTTCGTTTCTGATGAGTTTTGCCAGCAGGGCCGCTTCGAGGGAGCGGCTGCACATCTTCACGACCAACTACGATCGCCTTATTGAGCGCGGCTGCGATTATGCCGGGCTTCGCATCATCGACCGATTCACCGGCGCGCTTGAGCCGGAATTCAGGTCATCGCGCCTGCATGTCGATATGCACTACACGCCGCCGGGAATACGGGGCGAGCCGCGCCACCTAGAGGGCGTGATACATCTTACAAAGCTTCACGGCTCGCTCGACTGGCGATATGACAAGCCGCGCTTGTACCGCACCGGCCTGCCGTTCGGGGCCGATGCAGGGCACCCGGCTGTCCCCGCAAGCCCGCGCAGTTCTGTGATGATCTACCCCAATGCGGTCAAGGACGTTGAAACTGCGGCCTATCCCTATGCCGACTTGTTCCGCGATTTCTCGTCCTCGATCTGCCAGCCCAACAACGTGCTCGTCACCTACGGTTACGGTTTTGGCGATGACCATATCAACAGGGTCATCGCGGACATGCTCACCATTCCGTCCACGCACCTTGTGATATTGGCCTGGGGCGAGAAACCTCACGAGCGAATTGCATCCTTTGTTTCCCGTGTTGGCAGACCGCAGCAGCTTACGCTGCTGGTTGGGAAGCACTTCGGCGATATTCGGACGCTGGTTGAGCACTATCTGCCCAAACCGGCCATTGATCCGCTCACGATCCGTATGAGCGAACTTGTGGAGCGGCGCGGCAAGGTCACGGCTAAAGAGCCGAGTGAAGACGGTAGTGGGTCATGACGACGATCGTTGAACGCATCGGTACGCTTTCGATAGGCCGCGTTGAAACCGTGACTGCCGAAGAGTTGCGCATCGCCCTGTTCAACGAGACACCGCAGGCCACCGCGCTGAATACCGGCACGCCTACCGGCTTTCCGCGTATCAACGCCTATATGCTGATACCGAACGAGACCGGCGCGGTAGTCGCGGTCATCAAAGAAATCTCCATCGTTCGTGCCAATCCGGGTCTTGGAAAGCACGACGAGGCCCTTGTGGATCTTCCGTTTCCTGCCCGGACTGTGATTGCCATTCCTTTCGGCACTCTGCTGCGTGAAGGCAATGACGGCGACAGCCAGCCCCTTTATGCCCTGGAACGCGGCGTTCCGGTGCTGCCTTCGGTTGGCGATCCCGTTCTCCTTCCGACGGCAACGCAACTGCGTTCCATAGTCGAAGCCAAGACCAACGACCGCCTGATCCAGATTGGCTCTGCCCCTTTCGCCGGCAACGCCCGTGTATGGGTGCACCCTGACAAGCTTTTTGGCCGGCACCTTGCCGTCCTTGGCAACACCGGCAGCGGCAAGTCCTGCTCCGTTGCCGGTATTGTCCGCTGGTCTCTTGAAAGCGCAGCGGCGGTTGCGCAAGCCGCAGTACAGGAGGGCGAGCAAGCTCAGCCAGCCAATGCCCGGTTCATCATTCTCGATCCCAACGGTGAGTATTCGCAGGCGTTTAATGACGGCACCTTGCCTGTCAGACGGTTTGCCGTTGGCGGCAAAGGCAGCGCGAGCCCGCTGACAGTGCCGGGCTGGCTGTGGAACGGACAGGAGTGGGCGGCCTTCACGTCCGCGCAGCCCGGCGTTCAGCGCCCGATATTGCTAAGGGCGTTGCGCCAATTGCGCAATGCCGGTTCGTCAGCGATGACGGCGCGCGCGCAGGCGATCAGGCGCTACACCGGTTATGTTCGGCAGATCGAACAACTCTATGCCGACCTACCTCAGAGTGTTGCCGGCTTTCCGCGCAACCGTGACTTCGGGTCCCTGCTGGAAGGACTTGTTGGCTTGACTGAATCGGATGAAGCGGCGCTTGCCGCCTACGGCGACGATGTTGCCGACCTTACCGCCGCCATCGTAGCTGCTCGTGCCCCTGTCGAAGCTGTACGCGCATCGCGCCATTGGACCTCTGCAAACTCATCCGGCTACAACGACTTTCAGCCCGGCGACCTCCAAACTGTTCTGGCAGAGCTGCACACAATCACCGACGCATTCTCAATTGCTGCCACTCACGGTGAGATCAGTGAAGATGCGCCGGTCCGGTTTGATGTTTCGGCGCTTCCCGACCGTATCTATGATGTTGCGATGGCAACGGGCGGGCAAACTTTGAACAATGTCGAGCCGCTGATAAACCGTGTCCAGGTCATGCTTGGCGATGCCGGGCTCCGGCCGGTCATTGATACCGAGGGTGCCTCATCGCTTAGCGAATGGCTCGCAGCGCTGCTTGGTCCCGGTGAAGGCGCGACCGAGCCGCTTGCGATTCTTGATCTCTCACTGGTCCCTTCGGACGTTGTGCATGTTGCCGTAGCCGTTATCTCCCGGCTGATATTCGAGGCCCTGCAACGTCACATTAAGGAAACGAACGAGACCCTTCCGACTGTGCTAGTGCTTGAGGAAGCGCACAGCTTCGTGCGCAAGGACGCGGACGTTGGCGCCAGCGCGCAGGCCGCTGATTTGTGCCGACAGACTTTTGAGCGGATAGCCAGGGAGGGCCGGAAATTTGGTCTTGGGCTGGTGCTGGCCTCGCAGCGTCCGTCCGAACTCTCGCCGACCGTTTTGGCGCAGTGTAATTCCTTTTTGCTTCATCGCATCGTTAACGATGTCGATCAGAATCTTGTCCGTCGTCTTGTTCCGGACGCTTTGGGCGGGCTGCTCGGCGAACTTCCCACTCTCCCTTCGCAGCAGGCGATCCTTCTCGGCTGGGCAGTCCCTACGCCGGTTCTCGTTCGTATCCGCGACCTGCAAAAACCGCAGCGGCCAAAATCAGATGATCCGCAATTTTGGGAAACATGGCTCCGGGACAAAGGCGTTCTGCCGGACTGGCAACGAATAGCTGGATCTTGGGAGCAGCCAGACGAAGACGTCCAAATTCCGGACAGTCTCGATGCTGCAACGGGTGACGAAACTGACACAGATCAGGACGGTCCATAATTAATTGAAGTTCAGCAACAGACTGTTTCCGGGCCTCCATGGAAATTGGCTCGAATGGTTGCTGTGGGCCGGAACTGACGGCCGCTGCCGCCCGCCAGGGGGGCGACCCGCTGGGACGCCGCACGTCCGCTTCGAGCTGCATTCTACGTAATGCCGCGGAGTGTGCGAATTGCGGCTTTAGCAGTAAGCGCCTCGGCGATCCCCTCCTGCCGCTCTGAGGCTATCCGTGCGAGTCCTGTTGTCGAGATGAGGCATCGGACTGGACGGCAAAATG
>NHBH01000005.1 GCA_002168225.1 Micavibrio sp. TMED2
AACGGCACGAGAAATCGACGGCGGGCGCAGGGCTACGCCCCGAGCCTCGGGAGACCGTCTATTTCTGCGTGAAGTGCGCTGAGGGCGGCAGCCCTAAGGCCCTCACAATTAAGTCTTCAATGAAGGTGATTCATATTTTTCGTATGAAGATTGACTATGTCAGGGTGACAGATCATGACCAAATGGAAGCGCCAAATTGATGCATTGAATCAATATGGTTGTGATCAAATTCATGGCGATCATGGGAGCACTGGTGCCATCAGGGACCGGAGGGGGCTGAACGATTTCCTTGATGCTCTCGAAGAGGGTGCCACGCTTATTGTTTTATAGCAAAAACCATCACCAACACGAAAATGCCCTACAGGCAAGCCATACTCGGCTATTGCAAATTAGCCAACATCAGTTAAAAGTACTCACATCACGCTAGAGTAGATAAAATGGATAACGCAATGACGCTCACCCCAACCCAATGTAAGATGGCGAGAGCGGGGGCCAACCTATCGCGGACAAAGTTGGCCGAGTTATCAGGCGTATCGGTGGCAACTTTAGCTGACTTTGAAGCGGGAAAGCGCGCTTCTTACGACAGGACACTCAAGGATATTCAGACCGCACTTGAAGACTTGGGTGCAACATTCCTTGATCCCAACCAAGATGGCCCAGGGGTACGCATCAATGACCGGAAGTAATGGGCTAAAGTTTGTTGATCTTTTCAGTGGCTTAGGCGGATTTCATCTCGCTTTGACTGGCCTGGGATGTGAATGCGTTTTCGCTAGCGAAATCAACCAAGACTTGCAGGATCTATACCAGATTAACCATGGTATGCGACCGGCATCTGACATTAGGTTTGCTTGGAAAGATGTTCCTGAACACGATATTCTTTGCGCTGGCTTCCCCTGTCAGCCGTTCTCAAAAGCGGGTTCGCAGAAAGGGTTTGAATGCGCAGATTCCGGCGATCTGTTCGACTACATGCTCAAAGTTGTGGACCGTCACTCACCTCGACTTTTGATTTTTGAAAATGTTCCAAACATTATGCGCCACAACGGCGGCAAGACGTGGGAAAGGATCAAAAGCAGCCTAAAAGGACGGGGTTACGACGTAGCGGCAACAGAGCTATCGCCACACCAATTTGGTATCCCCCAGATCCGGCCAAGAGCCTTAATTGTTGCTGCTAGTGACTTATCCAAGTTCAACTGGCCGAAATGCGAACGAAATGCATCGCCAATGCACCTTTCTTCTGTGTTGGACGAAAGGCCAAATAATGCTGACCTTTTAACGAATGACTATTTGGCATATCTGGAAGTATGGGAAGAGTTTCTTCATCTCATACCGAAATCAACAAAGATGCCCTCATTTCCGATTTGGGCTATGGAATTTGGCGCTACCTATCCGTTTGAACAGCGTTCACCCAAATCCTATCAAAAAGCATATCTGGCTCGATTCAAAGGCAGTTTTGGACAGAGCCTCGCAAAAATGAGCAAAGATCAACAGCTTGCCTCGCTTCCGGCCTACGCTCGAACAGATTGCGCTAATTTTCCAAGATGGAAGATACGATTTATTCAACAGAATCGGGAGTTTTTTCAGCAAAATAAGCAATACCTGAGGAATTGGTTGCCAAGGGTGCGGGAGTTTGCGCCAAGCTTTCAAAAGTTTGAGTGGAACTGGCAAGATGGAAGCAGAACTCTTTGGGATAAAGTCGTGCAGTTTAGAGCATCTGGCATTCGAGTGAAGAACCCGGCTAGCGCACCATCGTTAGTGGCACTTACGACAAGTCAGGTGCCAGTCATCCCTTGGGAGAAGCGTTACATGACAATGCGGGAGTGTGCTCGGCTTCAAAGCATGGATGCGCTCAAACAATTGCCTGAAAGCAAAACCTTAGCCTACAGAGCGTTGGGAAACGCCGTGAATGTTGATGTTGTCGCTGCTGTTGCGGAGCATCTAATCGCGGCGACCTTAGAAACATCCGAAACAAACGACCGATGCAAGCTTGATCGTGCCAGTCTGATAGCTGGATAGGCCTAAGGAAATCAGCATGAAACAACGAAAAATCGAATACGCCACCCTAGATCAGATTGCACTTGATCCGCACAATCCTAGACTTGGAAGGTCGGCGCTCCGCAAAAATCTGACTCCGGACGAGATACTCAATCTTATGGGTGATTGGTCGCTTGAGGAGTTGGCCACGTCATTCTTGGAAAGCGGATTTTGGGCACATGAAGCCGTTTTGTGTGTTCAAGAGAAAGTTCACGGAGAGGATCGCCTCGTTGTAATAGAGGGAAATCGTCGTATTGCAGCGTTGATGCGGCTCAAAAAGACTTTTGATGGCGATGATACTTCCAAAAAATGGCAGGAGATCATCGCCAGTGTTGAAGAACCAAAAGAACTGTTTTTGGAGGTTCCCTTCATCCGCCTCGATAACCGAAGCGAGGTAGATGCCTTCCTAGGCTTCCGCCACGTAACTGGCATTAAGGAATGGGCTCCCGCAGAAAAAGCACAATTCATTGCCAAGTTAATTGATGAAAAAGGGCTGAGATACTACGATGTGATGCGTCAAATTGGCAGCAAAACCACTACCGTCCAGAGAAACTACATCGCTTACTCAATCCTAATACAGATGGAGGACACAGAGGGATTGGACGTTAGCAAAGTAGAGGACAAGTTTAGCGTGTTGTTTCTCTCCTTGGCCCGCAAGGACGTCCGTAAATTCCTGGGTGTCGAAGAGAAGTTTGAGGTTCCTCCGGATCAAGTAAAGCCGGTAATTTCAACAGACTGCGAACAAAATTTGAAAGAGTATTCAAGATGGTTGTTTGGCGACGAGGAGAACGCAGCCGTTGTCACAGACTCTCGGCAGGTAGACAAATTCGCAAAGGTTTTAGCCAGCGCCGAGGGGTTAGATTATCTTCGTACGGTAAAGAGGCCTAGCTTAGAAAAAGCTTTTGTGATTGCAGGTGGAGATCAGGAAGAGTTGTACGAATTGATGTCAACAGCTGCCTACAACGTAGAGGAAGCGCTATCGTCAATCCATCACTATGCTGATGATGAAAGACTGATCCGGATAGTACAAAGGCTCTCGGCTAACATGTCGCAAATCAACAGAATCTTCGAACTGTAGTGATGCTTGAGATACCAAAGAAGAACTTTTCACGATCCGTAAACGTGAACAACGTAAGGATTGTCACTCTTGCCGACTGGCTCGAGGCATCACTGCTTTTCGGCGAAACTGAGATATCAAAGAGCGATGTGGTTGATGTTCTAATTGAAGAACAGATTTGTGATGGCGGTGCACAAGACTTGGCTAATGAAATTGCAGATCTCGGTTGGGCTGAAATCAGATTGCGACAGTCATGGGGAGGAATCTCTCCGAATCTTACAATCTCCGCAAACCGTTTAACCTTTGCCGCTGATTGGAGGGAAGACCCAATTCGTGCCTTCTTGGTGATGCTATCAATTCTTCAACTCTATCCAGAATGGTCTGAGAAACATCAAGATTTTTCGGTGCAAGGCGATTTGTTCGAGAGGGTTGCGGAGGAAATTTGCCCCGGCTTGCTGCCTGGTTGGACCACTGTAAGAGCGGGTTGGTCGCCAGATAATGCCGTAAGCATTGACCTGATCGTTACCGATCTGTGTGAGCGCCTTAACACCCTCGGAAGTCTTCGGTTAGACGACTGGACTTCAGATGCTACGAAGGACGGAGGCTTGGACCTAGTTTGCTACCGAGAGTTCGCTGATTCCAGAGAAGCAACACCCACGTATTTTTTGCAGTGTGCAAGCGGGACGAATTGGAGAAATAAGATACATACGCCCTGTGCTATCTCTTGGATGAAGTATCTGGATGCAGCTGTTCAGCCCAGCACGGGTATTGTCGCTCCATTTGTGATCAGCACGGAAGAGATGAGGCACGCTGGCCTTAGTGGTCAGATCACGGTGTTTGATCGCATACGCCTTTTGCACGCCACCTACGACAACAACATTTTGCTTTCCGATCCTTTGAAACAGGACGTTATTGCCTGGGTCCATCAACGTGCGCAGGATATTCCAACAATTTAGGCCTTTTAGGGCAATTTCTCTAACCTTAGCCGCCATAGCCGGAGGGGATGCAACGGGGACGCGCAGCGGGTCCCCTTGCCAAGAGGCGTGGTACTACCACGCACATCTTGCGTCTCATTTATAGACGTTTTGAGACATTGGCTTCAGCAGTACCAAGCTTTTACTAAATATAGAATTTAAAAGGCAGGGGAGCACCAGCAATACTTGGAGCAGCAGTCAGTATTTCACCGATTGCATCGGCAAATTTAAGTGTTACCGGTAAGCCGTCCGCAAAGTTACACCCGTTGAAGTTGACTTTGGTAAGAGCCAATATATCCGCTGCAACTGTTTCTATATCTGCCTCGCCCCAATCAACATGAACTGCGATTGGATTTGGAGTTTCAAATCCTGGATAGGTGTCAAAGCGAGGCACGTACCCCTTAGTCCAAAGATATGCGAGCCGTTTATGTCTTATAAGGCAGGTGCCTCGTATGACAGGCTTCTTAGCTTGACGAAACAGCTTTAGATCATCTGTTGGACGTATTCTAATGCCAACAACATTGGTGCCTTGTGAGCAACCTTCTTGGAAGCCTGCCCATTCTGCTTTCCCAAATCGGGATCGTCCGTGAATGAAAATTTCATCTGGAGGCTTGCCATGCTTTTGTTCATAAGCCGCACAAACGAGTTGCATTAACTCAGCGGCCTTTTCGCGTGATAAATGGAATTGCCTTAGCCTCTCCGAGTACCACTCACCGACGGCACCACGAAAGACGAGACCTTCACCCGAACGAAGAAAGAGCTGTGCTCCACAACACGCGTTTCTTTTGTCAGGATCAGAGGGGTCTTTCTTGAAAACGAGACCTACATAACACACGCCCGGACGAATATCCTTTAGGCGCCAAGGTGGTCCAAAAGACTTATAGTAAGATGTTGTGCAGAGATTCCACGCAATCGTAGCAGGATCTTGAACTTTATGTTTGTACTGTTCTTCACGCGGAGCCAAGATCCCGTGCAGTGTCCGTTCCCTGATTATTTGTACTGGGGTAATGTTTAGCAATCTGGCTTTTAGCTGATTGTGAAAGTTCAGATCATAGAGCTGAAGCTCTGCCTCTTTGTTATCCTCTTCGAACAAAGATGGTGATTTGAGCAAGCCCTTTGCAGTCCTTGGTTTTAGCGTCGCTTCACCTTTCACGCGTTCCGCAGAGGGTGGCATCTTGGTTGGCCGCCCCCACTGGAAGACATCATCTGGGATAACGACAAACCAAAACTCCGGTGTCACATCTGCTTCTTCCTTCAAGTACGACTGAATTTTGTCAGCATAAATATCAACAGCTCTCTTAATGGCCTCATGCCTATTATGAAGACGGATAGCCCTCTCTAGCTCTTTACTAGATACGCTCAGTCTGGCAGTGGCAGGATTTGGCCATCGCAAACCAAACGCTGCTTCTAGCCCTGGAAAAGCCGTGTGATGGGCCCTATTCTCATCGTAGGGCGGTATATAGCCTGTGACGAGCTTGCCGAAATCATCCAATAGATCTAGCAAATGAGCCGGGCCAATCATGCCTATCTTAAGTGTTTCTAGGTTATTATTTTTGTCCGCGGGACCGTAGAGAAAAAGCCCGTCTTTTGGGTGCTCTTCTAGCTGTGAGTGGGCAAATTGCAGCTGAGGCTCCGGCAGAAGTATAAGCTTTCGTTCACTCATCGTCATGCTCCTCATGATTAATCAGGGAAGAGAAGACGGGATCGTTCAGCCGCAAGCTTTCTTCTTCTTGATCATAAGCGTCAGCGAGCTCATCGGACAAATTTTCATCCACTGGATCACTAGCAATGCCGCGATCTAACTGGAACGATAGCGGTTGAGCAGAAATAACAATGCTATTTAGTTTGGAACTAGGCAGAGAAATCTCATCGCTGCCATCAGCTACAAAATTTGCGAAACCAAGCGTTAATCCACGCCATTTTTCGTTGAACCACATTTTTGTTAGGGAGCGTCGTAATCCATTAAGCCGCGTCTTGTCAGCGATTGGCGTTCTGCCATCCTCTGAGATAACAATTCGTGATCTAAGCTTTAAAATGTTCTCTTCACCGAGCATTGGCTGCGCTGTAAAGCCTAAATGCCAATGGTTGCGAGGCACAGTCTTGCCAGAGGGCAATTCTTTTTGCCCCTTTATGCCCGTCGCGGCCCGCTTGCGTAGTTTACCATTGAAATCTGTAAAAAGAAGCTTTCCGTTTTCTGGTAAGTCGAGCGGAAACCACCATGCAAGTTGACCATTGGCTAATGGATACGGGTTGAGGCCAAGTTGCTCCATTCGAACAT
The DNA here is from genome assembly GCA_002168225.1 of Micavibrio sp. TMED2. Lineage (NCBI taxonomy): Bacteria > Pseudomonadati > Bdellovibrionota > Bdellovibrionia > Bdellovibrionales > Pseudobdellovibrionaceae > Micavibrio > Micavibrio sp. TMED2. The sequence continues at coordinate 6,341 of NHBH01000005.1, forward strand.
CCCAAGCCTGGCGGATGAGCGAGCTCACCTGATTTTGCGCATCACGAGGAGCAATTCCGAGAATGTCGCCAGTATTACCCCTAAGATACTGTTTAAGAGGTAGAGTACCGCGGTCTTTTATTGGAAACTCCTCTCCAACTGCCTCCTGCATTTCGTTGTGAGGGGCAAAACCAGCTAGTAGCTGTCCATGCGCAAATGTCGGCAGTTTTGATTGAGAGGCGATAACACGAGGCTCTGCTGACCATCTAGCTCCGGGCCTTTCAAAAAAATACAGAGTTTCTGGCATTTGGGTGATTGGCAGCCAGTTAGACTGAAGTACCTCCGACTGCTCTGAAATCGCACTTGTGTGACGCATATGAATATCGCGCCAATTTTTAAGGCTGGGTGATCCTGAATTAATTTTGGGGACACTGTCGCGTTCAAACAGCTCAAGTATCTGAGAAAAACCTGCGGCCCAGTTTGAGCTGCAATCAACCCCATTTATACGAATGAGCTCTACGGCAAAGTCACCATAGCTCGTACCGTCAAGGCGTATGGGAACAATGAAGTACGGATCATCGAGTTTCTTTTTAACGACCTCAGCTAAGGCTAATTCTTTGCGAATGCCATCGCGTAGGACGTTTGCATCTGAATATGCATTACCAGATATGACGATAAGGAATTTGGCGGCCTCATCTCTAAGAGTCTTTTCAATCTCCTGCCAAAAGTCTTCACCACCCAACAGTTTGCTTGTATCGCACCAAACATCATAACCAGACATTGAAAGGCGTGCAGACAACCAAATTGCAAAGTTATTATCACTGGGTGTGGCGTGGCTAATGAATATCTTGTCTCTGTTGGCCAACAAAGGTCCCTCAATTTATCTGCCTGACTGCGTATATGCATCAGAATACTAAATCCAGGCATCTCGGCTACAGATAACTTTGCTACTTAAGGAAATTATTGAAAGAGATCTGTGAATCAATATCCCTCTAGCGCAACAAGCCCGCTTCGGAATGAAGCGGGCTTCTTTGATGATTGAGCCTTAGGCGCTTGCTGGTTGATCGCTGAGCGGAACCAGGAAGAGGACGCCTTTGCGGTCGATGAGCTCAGTCGGGACGATGTCGAGATTTACGACAGCGCCTTGCTTATCGCCTTTGCGTTTCCAGGCTGCACCGATTTCGACGGGGCGGCTGAGGACGTCTTGACCGTTATCGTCTTGGCCCGTGATGCGAGAAAAGCTGACGCGGTAAAGTGGCTTTTGAGATTGAGTTTCTTGTGACATTGGTTTGTCTCCTTTTTCTGAATTGTTTCGGCTAGACCATCCAGCCGATGCGCAACCCAGACCGCGCGCCCAGGGTGCGGGTCAATCCAGCGAAGCGGGTAACACGGGAGACTTACGTGTAAGGCGAAAGGAGCGGGCACCGATTGACGCGGCGTTAGCGAACACCCTTAGCCGCGCGGTAGCGCATGGATCTTGGCTGTATGGGCGGCATGCCAAACAAATAAAATAGGAACATGGCACTACATAAAGTTATACTCTTAATTATCTATCTATGCTGAGGAGAATGACGCATGGCAAAGCGCCACCTGATTGACTGGGATAAATGGGATGAAAAAGAGTGCATCAAAGCATGGAAAAAGATGTCGAATGCAGTTGACCCCGTCGAGCTGATTTACGCTTTCTATGGCGGCTTGCGTTCTCAAGAAATCGAACTCAAGGGCTATATATCGAACAACCGTGGTCATCACGGGAACTTTCACATAATTGACTTCGATTTTGCAAAACGGGGAGAAGCAGAGGAAAGCATGATCGAATACAATTTCAGTGTTCCCATTGAGGCCCTTAGAGGCATTGTGCAAGAACATGACTCACTGACGTCAGAACCTGAGTTATACAGTAGCATTTACAGTGATGAGGAGCTCTGCAATGCGCCAACCCGATTTGTTCTCACTGTCAAAGAGTGATGCAAAAACAGATAGCGCTACACTGACCATTTGCTCGACTTATTCTCGCCGCTAAACGGCACAATTTCAATACAGTTAGACCGCGCGGCCAAGGTGCAAGCCAATCCAGCGAAGCGGGTAACACGGGAGACTTATTTATAAGACGAATGGAGCGGGCACCGATTGACGCTGCGCTGGCTAACCCCTTTAACCACGTGGTAGCGCATGGATCTTGGCTAAATGTTCAAGCCAAAAACTTCCAAATACGAACCATATACTGAAATTTTAATCCATGATCTTTTTGCAGTGTAGATTAAGATTGTCTTTAGATAAATTTGAATCCCAAAAAGGACTTCTGTGAATGTCACCTCATTCAAAAGCCGCGAAGAGCCTGCTTACATTGGCAATTGTCTTGCTGCTACAGATCTCTTTCGTTAGCGCTTCCAAAGGTCAGCCGAGTGTAAATAATCCGATAGCAACGATGCCGTTGCCGACGCAAAAGCCTCACGCTTCGGCGAAACCTCCGCAACAACCTGATTTTACAGCTGCTTCCGAACAGATAATAGAAAAACAAGAAAAAATAGAGGCGCTATCAAAGCAAATAATAGACGAAAGATTAAATCTATCAGAAAAAAACACGTCATTAAGCGAAAGATATTTCACCATATTTGTAAGCCTCCTAACTACAAACGTAGCTATTATAGCAATTCTTATTTCCATTTTCGGTGTCGGCGTTTACAGGCTGATAATTTCAAGACTAGAAAAGGATATATCAGAAATTGTCCATAAGGAATCTTCAATTGTTCAGGCATGGGCATTTAATCTTCTATCTTATATTTGGTACGAAGAATATTATGAGTACGTCAAAAAAAGCCTAGAAGGAAAATCTCTAAATAAACATGAAATAGACAAAGCAAACGCCTCTATTCGGAATGCCCATAACATCGCAAAGCATGGCTTGGAGTTCTTGAATCGCCACCAACCAATAGACTCAATATTTTCGGGCAAAGATGCTGAAGCACTTGTCGTATGCATCAGGCTTTATAATGCTAAATTTTATGCTTACGCATCAGGGGTATTAATAAACAACAAAGAGTTATCTAAGAATGAGATAGATGAGATATTCAGAGACTGCAAAAACATATATGAGACGCTTTCCAAGACTAAAATAATGACGCCACAATACAATTTTAAATGGTACAATCATGCTGAGACTATTGGCTTCGTTTGCGCATATTTAGGCAAGCATTGCAGCCACAACGAAATGACTGAGTTCGGTATAAAAACCCTTCAAGATCTAGCTAAAGGATTGAAGCCATCTAGAAAACTAAAACCTCCACCGGAATCTTTTTCGATGGAGGTTAAAGCTGAGCATTTTAATTCAAAGCGCTTAGGCTCGCTTTAGAAAAGTGGTGCAGGCGGCCTGTCTCCATCACCCCGTTCCGGCTTCAGCAGCGTTTGAACATTTTTCGTACTCATCGTAATCCCCATGAATATGTTTCGAATTGTCATTACATTATCTTTCTACAAAAATTTTCAAGTTAAATCTATACAATTAAATTAGTTAAAATTGCAACAATATACTACATGTTGCATCCCCCTATGTCAAGATGCGCACATATTGATGAAGGAAATTCGCTAGCCCGAGAGTAGACAATCATAAAATCAACCGATAAGCAATTTACCTGGATCGCCCGTTCTCAATTTGTTCTGTTAACTGATTATCAATAATTCGTGGCTTGTTTCGTGTTGATCTTGCTATTTGAGATATAATCAATGCTCTAGGTACGAGTGGGGCTATCTCATCAGGTAAACGGCCAAACTTATCCTTTATCCACATGGCTTGATTGGATTCTTGGTTTAGAGCTTCTGCTATCAGTGGCATATCGTTTGCGGCGGCGTGATGGAGCGGGGTCATACCGTTTTTATCGGTAATCTCAACATCAGCGCCATTCTTCACCGCTATAAACACCCCAACAGCATCGCCCCGCTCAATCATCTCGAATAACTCATGTGGATCATCGAGCGCCTTGTCCTGCTCTGCTTGAGGCAGCTTGGCGACATAGTCTTTCAGCGCTTTGAGCGGATCGTCTTCGGGTTGATCGGTCATAGGCTTACGATCTCCCGTGTTAGGCGCTGCTTGTGGTCATCGCTCATCACCTCCGTGAGTTGCGAGCGCTCTAGCGTGGTTGATGATAGCGACCGATCCTTCACGGCCCTCAGTATTCCAAAGAGCCGCTGCCCCTGGCTAATGGCTACGCCATGCGACACCGCCCAGCGATCCTCGGCAAATGGCCCTTCATTGATAACGCGGATAAGCTGCGTGATCCGGGCATAGCCTGGCTTGGGCTGGAATGAGATGGCCGTATTCTCATCGCCATCCACCGTGAATATCCCATCCAGCACTTCTGCCTCATCCAGCGTGGCTCCAAACTGTGCCAGAGCTTCCCCCAATAACATATCATCCGTAGGCGTTTGGCTGCTGATACCGTTATCGCCGTATTTGCGGCGAATATAGAGATGCAAGCAGGCCCAGAACTCATAGCGTGGCGTGCTCGTCCCCTTGAGCATCTTATCTGCGGTCTGATGGATCAGCTTGGAGAGCCATTCCTCTGGCACTCCAGTTCCGGCAATCGAGCGGGCCACGAGCTTCATATAGGTGGGCAGTTTCACCGCCATCACCTGCCAATCCTCCAGCATCATGCGCCGGATGAGCTGACGCTGCTCCGGCGTGTAATGCCTATCCAGCCCAAGACTGGTGGGATCAAACCCGATGTCGCCATCCATTTGGAATATTCCGTAACTTTACGCCGCAGGCGGTACTACAGAGCAGCAGCTTCGGTCATTCTGGGGTCAAACGCAACAAGCAATGATCGGAGACAATCATGAATACAAACGCGCAATTTACTGCGCAGCAGCACATCGCACACATGCACAACTTACGATTGTATGCTAAAGTATTATGTATATTGATTGTTATATTTAAATAATGGGGCTTGTATCATGAATATTAATCTGGAAAAGTATTTACACCATGTGCAGCGCTTCGATCTGACCAAAGATCAGCAACTGGAATTGCTGGCGACCATCTGGGCGGTGGTAGAAACGGTCGTGGATCGCAGCTTTGAGGCCGATCCTCAACAATCGCTGGACACGCAAAAGCTGTTCCCGGCCTTGCGCGAAGCCTTCCATGGTGCTCACGATAAAAACAATAAGCAGGCCACGCCACTGGTGGACGGCCAGAAAGGACCAACACTATGAGCATGGATCAATCCAAAACCAAGGCGGTGATCTATTGCCGCGTGTCCAATGTGAAGCAGACGACACGTGGGAATGGTCTCGCTTCACAAGAAACCCGCTGCCGGGAATATGCCAACTATAAGGGCTATGAGGTTATCGAGGTTTATCAGGATGATGTTTCAGGCGGGTTGATTGACCGGCCTGGGATGCAGGCCATGCTCGGTCATCTGCGCCGCCAGCGCAAAGACCCGCATATCGTCATCATCGACGACATCAGCCGTCTGGCGCGGGGTATCGAAGCGCATTTGCAGCTTCGGGCCGCCATCGGCAAAGCCGGAGGGGTATTAGAATCTCCCTCAGTGGAGTTTGGTGAGGATTCAGATTCCATTCTGGTTGAGAACCTGTTGGCCAGCGTGTCACAGCACCAGCGGCAGAAGAATGGCGAGCAAACCAAGAACCGTATGCGCGGTCGGGTGATGAATGGTTATTGGGTATTTCAGGCACCGATTGGCTATCGCTATGAGCGGGTGACCGGGCACGGCAAACTGCTCATCCGCAATGAGCCTGTCGCCTCTATCATCACAGAAGCGCTTGAAGGCTATGCCTCCGGTCGGTTCCAGACCCAGGCCGAGGTAAAACGCTTTCTGGAAAGCCAGCCTTACTATCCAAAAGACCTGCCCAATGGCGAGATACGCTACGAGCGGGTGCGTGATCTTCTAAGGCGTCCGATCTATGCCGGGTATATCGAAGTGCCGAAGTGGGATGTAAAGCTGCGCAAGGGCCATCACGAGCCACTGGTGAGCTTTGAATGCTACCAGAAGATACAAGAGCGCCTGACCGACACGCCCAAAGTGCCCGCTAAAACCAATCTTCATGCGGATTTTCCGCTGCGGGGCTTTGTGACCTGTGGCGATTGCGGCAAACCCTTATCCGGTGCCTGGTCCAAGGGCCGATCACAGCGCTATGCCTATTACATGTGCTTTGAGAGGGGCTGTGTCAGCAATCGGAAGTCGATCCGCAAGGATGAGCTGGAAACCGCCTTTGAGGCGCTTCTGGATCAGGCACAACCGGCTGAGGGGCTATGTCATCTGGTCTTTGATATGTTCAAGGATTTGTGGGAGCGCCGCCTGAGCCAATCAACGGCTCTGGTGCGCATGATGAAGGATGAGTTGAAGAAGCTCGATAAGCAGGTTTCTCAACTGCTGGACCGCATTGTCGATGCCAGCAGCGATACGCTGATCAGCGCCTATGAAAAGCGCGTTACCGATCTTGAGAAGCGGCAAATTGAGCTGAAAGAAAAAATCACTGAAAACGGCAAACCCAAATGGGACTTTGACGAAACATTTCGAACCGCTATCGAGTTCCTGTCAAACCCGCACAGGCTATGGGATTCCGACCGAATTGAAGACAAGCGTGCGGTGCTCAAACTGACATTTGCCGACAAGCTGGCCTATGTCAGGAACGAAGGGTTTCGAACCGCCGCTCTGACCTTGCCATTCAAGGTGTTGAGCGAAACTGACGAGGGTGAAAACAAGATGGCGCGCCCGAGAGGATTCGAACCTCTGACCTCTGCCTCCGGAGGGCAGCGCTCTATCCAGCTGAGCTACGGGCGCGCATGGGGCGCAACATAGCGACGTGGATGCGGATTGCCAAGCATCGCTTGCCGCTTCATGTGCAGAAAATCATCTCCGGTCTGTTGCGCAGTCAGATCAAGGTCTTGCGCATGGCGTAATTATGGATCGGCACATCGCCGAGCATCAGATCGCGGCGCTGACGCTCCTGATAGCCCTGACGGATGAAAAACGCCTTTGCCGCCTCGCTCGCCTCGGCATCGATCAGGGACAACCCGGCGTTGTTGGCGGCCTGTTCGATCGCCGCACAGAGCGCCCGGCCAACGCCGCATTTGGCGGCATCGGGGTGGATATAGAAATAGTCCAGATGGCCCGAGCCGTCGCCGCCATATTCCAGATCAGCAAAGCCCAGCACCCGGTCGCCACCATCCACGGCCAGCAGCCGCAGGCGACCGTCGCGCATCTGCTCGACCAGCCGTTGCGGCTCCGGTGTCAGGGATGCCCATGCCGTAATCTGTGCCGGGGCGTAATAACGGCTGCCGAGCTGTTCAACCGAAACCCGGTACAGCAGCGATATGGCCTCCGCATCCTGATTGCGGAACGGCCGGATCGTCAGGTCCATGATGCAGCAGTCCTCCCCCTCCAGTCCGGTATCAGGTCAATCCTGATGCAATGCCATCTGTTCGGTATCGGCATTGGTTGCGTCAGCATCCATATCCATACCGATAGTGGCATTGTGCTTGACCGGGGGCAGGTCAAAAACCCAGGCGCCGATACGATCATGACGGCTGGTGGCGTCCTTGTCACGCAAGAGCATGTGATAGGCACCGGGTATCCGCTCGGTCCGAACGGTGCCGCGGGCCATCTGGGCGATGGTCTGTTGCTCGAAATAATCGGCTGCACCGGGCGGCAATATCTCGTCCTTGCCCCCGAACAGCGCCAGTGTCGGCAGGTCGATCCGCCGTATCCGCCGGGTGGATTTTTCCAGCATGTTCAGCAGACCGTAAATCTGGTCGAAGCGTACCTCGCGCTGCATCAGCGGGTCCTGTGCCATTTGTCTCAGCAGTGCCAGATTGTCGGTCGGCCAGACGGTAATGCCGCGTTTGCCGCTCATTGCCCATGGCAGGGTATGGGCACCGATATCGAGGAAGGTGCGTTCGGCCTCGCTCAGTTCCGGGCGGTCGAGCATGCCGGGTGCAATCAGGATCATGCCATCGGCAATGTCACCGGCAGTTTCGGTCTCGGTCACCGCCAGTATGGCCACCGCCCCGCCCATGCTCTCACCCAGCAGGTAGAGCGGCACATCGGGATGGGCACGACGGATCACCGACAGGGCGGTACGGGCGTCATTGGTGTAGGTTTCCGCCCCGGCCCAGCGCAGATGCGGCTCCGCGGCACCGAAGCCGCGCTGATCATAGGCATAGGTGGTGATACCGACCGTGGACCACGCACTTGCCGGCAGGGCGAAGGCGTTGCTGTAATCGGTAAAGCCGTGAAGCGCGAGGATAACCGCGCGGGTCTCCCCGGTGGCAGGCCAGACATGCAGTGGCAGTCGGGCACCGTCGGCGGTGATGATCGCATCATCGGTCAGGTGCGCTGGGCCGATTGCCGGTCCCATGGGGCGAAAATCCGGCGCACAGGCACCGAGCGTGGTGAGGGCACCAAGGGCGATCGTCAGCAAGGCTGTCCGTAACGCTCGCCCCCCGATCATCAGGCAGCAGCCTTGCGACGGGTCAGCTCAAGGAAGATATCCTCGAGATCGGCCTCACGGGTGGTGATATCGGCAATGCCGATGCCGGACTGACCCAGTGCCTCAAGGATCGACCCGACCGTTGCGTGGGAACGGCGATAGCGGATGATCAGTTCGCGGCCCTCAAGCGTAACATCCTCGAACTGACGGCATGTTTCGGGCACGGCGTCGAGATCGCGGTCGAGGGTGATGACCACTTCCTTCTGGTCGATCCGACCGAGCAGCTTGCGTTTCGGCTCACAGGCCACCACTTCGCCATGATTGATGATGGCGATGGTGTCGCAGAGCTCTTCTGCTTCCTCGAGATAGTGGGTGGTCAGCACCACGGTTACGCCCTTGCGGTTCAACTCGCGGACATTCTCCCACAACATCTGGCGCAATTCGATATCAACCCCGGCGGTCGGCTCATCAAGCACCAGCACGGGTGGCGTATGTACCATAGCCTTGGCGACCATCAACCGGCGTCGCATCCCGCCGGACAGGTTGCGGGCATAGGTGTCGGCCTTGTCAGCGAGGCCAACCAGCTCCAGCAGCTCTTTGGTCCGGCGCTCCCGGTTCGGCACACCGTAGAGGCCGCCCTGCAGGTCCAGCATCTCGGACGGCGTGAAAAAGGCGTCCATGTTCAGTTCCTGCGGCACCACACCGATGGCGGCACGGGCCATGCGGGCCTCGGTCTCGGTGTCATAACCCCAGACCTTAGACTCACCGGAAGTGCGACGCACCAGCCCGGCCAGAATATTGATCAGGGTCGATTTGCCCGCGCCATTTGGTCCCAGAAGCGCAAACATCGAGCCGCGCTCGACCGCGAGGTCAATGCCTTTCAGTGCCTGTTTCGCTGGTGCCTTGCCCGCTGCAGGGTAGGTTTTGACGAGGTTTTTGACCTCGACGGCGTAATCGGGGGATGACTTGCTCATAATAAAATCAATCAATGACAGGAATGGATGTGTGCTCGGGCTTTATCGCCGTCGTTTAAGGCTATATAAGGCCTAGCATAACCCGATCACACCCCCCGTTGTGATCTTTTGGGTAGTTTATTGTCCGAAGCGTTTCTCGCCTCATCCTGCCTAATCCTGATTGCATACCGGATTGAAACATGCGCCAGCCCGTTGAAATTGTTGAAGTTGATACCGCCCAGATTGCCTGTGATGGCGGGAATGGCCCCCTCGGCCACCCGCGCGTCTATCTGACCATTGAGCGGGCTGGCCAGATCGACTGCCCCTATTGCGGTCGCCGCTATGTTCTGAAAGAAGGCGCGAAGGTCAGCCATTAAGCATGACCGATCCGGCCAAATACGATCCATCCAAACCGCTCTATCTCGTCGATGGATCGGGCTTTATCTTCCGTGCCTATCACGCCCTGCCGTCGATGAACCGTGCCGATGGCACGCAGGTGAACGCGGTCTATGGCTTCTGCAACATGCTGCTGAAGCTGCTGACCGATTTCGACGCGCATAATATCGGCGTTATCTTTGACGCCAAATCCAACACCTTCCGCAACGAAATCTATCCCGAGTACAAGGCGAACCGCGAGGCACCGCCGGAAGACCTGCGCCCGCAATTCGGCCTGATCCGCGATGCCGTGCGGGCATTTGCTCTGCCGTCGATCGAGCTTGAGGGCTACGAGGCTGACGACCTGATCGCCGCCTATACCAGACAGGCGCGTGAGCGGGATCAGGAAGTGATTATCGTCTCCTCCGACAAGGACCTGATGCAGCTGGTCGATGACCGGGTCAGCCTGTTCGACACCATGAAGAACAAGCGCTCAGGCCCGGAAGAGGTGTTCGAGAAGTTCGGCGTTGAGCCTGAACGTGTGGTTGATGTACAGGCACTGGCCGGTGACAGTACCGACAACATTCCGGGCGTGCCGGGCATTGGCATCAAGACCGCTGCCCTGCTGATCCAGGAATATGGCGATCTCGAAACCCTGCTGGAGCGGGCTGGCGAGATCAAACAGAACAAGCGGCGTGAGAACCTGATCGAGTTTGCCGAACAGGCGCGTGTCTCGATGAAGCTGGTGACCCTCGATAAGGACACCCCGGTACCGCAACCGCTCGACAGTCTGATTGCCCATAAGCCGACGGCTGAACAACTGGGCGGTTTTCTGCGTGAACAGAACTTCAAGACCCTGACCACACGGGTGGTTGAGCGGCTGACCGATGGCAGTGTCGATGATCTGCCACCGGTTGAGGAAGCGCCAGCACAGAGCACGGCACAGCCCGTCGGATCGGCTGCGACTGCAAAAACGGAAAAGCTGCCGCCGATCAGCGAGTGCAGCTTCGCCACGATCAGCGAGATGGCAGCGCTGGAGGCGATTATCGCCGATGCCTATGACAGCGGCTTCCTCGCGATTGATACCGAAACCAACAGCCTGCATGCCCCGACCGCCAAGCTGGTCGGTATCTGTCTGGCGGCCAAGCCCACCGGCGGTGCCTATATCCCGCTGCAGCATGAACAGGTGCAGGACCTGCTTGAGCAGAAGGATGGCGACGATATCCGGCAACTGCCCATGGCCGACGTCATTGCCGCGCTGAAACCGGTGCTTGAAGACCCGGCGGTCCTTAAGATCGGGCATAATTTCAAATATGACTGGCAGTTGCTGAAACGGCAGGGCGTCGACGTGGCCCCGGTCGATGACACCATGCTGCTGTCCTATGTGCTCGACGGTAGCCAACACAGCCATGCCCTCGACAACCTCGCGCTGCTCTATCTCGATCATGAGATGGTGAAATTCGAGAGCGTGGTCGGCAAGGGCAAGAAACAGATCACCTTCGATCAGGTCGATATCCCGACCGCTACCGGCTATGCCGCCGAGGATGCCGAAGCAACCCTGCGCCTGCACCGCATCCTGAAACCGCGTCTGGCGGCGGACAGGATGGCCTATGTCTATGAGCGGATCGAGCGGCCACTGGTGCCGGTGATCGGTGCCATGGAACTGGCCGGTATCGCTGTTGATGCGGGCATCCTGCGCAGCATGAGCGAGGATTTCGCCAAGCGCCTGCAGGTGCTTGAGGGCGAGGTGCACAAGCTCGCGGGTACCGAATTCAACCTCGGATCACCGAAACAGCTGGGTGAAGTGCTGTTCGACAATCTCGGCCTGCCCGGTGGCAAGAAGAGCAAAACCGGTGTCTGGTCAACCGCCGTCGATGTGCTGGAGCCGCTGGCCGATCAGCATGAGGTGGTGGCCAAGCTGCTGGAATGGCGCTCGCTGTCGAAGCTGAAGAGCACCTATACCGACGCGTTGCAGGACGACATTGTCGATGGCCGGGTGCATACCTCGTTCTCCATGGCGGCGACCAATACCGGCCGCCTGTCCTCATCCGATCCGAACCTGCAGAACATTCCGATCCGTACCGAGGAAGGCCGCAAGATCCGCACGGCCTTTGTCGCGCCCAAGGGCCATGTGCTGATCGCGGCTGACTATTCCCAGATCGAGTTGCGCCTTGCCGCCCATATGGCGGGCATCGAGGCACTGAAAGATGCGTTTCGCAATGGCATCGACATTCACGCGGCAACTGCATCACAGGTTTTCGACGTACCACTCGATGAGATGACCCCGGAACTGCGCCGCCGCGCCAAGGCGATCAATTTCGGCATCATCTATGGCATCAGCGCCTTCGGTCTGGCGAAACAGATTCAGGTACCGATGGGCGAGGCCAAGGCCTATATCGACGCCTATCTGGGCCGGTTCTCCGAACTCACTGAGTTCATGGAAGACACCAAGGAATATGCCCGCGAGCATGGCTATGTTGAGACCCTGTTCGGGCGGCGCTGCTATGTCCCCGGCATTCAGGACAAGAACCCGGCGAGCCGCGCTTTTGCCGAGCGTCAGGCGATCAACGCACCGCTGCAGGGTACCGCCGCCGATATCATCAAGCGGGCGATGATGCGCCTGCCCGGAGCACTTGCCGAGGCTGGTCTGAAAACCCGGATGCTGCTGCAGGTCCATGACGAACTGATCTTCGAGGCACCGGTGGATGAGGCCGAACAGGCGCTGGCCTTGATCCGCAAGATCATGTCGAAATCAGCGACGCTCGATGTCCCGCTCGAGGTCGAAGCCAATCAGGCCGAAAGCTGGGCGTCAGCGCACTAAAGCGCACTGAGGCCGATCAACGGTCCCCAGTCAGCTGTTCAGTCATCCTGTTCCATGTAGCGTTTGAAGGCATCGGCGTAATCGGGATGCCAGCGCGACAGGGCCGGGCGGTTCTCCAGAATATCCCCGATATTCCAGCGCATGCGCTTGAGATCGGTTTCCCGGTCCACCTCGTTATCCGGGCAGAGAATATAGAAATCGCCCGCTGCCATGCCCTTGAGCATGAAATCCGCCACCTGTTCCGGCGTCCAGGCACCCTCGGGCTTCTCCGTCACGCCGCGGGCGCGGGTCAGGCCGGTATAGGTAAAGCCGGGGATCAGCAAATGCGCCGTAATCCGCTTGCCGGTCTCCTGCACCAGATCATGGGCGACGGATTCCGTCAGTGCCTTGAGCGCTGCCTTGCTGACATTATAGGCGGTATTGCCCGGCGGCAGGGTGATGCCCTGTTTCGAGCCGGTGCAGATAACCGCACCCGGATGATCGGCGGCGATCATGTCGGGCAGGAACACCTGCAGGCAATGGATGGCGCCCCAGAGATTGGTATCGAGGGTTTGCTGCCAGCGCTCCGGCCCGGCGGCGAGTCCACCACTGCCTTCGCGTCCGGCATTGCACATCAGCACGGCAACCCGACCGAGAGCATCTGCCGCCTGTTTCAGACGCATGATCTGCGCGCGGTCGGAGACATCCGTCGCCTGAGCCGTGGCATCGATCCCGTCAGCTATCAGCTGGCCCGCCGCTTCGCCCAGCGCTGCACCGGGCAGGTCGGCGAGCACGACCTTCATGCCCGCCGCACCGAACCGGTGCGCGGCGGCAAGGCCGATACCGCTGGCGGCACCGGTAATAACAGCCACGTAGCCGGGCTGGATGGCTGGATGAGACATAGGATAGTGCTTTCGATCTGTGTGGGGCTGTATCAACCCGGGGCAAAACCTGGTGACGGTAGGGACGGAGCAGGTTTGCGCCCGTCACGCCAGTTTTTGATACTGTCGACAGTCACGGACAGATGTCCGCGTGGTCGACTAACGCCATCAGGCAATTTCTTGATGATCGGCACACCGGGAGATGCCGGATCGTCGGCACGGCTGGTGATGCTGCGCAGGGTTACCGCCACATCATGTTTCGGATCGACGAGGCCGTTATGGGCCGCCTCGGCCATCACCACCGCATGCTGTTCCGTCGCCTGATATTCATAGGGGATACGCCCGGCCATCAGCCGTTGGCTCCGGCTCGCGCGACCATTGGCAAAATCGGCCTGCATCCGGCCAATCTGACGACCGGTATGGCTGTCCGGTTTTATCTCCCCGGACTGCAGTTTCATATCCATGGCCACATCACGGGCATGGGTCAGCTCATGGGTCAGGTGCTTGAAGGAACGTTCGAATTTCTCCAGATGATGGGCGTCCTTGTTGAACCGCAAGGCCCCTGCCGGCGGGCCACCCATGGCCGGACTTTGGTATTCACCGAATTCATAGATAAACCGGGTGGCATCATAGGGTTCACGCGGTTTCTCATAGGGCTGCATCTGTGGGCGCGGATAGTCGAAAATCCGGGCGTGATGGCTGGCAATCTGCTCGAAAACCTCCCAGCGTTGATCGCCTGACAGTCCTTCCCAGTTCTGGCGGGCATCGGCGATTGCCGGGTCATCGCGCACAACCTGCAGATATTCCCGCAGCTTGCCCGTTTCTGCTTCAAGTGCTGGTGCATCATTGGCGATGGCACGCAGCAGCGTGTCGCGGGGACCGCCATAATCGAATGGCGCATCCTTCAGCGCCTCGACCAGCGGTTGCTGCTGATGACTGCCCAGATCGGACAGTTCCCGCATGCTCATCCCGCCGACGACCATTTCCGCCAGTTGCCGTTTCTGATCAGTGCTGTTGCCGGGATCGGTCAGGGCACTGATGGTGTTGTCCATATTCGGCAGGGGGCCGCGCCGACCAACCAGCATCCGCGCCTCGAAGGCGGTGGCGAGTTTTCCGATATCGCGAATATCGTCAATCTGGTCGGGACCAGCGCTGGTGGTCTGCGTACGGCCGGTATTGGCCGCGCGCCATTCACCCATATCCTGCGCCCGTGCCCTAGCCATCGAGCACCTCCGTCTCGATCAGCTCGGCATCAAGCCGTGTCAGACGCAGCATGGCAGCAGCCAGATGCTGCTCAACCAGTCGCGGAAAGTCGTCATGGCCGCGCGGGGTCATCAGCGCCAGACTGGTGTGTGGACGGTCGGGGTCGATGATCTTTTCGTCGAGTTCGTCCTGCCGGTTGATGGCATTCACCACCGGTTGCAGGGGATGGTCGGTCGCATCACCGCCTGTGGAGACGATCCGCAGCACATGGTCCGTATCAAGGCACAGGCGACCGAGCGCAACAGCCTCACCGGAGGCGGTTACCCGCTGCACATCCCAGAAAATAGGTGGCCTTAATAATCCCCGTTCATTCATGGGGTTAAGCATGGGTGATTGCGTGGTGACCGTCAAGCAACCTGCGTGGAGTGGCGTTGTTTCCGGCGGATCAGACCCGGTTGACCTCAAGGCCGAAATCCTCGGTGATCTTCTCGATCAGCGCATCGGCAAAGCCCGCATCCTGACGGCCGATGATCTGTGACCAGCTTTCCAGCGGGTTGCCGTCCGGGGCCGGGGTATCGCGATGCAGCCGGTCCAGCCCGTTATACTTGTCGCATAACCGTTGCAGCACCATGTCGGAACCGCCCTCGGCCTGATCAATGCTGAGCTTGTAGCCCCGCGCCAGTTTCAGGGTGCCGAGCACCTGCATCGTGCCATCATCACGGTGGATGGCAATGCGCAGGCGCTGGGTCATCGGGATCGGGTCGGCCATGTCTGCTGTCTATCGTCCGGTATCACCGCTGTCGGGTTCATCGATCAGATCGACCAGCTGGTCATAAACCGATTGCGCTGATTGCTTGGCATAGACATCGAAGCCCATCTCCTCCGCCGGCACGAACTGTTTGGTCTCGATCCGCTCACCGGCGATACGTGCCTCCATGCTGAGGGCATTGACCATGTCGTCGAAGGTATCGATCTGGATATTGAACAGGCTCGCCTGACCGAAGCGCGGGTCATCGGGCTTCATAATCCGGTTGCTGATCAGCTGGGCCATCTGGCGCACATGATAGCGGGTATTCTGCTCGATACATTCCCGCACCATGTCCTGAAACTTCACGGCATTATTCCAGAACGGCGGATAGAGCAGGATGATGCCGCGCTCCCGGTCAAAGCTGGTGATGCCGGTGAAATTGGCCGAGGAGCTTGGCATATTGCTGATGTCCTCATAGAAGCGGTCATCGAGCTTCGAGGCGGTAAAGCCATGCACCTTGGAATGGATGTGCAGAATGGCATTCAGAAAGGTAACCCGGCTCTCCATCCGTGCAGCACGCCAGATGCGGTCGCTGGAGAAGGTGTCGAATTGCCGTGCCGCCAGCATTTCGGCAAAGAATACCGCCTGTTTGCGTCGGTCGTAGCGGGCGAATTTTGTGTCCAGCCCATCCGGGCCGATTTGCAGGTCATGGGCCAGCAGCTTGCGGCGGCGGCGGTATTCCTCGGCTGGTGTCTTGGTGGCCGCAAGATCGCGCAGGCTTTCCTGAGGAGCGGCTTTGGCAGCGGGTTTTTCCGCCGCAACGGGTTTCGATGCTTCCGGCTCGGCCTTGCGGTCGCGCACGATGCGGCTCAGAAGGTCCGCTTTCTCCAGATCGTTGGCGTCACCGAGACCACGATCCGACTGGCCATCAAAGGCTGCCTCGCGCCCGGCCTCAAGCTCCCGGATCAGGCGGGAGCGCCGCTCGGTCATCCGTTCTGACGGTGGAATGACCTGACTGGCCTTGCGTGGACGCAGGCTGTTCGGTTTGTCTTTGAGAGCATCACGGGACAGCTGTTTTTTGGCAGTTGGCTTGCCCTTGCCATCACGGGCGATTGGCATGGCGGTCGCGCGGACGGGTTTCTTGAGCGGATCACGATCCTCAAGGTCGTCTTTCGGCACCTTGCGCTTCAGCAATGGCAGATCAGCCCCTTCCTTGAGCGGCTTTTTATCTGCTGCCTTGTCTGATTTCTGATGATAGCCCATCTGTAACAGGCTGTTCATCAGACGATCAGTATCATCATCCGTCATGGTGATCCGCAAGCTGCCAACGACCGTTGAAGGGTCAGCATAACATGCTGTTCCGTAATAATTTAGCGCAGTTTGCCGCCGGTCTGTTTTTCAACACTGGCGACAACCGCTTTCGCGACCGTTTCGATCTCGGCATCCGTCAGGGTTGCCTCAACCGGTTGCAGGGTAACGCTGATAGCGAGGGATTTGTGCCCCTCTGCGACACCTTTACCGGCATAGACGTCAAACAGTTCGGTACCGGCGATCAGCTTCTTGTCCGCTGACATGGCTGCGCGCAGCACCTTGTCGGCGCTGACGCTGTCCTCGACCACAAAGGCGAAGTCGCGGGATACCGGCTGGAACTGCGAGCGATTGAGCGTCGGGCGCGCCGGACCGGTCTTTTTCTTCGGCACCGGTACGGCATCGATATAGACCTCGAAGGCAACCAGCGGCTGATCGATATCAAAGGCTTCACGCACGCTCGGATGCACCTCACCGAACTCGGCGAGCACGTTCTTGCCGAGACGGAACACACCGGAGCGACCGGGGTGATACCAGCCACTGGCATCGGTGCTCATCTGAGGGTTGTCGGTTGGCAGACCGGCTGCGGCAAGGGCCGCCAGCACATCCGCCTTGGCATCGAAGGCATCAACGGGCCGGGCCGGATCGGCCCAGTTGCGTGGACGGGCCTGACCGAGGCGAACACCGGCAGCAACCAGACGCTGGCCTTTCTCATCGGCGCTCTGATAGGCCGGGCCGACCTCGAACAGGGCGATATCGGCCATGCCGCGGTCTGCGTTACGGCCTGCCGCCTCCATCAGGTTCGGCAGCAGGCTCGGGCGCATCACCGCAAGGTCGGTAGAGATCGGGTTGACGATGTGCAGGTCAGGACCGACACCGCCAAACAGATCGGCACGGGCGGGTGCGAGGAAGGACCAGGTCACCGCCTCGTCAAGACCACGGGATGCCAGTGCGCGACGCACCAGCCCTGAGCGTTGGCGTTCAAGGCCGACAGCAACATCAGCCACCACCTTTTCACGTAGCATCGGTACGGCGGGAACGCGCTCATAGCCATGAACACGCAGGACTTCCTCAACGATATCCGCTTCGCCCTCAATGTCGGGGCGCCAGCTTGGGGCTTTCACACCCCATACCGGACCGGAACCATCAACGGCGAAACCGAGGCGCTCGAGGATCTGGCGTTGCTCGTCAAGCTCGACAAACAGGCCGCCGAGGCTTTCGGTCCGCTCGGGACGATAGGCAATCTCACGATCTACCACCGGCACCTGACCGGCAATCATCACATTGCTCGGCTCACCACCGCACAGCTCGAGGATCATCGAGGTTGCGAGTTCGATACCGATTGCCATGCTGGCCGGATCGACACCGCGCTCGAAACGATAGCGGGCATCGCTGTCGATCTGCAGCGCGCGACCGGCTTCGGCGATCTTGATCGGATCGAACAGGGCGCATTCCAGTAGCACATCGGTTGTCTCGTCATCAACGCTGGAGGACACGCCGCCAACAATACCGCCGAGGCCGAGGAAGCCGCTGTCGTCAAAGATACCGACCAGACCGGCAGGTACTTCGTAGGACTTGTCATTCAGGGCATCGAATTTCTCGCTGCCATCGGTCATGCCGACCTGAATGCCACCGCTGAGCTTGCCCGCATCAAAAACGTGCAGCGGACGGGCCATGCCGTGGGTGAAGAAGTTGGTGATATCGACCAGCACGGAAATCGGGCGCAGGCCGATTGCCTTCAACCGCTTTTGCAGCCATTCGGGCGACGGGCCGTTCTTGACGCCACGGATCAGACGACCGGCAAAGGCCGGGCAGCCTGCCTGTGCCTCAGGTCGGATGGTGATGCTGACCGGGTTGTCGAACTTGCCGGCAACCGGCTCGCCGGGCAGTGGCTTCAGGGTGCCGATGCCCTTGGCTGCCAGATCACGGGCAATGCCGTAGATGCCGGCACAGTCGCCACGGTTCGGGGTCAGGCCGATCTCGAACACCGCATCATCCAGACCGGCATATTCCACATAAGGGGTACCGATCGGTGCATCCTCTGGCAGGTCGATGATGCCGTTATGCTCGTCAGACAGCTCCAGCTCACGCTCGGAGCACATCATGCCGTTGCTCTCGACACCGCGAATTTTGGTGGCTTTCAGGGTCAGGTCGATGCCGGGCACATGGGTGCCGCTCGGCGCGAACACGCCCTTGAGACCGGTGCGGGCATTGGGTGCGCCACAGACCACCTGAATGACTTCATCGCCGGTATTGACGCGGCAGACTTGCAGCTTGTCGGCATCGGGGTGCTGGCTGGCATCCTCGATCTGGGCGATACGGAAACCACGCAGCTTGTCCGCCGGGTTATCAATGCCGTCGACCTCAAGACCGAGCGAGGTCAGGGCCACAGACAGTTCCTCGATAGAGGCCGTGGTGTCGAGATATTCACGGAGCCAGGAAAGGGGGAATTTCATCGGGTCAGTATCCTTTATCCGCTCAGGCCGAAGGCAACATTGGGGCGGGCCAGCGGTACAAAGCCGTAATGCTTGAGCCAGCGCAGATCACTCTCGAAGAAGGTGCGCAGGTCGGGGATGCCGTATTTCAGCATGGCGATACGCTCGATCCCCATACCGAAGGCAAAGCCCTGATACTCATTCGGGTCGAGGCCGCAATTCGCGATCACTTTCGGGTGCACCATGCCGGAACCGAGGATTTCCAGCCAGTCGCCATAGGGGCCAAGCTCCAGCTTGCCACCGCCACGACGGCAGCCGATATCAACCTCTGCCGATGGCTCGGTGAACGGGAAGTAGCTCGGGCGGAAGCGCAGCGGCAGGTCATCAATCTCGAAGAAGGTCCGGCAGAATTCTTCCAGACAGCCTTTCAGGTGACCAAAATTGGTGGCCTTGTCGATCACGATGCCCTCGATCTGATGGAACATCGGGGTATGGGTGATGTCGTAATCCGAGCGATAGGTGCGGCCCGGCGCGATCACACGGATCGGCGGCTGCATTGAGGTCATGGAGCGGATCTGCACCGGTGAGGTGTGGGTGCGCAGCACGCGCTCCATACCATCGTCCTCACCGCCCTCGGCCTTCGGCATATAGAAGGTGTCGTGCATCTGCCGTGCCGGGTGCTCGGGCGGAATATTGAGCGCACCGAAGTTCAGCCAGTCATTCTCGATATCCGGGCCTTCACCGACGACGAAGCCCATCTCGGCAAAGATCGCAATGCATTCCTCAATCGTCTGGCTGATCGGATGGATACGGCCCTCACGCTCAGGACGCACCGGCAGGCTCATATCAATCTTTTCGGCCGCCAGCTTGGCTTCCATCTCGGATGCCTTGAGGCTTTCCTGACGCTGCTCGAGCGCTTCGGCGATTGCCTGCTTCACCTGATTGAGCGCCTGTCCGGTGGATTTGCGCTCCTCCGGGTCGAGCTTGCCCAGCCCCTTCATCAGTTCGGTGAGTTGCCCCTTCTTGCCAAGGGCGGTCACGCGCACATCCTCAAGGGTGGACATATCGGCGGCGGTTTCGATCTTCTCCAGCAACTGATCTTTCAGTTGCGCTGCCTGGTCGAGCATCGATGTCATCTCGTTCAATCGGTTGGTGTCGTGGAAATTCGCGTCAATAAACAAAAAGGCCCCGGCGGTAGCCGAGACCTTGTTGTTCTATCATCGATATTGCGGCGCGGGTGTTACCCGAATGCGCCGCAGATACCGTTGCTCGGCTGGACCGGCTTATGCTGCCTGGTCGAGAGCTGCCTTCGCTTGCTCGACCAGGGCAGTAAAGCCTGCAGCATCGTGGATAGCGATGTCAGACAGAACCTTGCGGTCAAGCTCGATGCCAGCCTTGTTGAGGCCGTTCATCAGGGCAGAATAGGTCATGCCGTTGAGGCGAGCGCCGGCGTTGATACGCTGGATCCAGAGAGCGCGGAACTGACGCTTCTTCTGGCGGCGGTCGCGGTATGCGTACTGACCGTTTTTCTCAACCCGCTGGTTAGCCGCGCGGAAGGTGTTTTTTTGACGACCCCGCGCACCTTTTGCAGCTTTGATAATTTTACGATGCCGGGCGTGGGTGGTCACACCGCGTTTTACACGTGCCATGTCTTTATCCCTTCCCTGGCTTAACTGAACTTCTTGCCGTATGGCATCATGTGCCGCGTCACTGCGCGTGCATCACCATCAGCAAGGATTTTAGCACCACGAGACTGGCGCTTCATTTTCTGTGATTTGTTTTCCATCATGTGGCTGCGGAAGGCGTTGCGGCCTTTCACCTTACCACTGGCGGTAAGCTTGAAGCGGCCTTTGGTGCTGCTTCGCGTTTTCATTTTGGGCATTTTGTTCTCCATTAAGGCTAAACTTCAGAGCGGCGAGGCATGCCCTGGCAATCGATCCGGTGGATCGTCGCCAATCGCCATGACGCTCATAACTGATTATCCGAACACCCAAACGGGTTATTCAGACCGCGTGCTTATAGAGCAAGCATTTCCAGCAATCAAGCCCAGTATGGAAAGCAATCCGCCCAAATGACGAATGCGGTTTGTGCATGGCTGTTATCACTTTCTTGTGTATCAGATAGTTTAAACCTTATCGATTTCGTTCAATGGGGGTTGAGGGAACAACATGGCCGATCCTGCCAAGGGTAAAAACACTGACGATCACGCATCTTCACCGTCCGAGCCGGTAATCGGCCAGACTTGGCCCGGTGGCTCCAGCCCGCCGCTTGCGGAACTGATGACTACCCATCCGAAGACCGGCGAGCGCGGTATCTTCATTTTCGGCTATGGCTCACTGGTGGCCAATGCCCCACCGGGCCAGACCGAGCGCCATGATACCCATATCACCGGCTTCCGCCGCGACTTCGCGGTGCAGGACATTTTCTATCGCGGCACCAAGGCCGAGCCGGGTCTGACCCTCGGCCTCGACCCACATGAGGGCGGCAAGGTGCCGGGTGCGGTCTATTTCGCGCCCGAGGCGAGTGCTCAGGAAATGCTGACCGAGGTGCTGAAACAGGAAACCCCGCGCGGTATGGAAGATATCTATCAGCGCCGGGTGGTGGAAACCGGCATCGAGGGTGGCCACAAGGTGCCAGCCCTTGCTTTTGTCGCCAATCCTGACAGCAAGCTCTATGTCGGCGACAGCATGAGCATGGATGAAAAGGCCGCCAAGATCGCCCGCTCCTACGGCATTCCGAACAATGACTATGCCAAGCGCAACCGCAGCGGCATGACCATTGGCAAGACCGATCTGGAATATCTCGCCATGACCTCATTGCGGCTGGAGGAATCCGGCAATGCCGATGCCTATCTCTCTGAGCTGACCGAACTGGCGGTGCAGAAGCGCGAGGCGATGATCCACAGCGATGACAAGGTCGAGCGGATGAAGGCCGAGCAACTATCTCGCATGGAGGTCGGCACCAAGGTTGAGGCCGCGTTCAGCGACCGGATCGGCAGCAAGATTGCCGCGGCGGCTGTCGCCGATATGGGGCTGCCGCAGATCATGCCATCTAACAACACACTGACAGCCAGCGGGCTGGGCAAAAACGCGGTTGTCGTTCCGGCTGACAAGCTGAATGACTGGCGCCGGAAACGGGCCGCAGGTGCCGGGCTGGATGCCACCCCAGACCCGTCCATTACCGATCCTGCGGTGCCAAAGGTGAATGAGCAGCGTCAAATTCGCCGTCCGGGCATGTAGGTCAATGCCGAGAAATCAGGCTTTCCCCGGAAAAAAATGCATTTTTGTGCACTGCACATTTCGGGCTTTCTTATCCGCTATCTATGCTTTTAATGCATAGAGCGTATGCCATAACCGGATAGGCAAAAGCATGGCTGAACCAGCCGCCAACCATGATGACTTTGACGACGACGCGCCAAACGCGCCGGTTGTCGGTCGCACATGGCCGGGCGGTACCAAGCCACCCCTCGATGCCCTGATGACCACGCATCCCGTGACCGGGGAGCGTGGCATTTTTATATTTGCCTATGGCTCGATCTGCGCCAACCCGCCACCGGGACAGACTGAGCGTCACGCCTCGGCCATCCATGGCTTCCGGCGAGATTTCTCGCTCAATGACATCTATTATCGCGGTACGGAGAAGTCCCCGGGTCTGACCCTCGGGCTGGAGCCACACAAGGGCAGCCGCCTGCCGGGCATCGTCTATTTTGCACCGGAAGAGACCGCCGCGCTGATGCTCAACGAGGTACATGCACAGGAAACCCCTGAATGCATGCAATGCCTTTATCGCCGCCAGATTGTGCAGGCGGAGATCGGTGACGGCGTCAAGGTGCCGGCCCTGACCTTCCTCGCCAATCCGGAGAGCAAGTACTATATCGGCCAATCGCTGGACATGAAGCAGAAGGCGAACCTGATCGCCTGCTCCTACGGTACCCCGAACAATGATTATGCCAAACGGCACCGCCCAAAGGGCCTGATCGGCAAGACCGGTCTCGAATATGTCGCCATGACCGCCCTGCGGCTGGAAGATGCCGGTCGGCCGGATGAGTATCTGAACGACATGACGGAAATGGCCATCGAGGCACGCGAAGCCATGATCGCCAGCGGTGATCGTGAGAAGGTGCTCCACGCCCACCAGCTTGCCCGGATGGAAATGGGCACACGGGTCGAGGATGAGTTCAAGGATCGTATCGGCTATGACGTGACGGCCGCCGCCGTTGCCGCGCTTGGCCCACCACCGGTTATCCAGCCATCGCTGATGGATGAAATCCTGCAGAGCGGATTGAATACCGATCTGTCTGAAGTCTCCACCGAAGGCATGGTCACTATCAATGCTGAGAAAATCGGCAAATGGCGCGATTTGCGGGTTACGATTACCTACAGCGAGATGACCTTCGGACGGCCAGTTGATTCCGATGATAATTGCGCGCCCAAACCAGCCGCGAAGCCTGCCCCCTAAATTTGAGCCAACTCAGTTATTGCGCCGCGTGGTTGGGCGGATCGGCCTGCCTTTAACCGTATCGAACAGCACTACAGTCGACAGATCGATGGCCCGGCCCGCCGTCTCATCCACTACCCGTGCGCTGGCGAGGTCACCGGTATCCGGGAAGGCCAGTTGTTGGGTGCTGCCAAGGCCGTCCTTGCCCCATTTGCGGCCCCATTCGACCATGGTGGCAATCAGTGGAAACAGGTCACGGCCCTTGGCTGTCAGGACATATTCCACCCGGCGCGGGCGCTGCTGATATTCCCGGCGGCGCAAGATGCCCTCGGCCACCAGCTTTTTCAGGCGCTGTGAGAGGATGTTGCGGGCAATGCCGAGGCGATCCTGAAAATCCTCGAACCGCTGAACACCGAGCATGGCGTCGCGGATAATCATCATGGACCACCAGTCACCAACCGCCTCAAGACATTGGGCGATGGGACAGTCAATATGGGAAAAACTTGTGCGTTGCATAGTGATACTGACCCTGACAGGGGCAGGGTCAGTTTTCAATCACAATCAACCGCTCCGCTTCGTCAGGCCGGCAAGCGCTGGTGGAAATGTCACGCAGCAATCAGCCGGTGTGATCAGCCGCCGCTGCGCATGCTGGCGATCGGGCGGGCAAACTGGAGGTCGACATCCCATGGGAAGAAGATCCAGGTGTCCTGACTGACCTCGGTGACAAAGGTGTCAACGAGCGGACGGCCCAGTGGCTTGGCGTAGATGGTAGCGAAATGGGCTTTTGGCAGCATCTCGCGCAGGATTTTTGCCGTCTTGCCGGTATCGACCAGATCATCGACGATCAGCCAGCCGGCCCCGCCATCGGAAACCGCGACCGGCTTCAGGATATTGGCCTGACCGCTCTGGGTACCGCTATAGGAGGAGATGCAGGCGGTTTCGATCAGGCGGATATCGAGTTCACGGGCAACGATGGCTGCCGGCACGAGGCCACCACGGGTAACCGCGACAATGCCCTTCCAGGGCTGGCCGTCAATACCGTCGATCAGACGCCAGGCGAGCGCCTTGGCATTGCGGTGCAGCTCTTCCCATGACACGGGAAAGCTCTTCTCGGGCTGTGGAAGTTCATCTTCTTCAGACATGGGATCAACCTTCGCAGGGCGGCGGAACGGAAAAGAATATCGTGTCGCTGCTTATAGCGGAGACGATCCGTGCTGCAAGCTAGAAATTGAAAGCCCGCACGCAAGCTGTATTGCGGCGGGCATTCAGTCTCGACGGTGTCGATCCGGCCTACAGGGCCATTTCTTCCGATTGGCGCAGGACGCATCCCGCAATACGCCATTCGCCGCCATCCATGCGCACCATCCGATACAGCGCATTCACGAGCAGGCCGGTCGGCCCCTGAATGATGACGCTCTGTATGATCGCGTCCTCATTGCCCCGGTCCGGCTTGGCCAGATGGAAGCTCACCATCCGTGCCCGGTAGAGCGGCGCATAGCCGGTTTTGACCATGGCGAAGAACTTGTCGGCATTGCCGAACCGCTTCTGAACCATCGGCGTGGCGTATTTGAAGGCGGCCTGGGCATCATCGGCGGAGAATGCCGCCATCTGCTCGCGGATCACCTGCTGTATTGCCACCAGATCGTGATGGGCGACAGATGCAGCCTTTTGCTCGGCCTCTATATGGGCCTCGCGTGCGGCATGGGCATCGGTGGGCATGGCCACCGGGGCGGCGGTAAAGCCAAGTGCAACAAACAGGGCGACTGCGCTCCGGCACTTCACGCCCGTTGATGCGGTCGTCGTGGGTAGTGGGGTACAAGTCATAGCAACATCCTTCCCAATGTTGTCAGTTAACTATGTTATACCCAATCGCTGGTTAATAAAGCCCTAGTACACGATTGTTAAAAAATTCGGGCACCGTGACAGGCGCCCGAACCAGTTGTTCATCATTGATCTTCAGGCAGGCCATCAGTCCTTGACGGTTGAAGCGTTCTGGCCGAACAGCACCTTCTTGGCGTCTTCGGAAACGGTCGGGGCCGAATTGATCTCCTTGCCCTTCTCATAGGCGGCAATGGTGCCCGGGCGCGCCTGAATGGCCTCGAACCAGCCTTTTACGTGGGGGAAGTCGTTGAGGTCCATCTGCTGACGCTCATGGGGCACGATCCACGGATAGCAGGCCATATCGGCAATCGAGTAGGTGCCAGCGATATAGTCGCGCTCGGCCAACTGCTTGTTCAACACCTTGTAGAGGCGCGCGGTCTCGCCGACATAACGGTCGATGGCATAGGGGATTTTCTCCGGCGCATAGGTGCCGAAGTGATGGTTTTGGCCCAGCATCGGACCGAGGCCACCCATCTGCCACATCAGCCATTGCAGACAGTCATACCGACCGCGCGGGTCTTCGGGGATGAACTTGCCGGTCTTCTCGGCGAGATAGAGCAGGATGGCGCCACTCTCGAAAATCGAGATCGGCTCACCGCCGCCGATCGGATCATTATCGACGATGGCAGGGATACGGTTGTTCGGGGAGATTTTCAGAAACTCCGGCTCAAACTGCTCGCCCTTGCCGATATTGACGCCGTGCAGCCGATAATCGAGATCGGCTTCCTCGAGAAACATCGTGATTTTGTGACCGTTTGGCGTGGTCCAGTAATAAAGATCGATCATGTGAGGTGCCCCCGGAAATGGGTGGGAAGATAAAAACGCCGAACGGCGTGTCACTGCATAAGATGTGCGCTTTTCCGCCGGACGCAACCGCGAATACGGATTTCGGTCGCGCTAAGGGGACAAATTCGGTACCATATTCAACAGTATGTCGGGGATTTGTGCAGGCTGGCCAATAATGTTTTGATGGCTGGCCATGAATACAAACCCGCGGCGGTTGCGCCAGAAGACAGTGAGGGGATAACCGGGGCCGAATGCGCAAGACGTTTCTCTATCAGGTAAACATCACACGCGACTGCAACCTGCGGTGTACTCACTGCTATATACACTCCGACGTGAAGAAGGCGTCGGGCAAGATGTCGACCGACAACTTCCGCAAGATTTTCACCGGCATTGCCGAACACATGGCCCAGATCGGCTATGACCATGCCGAAATCCATGTGATCGGCGGTGAGCCGACCATTCTCGGCCTGCCGTTTTTCGAGGAAAATATCCCGGTTGGTCGCGCGGCCCTTGAAGAGGCTGCCGCTCGGATGGACAAGCCGTTCAGCTTTGAGATCATCATGGTCTCGAACCTGCTGTCCCGGGATATCCTGCCGATCGCCAATCACTTCGATCGGGTCAACACCTCCTATGAGCCGGAAACCCGGTTCCCGAAACCCAAGCTGGAGCAGATGTGGCGCGATAATCTGGCGCTGCTCCGCGACAACGGCATTGATGTCGGCGTCACCACCGCGATGACCAAGCATGTGATCAATTACGGTGCCCGCACCCTGCTCGACTATCACTACAATCAGGGTATCAAGCAGATCCATTTCGGCTTCTTCATTCCGTCCGGTGACGGGCTGGTGAACCGTGACGAGATGTTCCCGGAATTTGTCGAGACCTCGAACTTCCTTATCGAGGCCGCGAACTGGTATTTCGAGCGACGAGATGACGACCCGGACCTGTTCGTCAATCCGGTGGAGAGCATGCTCTCGGGCATCAATTCCGGGGAGCCGCTCGACGATATCGTCTGCCCGATCATTGCCGGGTCGATGGATATCGACTGGAACGGTCAGACCGCAACCTGCCTTGAGGCTGGCGGCGGTCTCGATCCCGAATGGCTCGGCAATGTGGTGCAGAGCTCGGTCGCCGAGGTTGCTGCCTCACCCGGTTTCCGCGCCCATGTGCTCGAAGCGGCCAAGCCGAAAAAGGAATGCCGGACCTGTGACGAATATCGCGTCTGTCGCTCCGGCTGTGGCGTGATCTTCAAATATTGGAACCCGGAAGCCGACGAGGATTGCCCCGGCTTCAAGAAGTTCATCAAGTTCATGCGCGCCTCCCACGAGGACGGCGTCCGCCCGCGCTATGAGGAATACCGCGGCAAGGTGGCGTTCTAGGCCAAGCCACACAATTTCAGCGCTAATTCACGCAGCCGGTTTTGGCGTCCGCCAGCTCAAGGCTTTACCGTCAATGCAACGTCATCGAACAGATGCTAAGCCGCCTTAAGGTGTTTCGTCAGGTCGCTTATTGGGTCATAACAAGTACGCGGAAAAGTCATTTTACATGGCAACAATATTGGCTTAGCGTTTTGGGTAACAGGCGTTGGAGATGTTGTCAGGCCTCTGGTGGCAATGCCTCAACCAGAGGGATTGCTTTGGATTTTATATAATATGAGAGTCTATTTATGCCTTTCTTAATCAATAAGAAAAGTTGCCTGCTTGCATTTTTTTTATGCTCCTTTTGTTTTACAGGCGGCGCGCTATCCAATGATTTTGACAAGGGAACCTATCCACAAATTGATGACTACAGCTTTCTCGATCCTTGCGAATGCATTTGGGAAGAGAAAGGTATCAATGGAAAATTGGAAGATATAGTTCCCACCAGAATTATAGTCCAATTTTATGGTCCAGGAATGTTTGATTTAAATACTTGTGAACCCATACGAAATTCAAGCCATAATATGGCCGAAAGAAGGTTTAGCAACAAAGTTTTAAGAGAAAAAAATGCTTTAGATAAAAGCATAAAAAACGGAATGATGGAAAATTTTTTTAAGAGAGAAATAGTTGATGTTTTTAATAATTTGAAGTCAGAGAAAAGATTATCTTCTTATTATAAAATATACTTGTTTGGCGCAGACGTTGTTCCAATAGGATACTATGTATCCGGAATGCGCGATCATTTGCTACGGATAAAGGTATCATGTGTCAAGGAAGGCAATTTGGCAAAATATGCAATCTCATCAATGGTTATTATACCGACAATACGTGGAATTTTGGTCTATAATATAGATGATAGTATAAGAACCAGAAGGGGGCTGTATTTTTATAAAGTAAATTCAGCAAATGCTACTTTTGACGAAGTAAAAAGTAATTTACTCAGAAATTTTTCATTTTGGTTGGAAAATGAGGTTTTCTATTACTTTTTTTCTACGGGTATCGGTCGAGTGGGGTGCTTTGATGGGGTAAATATACTGGACGCAGAGCGTGTACGTCGGGGATTGCCTGTGCCCGAGGATCGGTTTGGGATGAATGAGGTGTGCGATGTCGAATAGTGCTGATTTAGGTTCCGTGGACAAATGGTGTCCAGAGTTTGACTGAGGCGAGCGTGGCGGGATTTTGCCGATTGGCTTTGGCCACAGAGCCTGGTGGCCCTAATACTCAATCCGTGCTGATTTATGGCGTCCGCCAGCCTGGGCATTCCGTGTCGAGGAATGCTTTCAGGTCGGCCATGGAGGGATGCTCCAGATGGCGACCGATCTGGCCCGCGATACGAGGCAGGTGCTGCAGGTATTTCGGCTTGCCGTCACGTTTGTTGAGCCGGACAAAAATGCCCAGAATCTTGGCGTGGCGGCCAATGGCGAGTGCGCGGTAATCCTGCTCGAACCGTTCCGGATCATCCGGCGGGCATTGCTTGAGGTAACGCGCGCGCATAGCTTCGGCCAGCTCTGGCGGCACATCGCGCCGTGCATCCTCGAACAATGACATGAGGTCGTAGGCACGGGCACCGATCAGCCCGTCCTGAAAATCGAGCAGCCCGCAACTGGTGGTATCGCCCTCCGGCTGATCCGGGCGCAGCATCAGGTTGTCGACATGATAGTCGCGCAGGACGAGGCACTCGCGGCGCCCGGCCACATCACCCATAATCTCTGCCATCATGGCCATGAACCGTGCGCGCTGGTCGGCACTCGGCGGCGTACCTGTGACATGTTCCCAGTACCAGTCAGGGAACAGCGCGGCCTCGGCCAGCAGACGGTCCAGATTGTAATCGGCAATGCCGCTGTCCCCTGCCGGGATCGGGCAGTGATGCAGGGCAGCCAGCACATCGACGGCGAGCGCATAGAGGGCGGTTTCATCGGCACCGCTTGCCAGCAGGCGGGTATAGGTCCGGTCGCCGAAATCCTCAATCAGGGCAAAGCCGTTCTCGATGTCACTTGCCATGACCTTCGGTGCCGCGAGCCCGTTCTCGAGCAGGTAGCTGTCAATCCGTAGATAGGCGGGAAGGTCTTCCGGCCCCGGCGGCGCATCCATCAGCAGCATCGGCATATCCGCGCCACGCACCCGGTAATAGCTGCGGAACGACGCATCGGCTGGCAGGGCAATCAGTTCTGCACCATCGGGCAGATGTTGCGCGGCAAAGGCAGCGCGTGCCGAGGCCCGCTTGTCCGCATCGGTATTGACAGAGATAGACGTGTCATCAGTCACAGGCTTGGCCATCACAGCAGTCACGGGCAGGATTTCCCCAATGAAGTAGCAACATGACCGTCAATATGACTGCCTGTCCGCGGGTGAAATCAACTCTGCAGTCGCCTCTGGGCCGTCTGGCCGCCACACAGGCCCGGCTTTGTGCCAAATCGTTGCCCCATTGCCAGAGCCCAGCCGTTTGGCCTTTCGTGCTGCGCGGTTTCAGGCGGGCTATGTCAAACCGATTCGCGCTGCGTGCCCGGCAATCCGCGCCTGCAGCATGCGGGTAATCCGGCTGGTAATCCGGCGCAGGGCATTTACCGAATAGTCAGGCGGTTTCTCCGGCAGCGGCAGCATGTTCATCGAGGCATTGGCCTCGAATACCATCAGCCGCCCGTCGCCGAGAACCGTACAGTCGATGCCGAAGTAATCCAGCCCGATCGCCCGGTGGATTGCCCGGATTGTCCGCAGTCCCGCCTCGCCGAGAAATGTCAGTGGATCATTGACCACACGGGCCTCGCGCTCCATCAGGTCCGGGCGCTTTTCCACCAGCAGCTTGCGCCGGGACATATTGACGATCCATTCCGGTGACGGGATGTGGTGGCGGATGACCGGCTCGCCATCGATAACCACAATCCGGGTTTTCCAGTAGATGCCCGATGGCTCGCTGAAATCGACAAACTCGGTCATGTAGTAGAAGTCATCCGCGTCGTAATCCGCCCGTTCCAGCACCGTGGCGAGGGCGGCAGCATCGTCATAGCGGACCAGATCAATAGCACCGTGATTGCCCGCCTTGCGCACCAGTACCGGCCAGCCCATGCCGCCCAGATAATGGCTGGCTGCCGTGATCGCCGATCCCTGCAGGCGCAGCGTCTTGGGGATATGCAGCCCGTCGATGCCGGTGAGCTTTTCTGCAATCCGGTCGCGCGCCGTGTCCATGACGGCACCCGGTAGGTTCAGCACCGGCACATCCAGCTCGCCACAGATTGTTGCCGCAAGCTCAAGGCCTTCCGGGTTCAAATCCACATCCGATACCGCATTGATCACCAGATCGAAGCTGTTGAGGCCAATGGCGCGGATATGGTCGAGACGGCTTGCCCGCAGGATGATACTGTCGCTGGTGAAATGACGCGGGTCGATCAGATGGCGAATATCGTTATTGCCCTGCAGGATCAGGTCTTCACCCTGTTCGGTGCCGGATTCCGGCGCATAGAGCGTGGCAATCCGATGGCGCTTGCCACCCTGATCCGGGGCGCTGGTTCCGGTCATTCCGCCACGGGCACCGTGTAGTTCAACGGCAGGCGACCACCATCGGCATAGACCGTCTGGCCGGTGATATAGCTGGCGTAATCTGAGGCGAGAAATACTGCCAGTCGCCCAATCTCCGCCGGCTCACCGGCCCGGCCCATCGGGGTGCGTGACAGGATCGTCTTGCGGGCACTGTCATCGGTCATCACCTGCTTCAGCATATCAGTGGCGATTGAGCCGGGACCGATAGCGTTGACCCGGATACCATGGGGCGCACCGGCCAGGGCCATGGCATTGGTCAACTGGGAAACCGCACCCTTGGCGGTGACATAGGCAAGCTGGTTCGGGATCGCCAGCACGGCATTGACCGAGGACATGTTGATGATCGCCCCCTTGCGGTCGGTATCGCGCATATGCCGGATCGCGACCTGACTGAGCACAAAGACCGGGCGGAGATTGACGCCCATGACCTTGTCGAAATCGCTGAGTGCCAGATCAAAGATGTCGCCACTGGCGAGGATGGCAGCGTTATTGATCAGAATATCGACGCCGCCGAGCGCATCGACCGCACTGGCGAAGGCAACATGACAGGCATTGGCATCGGCAATATCCGCTGTGATCGGCTCGATACGGCGCCCGGTTTCACCCGCCAGCCGGGTGGCGACCTCGGCCAGCCTGTCCCCGGCAATATCGACCATGGCCACATCGGCCCCGTGACGCGCCAGTTCCTCGGCGCAGGCGAGCCCGATCCCCTGTGCCGCACCGGTAACCAGTGCCGTTTTTCCGTTGAGTGACAGCATTGCCAGTGGCCCTCCCTTGCATGACGCGGATTGAAAAATCTATCTGGCTGTAGCCACTAGCAGGGATCGACGCCCGCTTCGAGGGTCTTTTTACGGTGGGGATGGATGGAAATGCGCGATTGATCGCGTTTGATAGATAGCAAACGCAACTATGTCGTTTTTAGTCATATTTTTGAAACAAAATGATTGTCGCTTTCATTGACCATTTGCACCCTAGCCATTCGATATCTGAGTGGCTGCAATGTGTTGAGAACATGCGGCGCGAGGGTAGCGAGCTTATCCCAACTCCCCGTTTTTCAGGTTTGTACTATGTCGCCCACACCCGCCAGTTCAGAAGAGAACCCTCTGGTTCACATCAGCGCCGCACGGCTTGAGCAGTACCGCGCCCATCGTCAGATGGTCGATCAGATGTTCGAGCAAATCGGCAGCTTTGTGAATGATCTCGGCACCAAGGGCTACCCGGTCAAGTTCGAGCGCCTGTCACCCAAGGAAGGTGCGCAGCGCGCCGCCATGAAGGACAAGGACGACAAGACGCTGGTCGAGTTGCATATCGACCGTATTCGTCCGGTCATGCTGTACCCGACCGATGTGATGGAGCGCCAGCAGCAGATGCAGGGCGCAATGCGGCAACGTATGGCCGCACAACAAAACATGATGGACGGGCCAGATGACGATGATGGTCCTGCACACCCGTTGCAACCGAAGCAACCTATGATCCCCGGCCCTGACACACCAATTCTGGTCCACAATGGCGCAGGCGCGGTCTCCATGTCTGCTGACGGAGAGCCTTCCGAAGGTGGTGTTGAGAAGAAGGGGCCCAAGCCCCGCAGCAAGCCGATGACCGTCGAGGAAGTACGCGAAGCGGTCGAGGCCAATGGCGGCGAGCTGCCGGAAGGCATGTCTTTGCCACCGGGCGCCATCGTCATGGACCCGACCCGTGGCATGCCACCGAGCCCGGTTGCCACCGACGCGCTGTCTATCAAGGTGTTCTCGAACATGAACGGTCAGCCGGAAGAAATTGCCATTGTTTATGACATGACCGATCCGGTGAAGAACCACTCGCTGCTGGCTCATCTGGCCGATGTCGCGGCATTTGCTAAAGACTTGCACGAGCAACCAGTTGCCGACCGCACCGATCACAATTCCCCGTACCGGAATGATCATGGCATCGGCTTCCGCCGCCCAGGGCCGTGATGCCTTTAAGTATGTGGAATAACTAAATTAATTTGGATTTTTCTATTGGCGCTTTCATCGAAAAATGTGACCTTAACGTCAAGAAATTTCCAGTTCGGTCATGAGGCTTTCCGCCCCGTTTATTGCCTCTGACCCCAGCAAAATTAGAGTTGTGTGTGCTGCGATACGGCGACGGTTGCAGCACGCCGGACGAGAGGAAGGGGAGAGCCTGTCGTCCAAATCTGGGCCTTCTTGACGGAGACGTCGGGGAGGCCCTTTTTAATTCGGCCTCCCGCATCTGCTACGTTCCAGTGGGCTGCTTTTCAGCCTCAGGCCGTCGCTGCCACCAATGCAGAAGGCATGGATACGGAACGCGCCATTGCCGGCTTCCAGCTACTGTTCGCCTCAACCACAAAGCGGGAGTTTGCCTCGGCCCGTTTGAGCTGAACAGCACGGTCAAGGCGTTCAGCCAGTTGATCCGAACCCATGGGCAGGATCGCATAATCCGAAATCGCGGCGTTTTTCATGCGTTTGGCCTGCTCAATGGTCGGGGCATTGCCAACCACGCTGATGGCGATATGCCAGCGCATGATATAGGGCGCCAGACGTACAAGTGCCTCACCCAACTCTGCCAGCCGTCGGGGCAGGAAAATCATCAGCGCATGACAATCATGCTGACGCATTGCTGCCTCCAGCTCATTCACATCGCTGCTGTGGCGCACTTCCAGTGCGCTGGTTCGATCTACAACGGATTTGGCCAGAGCCAGATTCTCGTAGTTTGGTGTGTAAACAACTGTACGGACCATCATCGCCTCTTCTTTCTTCTGTAAGCCCCGTTACTGTCGTTGTCTGGCCCGCTGGCCGTCTGTTGCGATCATGCGGACCGTTTGACCGCAGACGGGGATCAAAACTGCCCTCTTGTTGCGGTGTTAAGAATGAGAATAAGTTGGATTTGGACCTGTTCAACTAATTCTTTTTATTGGATATTTTATCTATTTTTGAGACGCTTTTGGCTGAAAACCGGGCTTTTCCCCACATGCTTGATTAGCAAGGGCTTATGCCGCCAGCGGCGGGCCGACAGCCCTGGTTGCCGGGCAGAACCGGGGCCACAAAAAATCTTTCAGATAGTGGCTTGCCAAGCGCAGCTGCTTTGGCTAGTGTCCCGCTCGCTTCGCTCGGCATCGCCGATTTTATCGAAGTTCGATGCCGCGCCTCTCCCCGTGTTGAGGTTATACCGCTCAGGTCATGCCCAATGCACCCGCGCAGCATCACGCGCCCGTAGCTCAACTGGATAGAGCGTCTGACTACGGATCAGGAGGTTGGGGGTTCAAATCCTCCCGGGCGCGCCATTATGTTTTCTACTGCCATGACTTCCCCAATAGAATCTGCTGCATCGTCACTGTCGCCCGCCGAGCGGTTTTATCGGCGGGGGAATGGTGCGTTTCAGCGTGAGGACTGGCCGGCGGCTGCCGGTTTTTACCGGCAGGCGCTGGAGCTTGATCCGGCCCATGGCACCGCGTGGCTGAACCTTGGGCTGTGTCTGCGGCGGCAGGGGCATATCGAGGCGGCCTATGGCTGTACCCTGAGGGCGCAGGAGCTGATGCCCGATGACCCGACCGTGCTCACCAATCTCGGCAATATTCTGGTCGACCTCTATCGCGCGGAAGAGGCCGTGGCCTGTCATAAGCGGGCGGTAGCGCAGCGGCCCGATGATATCCGCATGGTGCGCAACCTGATCCTGGCCCTGCGCGAGGCCGGGCGGTTCGAGGAGAGCCTCACCGCCTGTGACCGCTATCTGGAGCAGGAGCCGGAGCATAATCAGGTGTTGTGGGAACGCGCGCAGGCGCTGTTCTATCTTGAGCGCTACCCGGAAGCATGGACCACCTTCGAGCATCGCTGGCAGCGGGCAGCGATCCGGGAGCAGTTGCCCGCCGATCTCGCCTTCTGGCAGGGCGAGGATCTGAGCGGCAAGACCATACTCGTGTTTGAGGAACAGGGCTTCGGCGATAAGATCCTGTGCGCCCGCTATATCCCGCTGCTGGCGGCACGCGGCGCGACGGTAACGCTGCTGTGCAATCCGGCACTGCATGGCCTGTTCTCAACCCTGCCCGGCAAGGTCACCGCTGAGGTCACAGAGCCTGAGGCCTTCGATTATGCCGTTGCCATGATGAGCCTGCCCGGCCTGTTCGGCACCGACCCGACGCGCGAGGCACCACCGCCACCGCCGCCCCTCATGTCGAAAGCCAAGCTGCCGGAACGCTTGCAACAACGGCTTGATGCCGGCAATGGCCGCTGGAAAATCGGCATCGTCTGGTCGGGCAATCCCGCCTTCTATAACAATAGCAAGCGCGCGGCATCGGTTGAGCACTTCCTGCCACTGGCACAGATACCGGGAGTACAGCTCTACAGCCTGCAAAAAGGCCCGAATGAGGGCGATCTGGCACAGGCCGGCGGATCGGGGCTGGTGATCGAGCTCGGCCCCTACCTCAAGAACTTCGCCCAGACCGCCGCCATCCTGCAGCAACTCGACCTCACCATCATGACCGACAGCGGCATCGCCCATCTGGCCGGATCACTCGGCCTGCCGATCTGGAACCTGCTGCACTACCGCCCCTACTGGCTCTATGGATCGACGGGCGAGACAACGCCGTGGTATCCCTCCATGCGCCTGTTCCGCCAACCAACCCCCGGCGACTGGGACAGCGTGTTTGATGCGGTTGCAGAAGAATTGAAACGTTCCCAATGAACCGCCAAGCCACCCCGGCAGTAAAGGCTACCCCATGACCAAACCCACCACCCTTCCCGATATTGCCGATTATCCTGCGCGGGTGACGGTGCCGCTTCGGTATAACGACACGGACCGGCAGGGGCATGTTAACAATGCGGTGTTTGTGACGCTGCTGGAGACCGGGCGGGTGCGGCTGCTTTATAGCGGTGACAAGGGGCTGTCACCGCCGGGCACGCAATTCGTGATCGCCAATCTCAATCTGGATTATGTCGCCGAGCTGGACTGGCGCTATCCGACCGAGGTTGGCAGCGGCATTGCCAAGATCGGCACCTCATCGATCCAGTTCAGCCAGATGATCGTGCAGGAGGGCAAGGTTGCCGGGCGGGCCGAGACTGTGATCGTGCTGATGGATGACAAGACCCGCAAGGCAACGCCGATACCGGATGAAACCCGCGCCCTGCTGCGCCAATTCGCCCTGCCCGGCATGGTGGAATAAGGCCGATCAGAGACCGCGGTTCGGTGCCAGTTCCAGGGTATCGACGATTTCCTGATAGATCATCACATGGCGGAACAACGGCTCGAAACTCTCGGGCACCAGCGGCTCGCGCAAAAACCCGACTTCAAAATGATTTTTGTCGGTAAGCAATAGCAGCAGCAGTTCCTTGTCCTTGAAACTGGCGACAATCCTGTCCGTACCGAGATGTTCGGCCAGCCGCAGGAATTTCTCCATAAAATGCGGGTCGAAGATATAGCGGGATTCCACCTCATCCATTGACTGCACGGTATAGCGCTCTTCCAGTTCATCATTGAGCAGCTTGATGCTTCTGAATTTCGGACGGGAGAATTTCTTCTCGAGCGCATTGGCATAGACAATGGTTTGCGACTGCAGCGGTCGCCGTAATTCGATGCGTGCCATAATCCCACGCAATCTGCGATCGGAGTTGCCACGCATGTAATGTGCTGTACCCGGCTTCTTCTCGATGATCTTCGGCTTCAAATCTGGTGGCAGGGACCGGTTGGTAAACTCCTGAAACTCGACCCGGCGATTGTGATAGGTCAGGCTGAATGCCTCATCACAGAAGAAATCGGCATGGGTATCGACAAGGCCGTGTTCGGCAATATCGACCGGCAGAAAAAATGCCTTCTGGCGATAGCGAACATCAATGCGCGCCAGCAGATCCTTGTAGAAACTGTCCTTGAGGTAACGGGAAAAACCCAAGGAGGTATCGTCCTTGATGACAAGAACAAAGAACGCAAACAGCACGCCATAAACAATATGCGGCAACAGACTGGTTTCGCTGTCCAGAAACCGGCTGACCACAGGCCACTCGTCATAAATCAGCCAGAAACCAAGCGTCACAAGGATGATGAATGTGATGCCACTCACGCAATGCTGGCGGAGGAACCTGCGCCGCGCCATATTGGCATCGGTCAGTACTGCCGGATCAATATTCTCCAGCAGCTTGCGCTCGTTCAGCCATGAGATACTCTTGCCGAGCAGCGCCTCGACCTGATCAATCCGGCGGATCAGATCGGCAATCGACTTGGCCCGCACCGGATCATGCCCGGTGATAAAAGCGTAGACATAGCCGATCATCGGAAAACAGAACAGCAGCATGAACGGCACCAGCACCATGCCAAAGGCGATCAACCCACCCGACAGCCCAGTATTCTGGTAATAAGCATACATGGCCCAGAGCAACAGAGCACAGGCGGAAAAACAAAGCCCCCAAGAGGCAAAACCGATCACGCTATAGGTACGAACCATTTGCTGACGGCGCTCCAACCGACGCAGCTTGCGCCGGTATTGCGGCAGCTTGTCGATCTCATGCTGGCTTACCTTGTCTTCAATGGTGATGGTCTTGTGCTCAGACATCGGGACCTGACATAGGGCGGTGTTGCGGGGAATATCTGCGGGTTTCGGACACGCGATAACAGTACCATTGATAACTGTATGCCCGCATCGCCCCAAACTGTAGTGACACTCACCGATAATGCCCCGTTGTCGGGTTGACAGTGTCGGGCCGCAACGGTTAAATTCGTTATAAGAAAAAATCTTCGATATACGAAAAGATAACGCATGCGCATTGGCAAACAGGACCAGGCCTTCACTGGTATCGCTACCTCTGATGCTGACTCGGTCACGGTTCGCGGACATGATCTGTGCCGTGACCTGATCGGCAAGCTCGACTTCACCGAATATTTCTGGCTGCTGGTTACCGGCGAGAAGCCGACGCAACCGCAACGCACGATCATCGACGCCTGTATGGTGTCGATTGCCGAGCACGGGCTGGTGCCGAGCGTACAGGCGGCCCGCATGACCCTCGCCGCGGCACCGGAAGCATGGCAGGGCGCCATGGCTGCCGGTATCCTCGGCATGGGTACGGTGGTTGCCGGCAGTTCGGAAGTGGCTGGTCGTTATCTGGCCGAACTGCTCGCCGAGGAAGGCGATCCGGAGACCGTGGTCACCGCCTCTCTTGAAAGGCTGAAGGCAGAACGGCGCAAGGTGCCCGGCCTCGGCCATCCGCAGCATTCAAGCGGTGATCCACGCGCCAACCGGCTGCTCGAACTCGCCGACGAGCTTGAGGTCAGCGGCCCGGCGGTTGCCATGCTGCGCCTGTTGGGTGAGCGCGCCCCGGCCATCATGAACCGTCCGCTGCCGATCAATATATCCGGCGCCATTCCCGCTGTGGTCATGGATGCAGGCTGGCCGGTCGATGCCCTGAAAGCCGTCCCTATCCTTGCCCGCACCGCCGGTCTCGCTGCCCATCTGCTCGAGGAATCCCGCCGGTCGATCGGCTTTATCATGTCGCATCATGCCGATCTCGCGATCAGCTATGACGGCGAACCGGCGGCGAAGGACTGAGCCCATGGCCAATATCCTGTCATCCGTCACCGTCATCGAGATGGGCACCTATATCACCGGTCCGGCGGCAGCGATGCAGCTGGCCGATCTCGGTGCCAATGTGATCAAGGTCGAACGTCCGGGCATGGGCGATCCGTTCCGTGCCTTCAAGGGCGAGCTCTATTCCCCGCATTTCCAGACCTATAACCGGAACAAGCGGTCCATCGCCCTCGATACCACCAAGCCGGAAGATCTGGAGGTCATGCATGGGCTGATCCGTGACGCCGATGTTTTCATCCAGAATTTCCGCCCCGGCGTGGCCGAAAAGCTCGGTGTTGGCGAGGATGACCTGCGGGCCATTCGCCCCGATCTGATCTATTGCGCCATCTCCGGTTTCGGCCGGACCGGTCCCGGTGCGGAACGCCCGACCTTTGATACCGTAGCACAGGCTGCGAGCGGTTTTCTGCGGCTGGTGACGCCGCCGGAAAATCCGCGCGTGATCGGCCCGGCGATTGCCGATGCCATCACCGGCCAGTATGCCGCCACCGGCATCATGGCGGCGCTGCTGGAACGGGCGAAATCGGGCAAGGGCCACCGTCTCGACATCTCCATGCTTGAGGCCATGTGCCATTTCAATCTGGACAGCTTCACCCATTATTACAGCGAGGGCGAGATCATGGGGCCGCTCAGCCGCCCATCGGTTTCGCAGTCCTATACCTTCCGCTGCAAGGACGACAAATGGATTGCCTTCCACCTGTCGTCACCGGAGAAATTCTGGACCGGCCTGCTCACCGCCACTGGACAGGAGGCACTGGCCAGTGACCCGCGCTTTGCCAAGCGCCCGGACCGTATTGCCAATCAGGATGAACTGATCGCGATCTTCACTCCGGTCTTTGCCTCGGCGGACCGCGATATATGGTGCGAACGGCTGCTGGCCAATGAGGTGCCACACTCACCGGCCTATGATTCCAATGAAGCGCTGGAGGATGCACAGGCGCAGCATCTCGGCATCAAGGTATCCGCCGAGCATCCGCAGATGGGCACCTTCACCACCGTCCGCCCACCCTATACATTCGACGGCGAAACCGACCGGACGGTCGTGCCACCGCCAGTTCTGGATGAACATGGAGACGATATCCGGCGCCGCGTAAAATCAGCCACTTGACCGGCGTAAATCCGGCGTACTCCGCCGAACGCCTTCTACTTCATGGCCCGGAACTGATATAGCCATGAGAACGTTGCCCCCATGAGCAAGCCGACAAGCTGGGATTGACCGGAATGTCGCAAACTCGGGAAAGGGCCCGATCGACAGGACCATTGTATGTCGCAGTTACAGACCAAAACCGGGCCCGCCAGCCAGCACCCAAAGAAACAGAAAAAAGCCGAGAAGCCAGCCGAGTATGTCGAGGGGCTGGCCAAAGGGCTGGCGATCATCGAATGCTTTG
Source organism: Micavibrio sp. TMED2 (assembly GCA_002168225.1). NCBI lineage: Bacteria > Pseudomonadati > Bdellovibrionota > Bdellovibrionia > Bdellovibrionales > Pseudobdellovibrionaceae > Micavibrio > Micavibrio sp. TMED2. The sequence goes on from NHBH01000005.1 coordinate 46,476, forward strand.
ATGCCGGGCATCGCGAGATGACCCTGAGCGAAGTCGCCCGCCGGGTGAATATCTCACCGGCGGCAGCACGGCGTTCGCTGCTGACCCTCATGTCGCTCGGCTATGTCGGCCAGAGCGACAAGCGGTTCCACCTGCGGCCCAAGGTCATGGCACTCGGCACCGCCTATTACGTATCCGCACAGATCGAGGAGTTGCTGCAGCCGGATCTGCGCCGGGTCGTGGAACTGTTCGGTGATGCCTGCTCTGTCGGCACCCGTGACAACCAGCATGTAATCTATATCGCCCATGTCTCGGTTCAGCGCGCCCGACGCGCCTCGGCCATGGTCGGTGCCCGCTACCCTGCCTATGCCACCTCGCTCGGCCGGGTTCTGCTCTCCGGCCTCAGTGATGCGGCGCTGGACGATTATCTGGCAGAGGCCGACCTTCAGCCACTGACCGGCAAGACCGTGACCGACCGTGAGCAACTGCGCGAGATCGTGATCGAGACCAGAAAGAACGGCTATGCCACGGCGGTGGATCAGCTCGATTACGGTGTAACGGCACTGGCCGTACCCATTCGCGGACAGGGCAACGAGATCATCGCGGCCCTCAATACATCCGGCTATACCGGCATGGTCAGCCCGGAACAGCTGGTCTCCGAACGGCTGGTGGAAATGCAGCGCACGGCATCGGCGATTACCGCTGCTATTGCTCGCTATCCGGCACTGGCTGCATCAATACGCTTTTAGACCCGGCATCGCCGTCTCGTCCGGCCCGACGCTCGGCGAGCATCTTCATCACCGCACGACCTATTGGCAGCAGTACCACCAGTGCAGTCATGATCAGCAGCACCAGCGCAATCGGCCGGTCGAGAAAGACCGTCGCATCGCCGCGGGCAATGGTCATGGTCCGGCGCAGGTTATCCTCGACCAGCGGGCCGAGGACAAAGCCGAGCAGCACCGGCGCGGGGCTGAAGCCGCTCTTCACCAGAAAATAGCCGAGCACACCGAAGAACAGGGTGACGTAGATATCGAACGGGTTATTGGCGACGCTGTATGAGCCCATGCAGATGAAGAACACAATGATCGGCAACAGGATCGAGGCAGGCACCGACAGCAGCCGCACAAACACGCCGATCATCGGCAGGTTGAGCATCAGCAGCATGACATTGCCGAGCCAGAAGCTGATGACCAGCCCCCAGAACACTTCCGGCTCGGTCGGGATGAAGCGTGGGCCGGGGACGATGCCATGCATCATCATGGCACCGAGCAACACCGCCATGACCACATCGCCGGGAATACCCAGCCCGAGGGTCGGAATGAAGGCGGTCTGAACCGCCGCATTGTTTGCCGCCTCGGGTGCCGCAACGCCAGCCGGTTCGCCAGTACCGAACTTATCGCCCGCCTTGTTGGTCTGTTTCTCGAAGGAATAGGCCATCAGGGACGCAACCGTCGGCCCGGCACCTGGCAGGGCACCGATGACCGCCCCGACCGAGGCACCGCGCAGGATCGGCGCCACCAGTTTGCGCAGAATGCTGCGCTCGGGGATCAGATCGGCGAGACGCACCCGCTCGACTTTCGCTGGCGAGGCATCGGACTTGCGCGCTGCCTCCATCTTCATCAGCACTTCGGCAACCCCGAACAGCCCCATGGCCACGGGGATCAGGCTCAGCCCGTCACTCAGTTCGAGAAAGCCGAGGGTGAAGCGGGCAGTGCCACTGTTGCTGTCGAGGCCGACCACACCGAGCAGCAGCCCGAACAGCACCATGATCAGCGATTTGACCGGCGCACCACCGCTGAGCGTGGCGGCCGAGACCAGCCCCAGCAGCATGATGGCGAAGTATTCGGTCGAGTGAAATTTGAGCGCGATGGCCGCAATGAACGGCGCAAAGAACATCAGCAGCAGGATCGAGATGCTGGAACCGCAGAAGGATGCAAACGCATTGATGAACAGCGCCAGCCCGGCACGGCCCTTCTGCGCCATCGGGTAACCATCAAGCGCGGTGATCGCGGTCGAGGGCGTTCCCGGCAGGTTCAGCAGGATCGAGGCAATCGACCCGCCATATTGCGCACCATAGAAAATGCCCGCAAGCATGATCAGGGCGACGGTCGGCTCCATCCCGAAGGTCAGGGGCAGACAGACCGAAATCGCCGCCAGCGGGCCGATACCCGGCAGGGCACCGATCAGGGTGCCAAGGGTGACACCGATAAAACAGAACAGCAGGGCATCCGCCTGAAAGGCAACCTGGGCACCGAGTGCGAGATTGGACAGCAATTCCATGTCAGAGCAATCCTGCAATCAGGGAAACCGGGATGCCCAGTATCTGTCCGAAAATGAGATAGCCGCCGATCGAGAGGCCAACCGCCGTCGCAACCTCCCGCAGCGGGTTGAACCGTCCCTGTCCGAGCGCGACACAGCACACCATGGCAAGAGCTGCAGCAAGGATACCGGCGAGTTCGATCAGCAGGGCAAAACCGGTAATGCCGATTGCGGTCCATAGCAGACAGCGCAATTCGAGGACGATATCATCGCCCGGCACCGTCAATGCCTTGAGCGCTGCCATCGCTGACAGCACGGCAAGGGCGATGCCGAGCCATGTGGGGAAGAAACCCGGACCGATGCGTCGCAGGGAGCCGAGACCATAACCCTCGCCGACCACCGCGATCACGATCCCGGCAATCATCAGGGCACCGGCTATCACGGCCTCTGCACGCCCATTCACACGAATGGTCCAGAACATTTCTTCCCCTTGGTTTCAGCAGCCTGTGTTTTCAGGCTTTTGTCATTTGGCTGATTATGATCAGTCGACCTGGGCTTTCGCCGCATTGGCGATATCGCCCCACTTCTTGATCTCCGCAGAGATGAAGCCAGGCAGCTCATCAAACTTCAGCTTGCCTGGACGAATACCATTTTTCTCGAAATGCGCCACAACGGCGTCATCCGCGAGACCTGTCTGAACCGCACCATAGAGCTTCTCCAGCACCGGCTTCGGGGTACCGGCAGGGGCCGCAAGCAACCACCAGGCAACCAGATTGAAGTCAGGATAGGTATCGGCAATCGCCGGAACGGTCGGTGCCACCGGGCTGCCATCTGCACCGCTGACGCCAATCGCCCGCAGGGTGCCTGCGTCGATATTCGGCAGGGCCGCAACCGGGTGATAGAACATGAAGTCGACTTCGCCGGACATGACAGCGGTCAGGCCCTCGGCTCCGGAATTGAACGGAATGTGCAGCATCTGGCCACCGCTCTCGATACCGAGCAGCTCACCGGCCAGATGACCGGAAGTACCGTTACCGGCAGAGGCGAAGGTAAGGCCGTCACCAGACTTGGAGGCCGCAATCAGATCATCGAGGCTGTTGTACGGGGAATCGCTGTCGACGACGAGCAGGGTCGGGGTATAGCCAACCAGCGCGATCGGCTCGAGATCGGCCTGCGGATCATAGGGCAGGTTGTCATAGAGCGAGACGTTGATCGCCAGCGTACCGACAGTACCCATGGAAATCTTGTAGCCATCGGCATCGGCCTTCACGACCTCGACGGTACCGATGCTGCCACCGGCGCCGGGACGGTTTTCCATGACGAATGGCTGACCCAGATCCTGTGACATGGCATCGCCCAGTATGCGGGAAACCAGATCGGTCGAGGTACCAGCACCGAACGGCACCACCATGGTAACCGGGCTGCTCGGATAATCCGCCGCCTGTGCGGTTCCGAAGGCCAGAGCCACCGGCAGTGCAACCGGCAGCGCAAGAAATTTGAAGAATTGTCGCATAGTTGAAGTCCTCCCTAATGCATTCTCTGATATTTTCGTATATCGAAAATTTTTTCGTTATTTGAAGATTAAAGAACCATACCAACATCGTCAAGCCGAATGGGGCTTGCACCATGATGTTTCACGCTATGGTTGAAAGGCCGGAAACCGTTTGCGGATCAACTGCCCGCGATGGTCATGCCCTCGATCCGCAGGGTCGGGGCGTCGACGCCGTATTTGCGCTCGAGATCATCGGCCACGGTCATGGACATGAACATATCGAGCAGATTGCCGGCGATGGTGATCTCACCGACCGGATAGGCGATCTCGCCATTCTCGATCCAGAACCCGCCAGCCCCGCGCGAGTAATCACCGGTAACCATATTAACCCCCTGCCCCATCAACTCGGTGACATAGAGGCCGGTACCGGTTTCGCGGATCAGCTCTTCTGGCGAGATACGCCCGGCGGCAAGCACCAGATTGCTCGGTGACGGGCTCGGATTGCCGGATGATCCGCGTGACGCATGGGCTGTGCTCTCCAGCCCCAGTTGCCGGGCAGAACGCAGGTCGAGGAACCATGTAGTCAGGGTGCCGTTCTCGATGATGTTCCGGCGCATCGGGGCCAGTCCCTCACCGTCGAACGGGCGCGAGCGCAGCCCGCGTTTGACGAAGGGATCATCCACCACCAGCGTACCGATCGGCAGGATCTGTTCACCCAGCTTGTCCTTCAGGAAGCTGACGCCACGGGCGATGGACGGGCCGTTGATCGCGCCGCTCAGATGGCCGAGGATCGTGCGCGATACCCGCGGGTCAAAGACCACGGGATATTTGCCGGTCGGCACCTTGCGCGGGTTGAGCCGCTTGATCACCCGCTCACCGGCGGTCTTGCCGATCTGGGCTGCCGGTGGCAGGTCGCTGCGATAAACCTTGGAGGCATAGTCGTAATCGCGCTCCATCTTGGTACCCTCACCGGCCAGAACCGAGACGGATACCGTGTGCCGGGTCACGGCATAGCTGGCGAGGAAACCGTTCGAGGTGGCAAGGGTCACGCGGGTCTTGCCATAACCGGCATCCGCGCCCTCGGAATTGGTGACACCGGGTACCGCACGGGCCGCCGCCTCGGTCTCGTTCGCAACCTCGATCAGGCTTTCGGTGCTCGGCTCGGTGTTGTCGAGGCTGTCCACATTGACCAGCTCTGTTGCCAGCTGTCCCTTGTCCGCGATCCCGGCATAGGGGTCTTCGGGTACTGCGCGGGCCATGGCGACGGCCTGCTCAACCAGTGTCTGGATGCTCTCGGGCTTGCGGTCACCGGTGGAGACATTGGCCACCTTCGTGCCGACGAATACCCGCAGGCCGATTTCCTGACTTTCCGAGCGCTCGATGGTTTCCGGCTTGCCCAGACGCTGACCCACATTGATCGAGGTCTGGTCGAACATGACCGCATCGGCGGCATCCGCGCCATAGGATTTGGCACGCTTGATAAGGTCACCCAGAAAAGTCGTGTCGCGGTCGCGATCATAAGCCATATCGAGAAAGTCCGTTTTGTCAGCCGGCAGGTAAAGAAATCGAGCCGTATCGATCAGCCCGAGGCAGAACGCCTATACAATATCCGTCCAATGGTATGTAACAGGGTGCACGGGCAAAACAAGCAGCCGTCTTCCATCAATGAGCATTTTCACCACAGAAAATACCTATCGCCTCACCCGGCTGGCAGCACGCCGGGCGCTAACCTATCCCTATGACTGCGCCTACAGGCCAATGATCGTCACCGGCGGCGGCTTTCTGCAGCCAAGGGTCCGGGCATGGACCGCGGAAGATGATACGGCAGCCCTGCTGCGCGGACGCGCGCCAACGCTGGCGGTCGGCTCGAACCGGGCGGCCCGGCAACTGGCGCGCAAATATGCCGATTGGCGCGAACCGCTCGCCATCCCGGTCTGGCCGGTCTGGGTCAACGGCATCGATGTGCATTTCGCGGCCTCGATCGGCCATTACGGTGCAATACCAGCAACCCCGGTGCGGGCACCCGGCACCATCTGCGCCATGATGCTGGTTTGGCTGACCCCGTCGGAATTTGTGCGCATGGACGAGACCGAGGGCCTCGGCATTGCCTATGACCGCTTCGATGTACCGGTTGAGGCTGACAGCGGCGTGCCCGGCGACGTCAGCAGCGTGGTACTCTATCGCCACCGCGCAGGCACCATCGCCACTTTCGGACACCGTTCGATCGGTATGGCGGAACTGCCGGTGCATGACCGGCGGCAGGCGCGGATGAGCCAACCGGCAATGCAGCGCTTCCTGTGCCGTCGCCTCGCGCCCGGTATCGGCCTGAACCAGTTCATTGCCGGCAATATTGCCGATCCGCTGTTGCGTCAGCGCCGGGTTGACCGGCTCGCCCGGCACGCCATTGCTCCATGGCAACCCGCAGAGACTGACCGGCAGGGCACAGTGTCCGGCAAAACACCACCGATCACGCTGCAAACCTTGCTGCTGTGACGCATTCTGCTTAAGTATCGCGGTCATGACCATGCCGATCAAAACCAACCAGTTCATCTGGAACGAACTGGCCACCAGCCGCCCCGATGTCTGCCGTGAATTTTACGGCAGGGTTTTTGGCTGGAAGAGCCAGCAGGTTGATCTCGGTGATTTCGGCACCTATTCGGTCTGGCTCCATGAGGGTCAGGGCATCGGCGGCATGCTGCACATGGATGATGCCGATGGCGAGGAAGCGATCGCCTTCTGGACCTCCTATATCGCGGTCGAGGATGTGGACGCGACGGCGAAACAGGTGATTGATGCCGGTGGCGCGATCCGTCTGCCGCCGACCAATATCCCGGAACTGGGCCGTATCTCGATCATCTCCGACCCCACGGGGGCCGTGGTAGCGCTGATCCGCCCGGATGAAGGCCAGCCGGAAGAAGTGGATGACGAAGCTGGAGATAACGAAGCAGGGAACGGCGCATAAGCGCTAGATCGGCGGGCTCATCGCCATGCCAAAACCGGCCAGCGCCAACCAGCCGACCCAACGGTTTGACCGGAAAATCGCCAGCCCGCTCGCCGGATCATCCTGTCGCCAGGCCTGCAACTGCCAGAAGAAGTGCATGGCCACCGGTATCAGCCACAGCGCCGACAGCCAGTGATCACCGCTGACCCCGATGGTGGCGATCACCCAGCAAACCCAGGCAATGATGTAAAACCCCGCAATCCACGGCGCGCTGTTTTCACCCAGACGCAAGGCCAGTGACTTGACCCCGGCCTCGACATCATCCTGCTTGTCCTGATGGGCATAGATGGTGTCATAGCCGAGCGTCCAGAAGATGCCACCGAGATAGAGCACCAGCGGCGGCCATGACAGGGTGCCGGTCATGGCGACCCAGCCGACCAGCGCCCCCCAGTTGAAGGTCAGACCGAGAGAGAATTGCGGCCAGTAGGTGATCCGCTTCATCAGGGGATAGGTCACCACCAACAACAGGGATGACGCGCCGATGGTGATGGTCTGGGCATTGAACTGCACCAGCACAAGGAGGCCGATCAGGCATTGCACGGCAAAGAACATGATTGCCTGAGCCAGCGTCACCTCACCCGATGGCAGGGGGCGGCTGCGGGTGCGCTCAACCCGGGCATCGATATTGCGGTCGAGAATGTCATTGATGGTGCAACCGGCCCCGCGCATGACCACGGCACCGATGGCGAACAGCAGTGCATACCAGAGCTGGACCGTCTGAGGCACCGGGCTGGCCAACACCAGTGACCACCAGCAGGGAAACAGCAGCAGCCAGGTACCGATCGGCCGGTCGAGCCGCGCCAGCCGGATATAGGGCCCGGCGGCGGCAGGCAGCAGCCGCTCGATCAGGCTCCGCCGGGTAATATCCGTATGACCCGCTCCCGTTGCAGGCGCTTTTTCAGCGTTCGTGACGTCAGCGGCTGGGGCGTCTTGGTGCTCTGGGGTCATAGTGCGCGATGGATCATGGACAGTGCAGTGCTCCGGGAGTATCTAGCAAGGCAACAGCCTGATGCCAAATATCGTGATGATTTCCCGATGGATATGTCCACAAGCCCAAACCGCACCAGCACCGATCTGGCCACCAGACTTCATGTGGAAGAGGATCTGCGGCAGGGCGAACCCGTAATCCTGTCATCGGACCGCGCCCATTTCCTCGGTCGCGTCCTGCGCCTCGCTCCTGGGGCCGAACTGGCCCTGTTCAACGGGCGGGACGGGGAATGGCGGGCGGAGATCACGGCCATTTCCAAGCGCGATGCCACGGTTACCCCAACAGTGCAGGAACGCCCGCAACCCGTACTGTCATCAACGCTCACCCTGATTATTCCACCAATCAAGAAGAACCGCGCCGACTGGCTGATCGAGAAGGCAACCGAGCTTGGGGTTACCACGATTCAACCGGTTCTGAGCGAACACACATCGGTCCGGGACGTGAAATTGGATCGCTGGCGGAAAATCACTGTTGAGGCAGCCGAACAATGCGAGCGCCTCGACCTGCCCGAGATCCTGCCACTGACCCCGCTGGCAACCGTCCTGCAGGGCTGGGACAGCGCGGATCGCCTGCTGATCGCGGCTGAACGTGACACCACCATTCCGTTGCGGCAGGACACGCTGCCCGCTGGCAATCTCGCAATCTTGATCGGTCCGGAAGGCGGGTTCAGCAGTACGGAACTTGACCTCTTCACCGAATTGCCATTTGCTGACCGCATCAGTCTCGGACCACGGATATTACGGGCCGAAACGGCTGCCCTGTCCGCACTTGCGATTGTCCAGAACCTCCGGCAGTCAGAAACCTGACCCGCGACGCAACCTGTCATACAAACATAGGCGAAACAGCCATGTCCGGCCCGACCAAACCCGACCATATGCCGATTACCGACCGCCGACAGCTGGTCGAGGAACTGGAACTCGGCTGCAAACCGGCCGACCAGTACAAGATCGGCACGGAGCATGAGAAATTCGTGTTCTGTAACAAGAACCTGAAGCCTGCCGCCTATGATGGTGAAAAGGGCATCCGCACGATCCTGACGGAGCTGCAGGGCATCAGCGGCTGGAAACCGATCATGGAGGGTGAACATATCATCGGCCTGACGGGGGATGGTGCCTCGGTCTCGCTCGAACCAGGTGGGCAGCTTGAACTATCCGGTGCGCCGCTGGCTACCATCCACCAGACCTGCAGCGAGTTGAAAAAGCACCTGACGCTGGCCAAGACCGTCGGCGACCGGCTCGATATCGGTATGCTCGGCATGGGTTTCTCTCCCAACTGGCGGCGGGACGAGATCAACTGGATGCCCAAGGGGCGTTACGCCATCATGCGTCGGAACATGGAGCGTAAAGGCTCGCTCGGCCTCGATATGATGAGCCGGACCTGTACCGTGCAGGTCAATCTCGACTTCTCCACCGAAGCCGACATGATCAAGAAGATGCGCGTCTCGCTGGCGCTGCAGCCACTGGCCACCGCGCTGTTTGCCAACTCGCCCTTCACCGAGGGCAAGGTAAACGGCTATGAGAGCTACCGCGCCCATATCTGGACCGATACCGATGCCGACCGTACTGGCGGTCTCGAACTTGCCTTCGAGGACGGGTTCGGGTTCGAGCGCTATGTGGATTATGTGCTCGATGTGCCGATGTATTTTGTCTATCGCGACGGCCAGTATCTCGACGCCTCGGATATGTCGTTCCGGGATTTCCTCGCGGGCAAACTGCCCCTGCTGCCCGGTGAGCTACCGACCATCTCGGACTGGCGCGACCACCTGACCACCGTCTTCCCCGATGTGCGCCTCAAGCGCTATATCGAGATGCGTGGAGCCGATGGTGGTGCCTGGGACAATCTCTGCGCCCTGCCCGCGATCTGGGTCGGGTTGCTGTATGATAACGATGTACTGGATCAGGCGGACCGTCTGGTCAGCGACTGGACCGCCGAAGAGCGCGACAGCCTGCGCAAGCTGACCCCGACCCATGGGCTCAATACTCCATTCCGGGACGGCACCCTGCGCGATCTTGGCAAAACCGTTCTCGACCTTGCCCGCGAAGGGCTGAAGCGCCGCGCCGAACTCGACTGGGTCGGTGTCGACGAGCGTGGCTTCCTGAATCCGCTGTTCGAGACTGTGGAAACCGGCATCACCCCGGCGGCAGAGAAGCGCAAACGGTTTGAGACCGAATGGAACGGTGCCATCGAACCGTTGTACCGGGAGTACGCATACTGATGAGCACTTCCACAGAACAGGATGGACTGGCGAGCATCTGCAAACAGATATTGCTCAGCCCCGATCATGCGGAAACCCGGCAACGCATGCTGGGCCTGATTGGCACCGCATTCTGCCTGTTCACCTTCATGTTTGTGGCTGGCGTCTCAACATCAGAAGCGCCCAGGGTGGGCGCTCTCAATGTTCTGATCTGGGCCTTGATACGCTCGGTGCCACTGACCCTGATTGCGGGCGTTACAACGCTTGTCGTTACGGCTATTCGTTACAGAAAACAGCAACGTCAGCAATCAGCAGACTGAATCGTTTGACGGGTAAAAAACCTGCTCATCCAGAATGCTTAGGATTGCCTCTTCAAACCGGGCGAGTGAAACCGGCTTTTGCAGATAGGCACCGAGGTTGAGCGCTTGCACTTCGGCAGCAATCTCTTCCCACTGTCGCCCCGTGCACATCAGGAACGGCGTATCTGCATTCGGACCATCACCGTCTCGCAACTCGCGCATAATGTCTGTACCGACAACATCGGCGCCGAGATCCCTGTCCATGACAATCGCATTGAATGTGTGCTCTCTGGCTAGACTCTTGGCGCTGGCAAGATCGGCAGGCAGGCAGACAGACCAGTTGAGTATGTTTGCGTACTCGGCAATCAATCGACGGTTCGCCGGATCATTATCAATACACAACAGTCTCAGCGCATCGCTGACTTTATGGTCATGGAAAAATCTGCCCATGGGGGATACCTCGTCTGGTTACCGATGGGCGTTATAGGGGGCGTGGGCAGCGACCGTTCTAGCCGCCACCCACATGGCTCTTCCCACCGAGTATCGCTTTCACGCGATGACAGGGAGATACTTACCTATACGTAAAGTTTCCAGTTCAGGCAGCGTTGTAACAATGTGAAACGCTTATATTTCAACCATATACAGAGACACAAATCAGACGGTCTGGGATCAGTTAAAACTGAGACTATTTATATCGTCTTCATACATAGAGATGATTTCCGGCATATTCAGCACTGACCGGATGCTCGACATCGGGTCATCGGCATTGAGTCCCGAGTTGCGCAGCATATAGGTCAGGCGCACAATTTCCCGCTCGGCACCGAGGCGCACAGCAGCGGCAAGCGCCAGCGGGATGCCCCTCTCATCACCGCTGGCGATAATGATCTCGGCCTGATTGAAGGCCCGGTCGAAATCACCCTGACGGTAGTAATAGACAGACAGCGGAATCCGGAACCAGCCTGGCGGATTTGGGCTCATGCCGATACCCCGGTAAATATCCTCCACGCCCTCATCCCACATACCTCGTCGGATCTTGTTCCAACCCAGCATGACCCGAGGATCAGCCTTGGACGGATTAAGGGTGACTGCCCATTCATAACATTTGCGCGCCTCGTCGAGTGCGCCTTGGGCCATCAGGATATTGCCCATATATTCATGGCCGGAAGCATCGGTCGGGTCGAGCCGGATGGCCTGACGCGCCGCTTCCAACCCCTCGATCAGCGCCGTACGATCTTCAAGATCACTTTGCTTGCTCCAGTCGAGAAAACGCATAAGCGCATAAGCAGCCCATATACTGGCGTCCTGGGTGTCATTCTCGATCAACTCATTAAGGCACTTGTGAACCTTTGGCTCAAGCAACTGGGATTTGGTTGCGTCATAGGCATGCCACTGCAACAGGCATTCATAACTGCTGCCCCCCTCAAAGGCACCGATCCGCTCCTGCAACTCGATATGACGCAAGCCATTGGCCTCCATGATGCCTGTTGGCGCCCCGATTTGTGCAACAATCGTCCGTACGCTGGTCAGCATCCGGCTCCACAATTCATCATCGACGACATCAAAATCCCGGGTCGTGCTCCAGATGACATTGGCAGTATCGGCATCAGATAGTGTCATGGTCAGGCGTATATTGTCCTGTATCTGGCTGACGGCACCTCCAATCCGGTAATCCGCAGCAGGATGCACCTCAATCTGCCGCGACTCTTCAAATGCTGGCACAGACCGGATACGCAACGTTCTGAAATGCGACAGGTCAGAGACCAGCTGAACCTGTATGCCATCAGCGAAATAGCGGAATTCTGGATCGGTAATATTATTTGCGAACCGCTCCACCTCAATGATCGGCGGCGAGAGTTCACCGCCGCCAAGATCAACCGGCAAGCCGTAATGCTCGCCATATTGCCGGATCAGCAAGATCACCAGACCACAAAGCAGCAGCAGGCCGACCACCCCGGCAAATACCGGCAGACCCGCACGGACGGCCCAGGTGGATGGCAGCGGAAATACACGCCGGGGCGTCACGGCTGGTTCGACCGGCTCCGGTTGTTCAACCTCGACAAATTCAAAGGATGGTTTGTAGGTTCCCTTGGGAATGATGATCCGCAGCGGCTGTGTTGCCCCCTGCGTGGCATAGAAATGATCCAGCGCCTGCCGCAGGCGGTTCATCTCGACCCGGACGATGCTGTCGCTGCTCGGGTCGAAATCATCGCCGCGCCCGAGGCCAAGGGTACCGATCGTATAGGCTTTCAGGTGATCACTGCGCCCCTCGAGGGTTTCGTCGACCACAAAGCGCAGCAGCTCGCGCAGGCGGGATTTCTCACCCAAGACACCGCTTGTGATGATCTCTTCCGTTGCTGCTTCGATTTGATCGCGGTCAAGCGACAGATCAACTTGCCTGCTCATAGCCAAAGGTCAGTTAGGTTGTTTCGGGCGCTGTGCAATTTTTATATGTCTTATGATTTAGCACAGATTGTTAAACGCGAAACTAACCTAGCATATTTTATTACGCAGCAAAGGGAATTAACCCCCTAATTTTCAGGTGTTTTTGCCGCCCCTGCAGGGCAATCACCGGTCAGGCCGTGGCTGGGGGTCGTCCAGATCACGTTTCGGTGCGGGGCCGTTTCTGACGATTGGGCGCGCCTGTTCCGCACGCTTGTCCGACAATTCCTGCCATTGTTGTCGCAGGGCCGGGTCGAGGACACCGGCAGCCTCATGCCGCTCAAGCTGCCGGGTGACAAATCCCTGCAATCGGTCAAGCGCAGCTGCTTCATCGCGGCCATCAGCCATGCCCATTATCGCATAGGTCTGTTCCGCCGGGCCATGCTGGCCAGTGGCGATCAGATAGTCACCGGCACCGATCAGCGCCCGCCGGGCCAGCACGCCGATATCATTGGCTGCTTGCGCAATCATATGGCTGTCGGTTTCGGACACACCTAGTGCCGCTGCTGCCGTGGCAAGGTCAGCGAGGTGGTGGATCGCCTGCGCACCAACCAGATCGGCCGGATCATCCTTGAACTTGCCGATAAAGCCGCGGGCAGGCTCGTCAGGATTGCGGGCATCGGTCACCGTGCCTGGCAGCAGGTTATCGAGCGTGGCTGGCAGGGCCCCGGCGCGCATACCGCTCATCAACTCGCCGGCGCGAACTGCCCGCTCCCCGGCCTGTGCCGTCATCAGGGCATTTTTCACATCATTGCTGACCAGCCGGAAATTGACCGCAACCTGCCCGAGCAGGGGTACTGCTCGCGGCATGCCCTTCTCGCTGGTCACATCATCATGGGCCTGGGCAATCGCTTCGGCATCGACACCGGCCTTCTTCAACCCGGTCGCCAGCTTGCCTTCATCGCGGATGCCATAGAGATCCTGCTGTGCCTCACGGGGCAGATCGGCCTCCGCCTTATGGATGGCGAGCAGCTTGGCCTGCAGCTCAATCGCCTTATCCTTGTCAAAGCGTACCACAGCCGCGATCAGCGAGGCTGTTGGCTTGTTCAGGATTTCACGAAATCGGGCAGTAGACATCAGGCTGACGGGCTGCGTTTGGACATATCATTACACTATCGCAGCGTAAGGAAACCGCAAACGGCAAGCTATTGGGCATTCAGGGAAACCAGCCACAGGTTCTTGTTGAAATTCATATGCGGCATATAGCGGCTGAACCGATAGTCCAGCTTGGAATCATGGCCGATTTCACCATGCAGACCGAATGGCGGAATAAATGCCTGGGACGAATTGTAATACTGCTCGGTCCGATCCGATTGCCCCACATGCTGCATGCCATAGCCGGAAATATCGTCATAACCGACCGGGCGATAGAGCAGCGCCCGCAAGCCGTCGACACTGCGCATCAGGATACGCTTGGGCGTACCGGTGCGCAGGGCCTGAGCCACGGTATCGCGCACCCCCAGCGTATTGGAGGCGACGAAAATAATCGTATGACCCTTGAAGTCGAAGCTGCGCCCATCGGTCGGCACAACGGTGATTTCCTTGTCCAGCCCAAGATTGCGCAGCATCCGGTTGGCCACCTGGCAGCAGCGCGGGTTGTGATCCAGTACCGTGATCGGCACCCCGGCCATGTCATAGAGCATGATCGCAGTCAGCGGCAGCGCGCCACCGCCAACAATCGCAATCCGGTCACGGGCACGGGTCAGGGACAGCCCCGGTTCACCGCGATGCAGCAGTCCGAGTTCGGTATCACAAAGGCCGGTATAGTTATCATAGTACCAGAATTGCCGGAGCGTACTGGACGACATCCGACGCTCCTTAAGCAACTGCTCCGACCACGCCCGCTCAATGCGTCGTTCGCCAGCACACATGCGCGATTGGGCAAAGCCGGCCAGATTGCGCACCCGCTTGTCGAACATCACCGACATCTCGACCGCCGGGGACAGTGGTGCCCGGAGCAGGTCGAAGAAACCGGCAAAATCATTGCGGATGGCCTTGTCGCCATCGAGTGAGTTGGGCAGACGACGCAAGGCCATGACGTTGCGCATGACCGCATTGAAGACCCGGTCACCGCCGGTTATCTCATGGATCGGCAACACATCCTCGGGATCGACCGATGGCGGGCGATTGCCACGTCCCCACAGCTTCGCACGGCCACCGTGCAAACCGTGGCCGAGCGATTCATGGTCAGGCGGCAGCGGCACCATGCCCTCTTCGAGCTTGGCGTTATTCGCAATCTGAACCAGCGATTTCGGTGCAAGTGATGCCATCATCAAGCAGATGCCATCTCCGGCTTATCCCAACCGCATCTTCCGGGTCGGGCATTCGGTATTGGTGCAGGACTGGCACTTGTCGTGATCCGACTTTGCCGCCTGTACCTGCCGCAAGGCCAGATCAGGACCCGGTGAGAATGTCAGCAGGGTATTGATAACGCGGTCATTGGTCGGGCTGCCACCGGTATAGGTAAGCCCCAGCTCCCGCAGGCCCTGTACATCCGATGGCGGATACAGAACCGCCCGCAGACCACGGGCAGAGCGTACCCCGATCATCGCATTCGGTGACTGGTCCAGAATACGCTCGGCAACTGCTTTTTGGTTCGGCACGAGGGCTGCAACCATGGCATGGGTGACGTCACGGAATTCCGCATCCTCACCGCTGGCATGGACCACCTTGATCTTGCGATCGAGATTGAGGCGACGCAGCAAGGCCTGTGACTGCTTGACCGCCACCGGATCATTATCAACGCAAGTGACAGTGGCACCGGTTTGCAGATGCAGGTCGATCGCGGTCAGCGGCAGCGGGCCACTGCCAACGAAAACCACATGGCTGTCGGCATCCGGGCGCTTGCCCTGATCCGCCCAGTGTTTGACCTCAAGCGCGGTCAGTTCCTTGTAGTTGTCGCGGTACCAGAACTGCTCAAGCGTATCGAGATCGAGCCGACGCTCGCGGAGCAGCTTGGCACTCCACCAGTTTTCCATGGCCCCTTCGGCTGCCGAGAGCTTGTTCCAGAGCTTTTCCTGAACCGCCTTCACCTGCTTGTTGTCGAGCACGGCAAGCGCGGTTGCGGCGCTGGCAGGCTCGGTAATGGTGCCGACCAGCTTGGAGAGCACCTCGTTGATCACCGGGTTGTCCGGTGACAGGTCGGTCTGCTCTTCCAGCGTTGCGGCGGCGGTCAGGATCGTATTGACGATCCGATCGGCCTGCTGCTTGTCGAGCGGATTGGCCTCATTGCCACGTTTTGCCGAGCGATGCAGCGGATGGGAGCGGATGACGGCGCGGCGGGATGGTTGTGCACTCATTTCGCCACCTCAACAGCAACAGGAGCCGTAAAACGGAACAGCAGTTTGTGGTTCTGATAGAAGTCGAGCGCGTCCATCACCTGCGTGAACAGCGGATCGGTCGCGGTCCATGGTGTGAAGTTGTCGAGTTTGAACGCCTGAACGGCAGCGGTGAAACCGGCTGCCTCAAAGGCGCGGACGTAATCTTCCGGGCTGTAATCCTGCGGCGCGATCTTTGCCGTCTCGGCAATATAGGTACGCCATTCCGGCCAGCGCGGGTTCGCGGTATGGCAACCGGTCGCGGCGTAATAGCGACCACCCGGCTTCAGCCATTTCGCCATGTCGCGAGCATGGGCCTCAATGTCGGGCAGGAGGTAGATAACCTCATGGCTGATCGCAACATCATACAAATGCGATTCGGACTCATTCGCATCTATTGTCGAAAATGATAGCGGTAAATGACCGTATTTCTGGGCCGCATCGGCAACCGCCTGGGCGGCAATATCCACGCCCTTGCCGCGGGCAAAAGGCCGCCGCTCAAGCAAGCGTGCAAGCAGACCGCCGGTATTGCAGCCGTAATCGAGTACGGTTGCCTCGGACAGATCACCTTCGCGCATCAGGTCAATCATTCGGTCCCACAGGATGAGGTGGTCATCGCTCATCTGTCGGTCCTCTTGCGGGTCTTTCAGCCAGCGATCGATCGGTGCTGCGTTAGTCGCCTGTAACATGCTGATTTCCTTAGTTCTATTTGAAGATGCTTTCAGACAGGTACTTGGGAGATACAGCCCGGCCCGAAAGATGATATGGGTCAATTCGCGACAAAGTGTTATATTATAACACTTCAACCTGCAACTGGATTTCATGACAGTTTGGGGACCCGGGAAAAGCTGCTTACTCCGTTAATGCGATTTAGACTCATTTGCATCTAAACCAGACAGAAAAGCGCCAGAAACACCCAGGCACCAACATCATGAAGGCAACCTGAAATTGAGAATCAATCTCAACTGAGTCGCTGATATAAACTTACCGGTTGAAAATGCAAATGAAATTTTCTCCTGCGCGCGCCTCTTCCATGCCGCTTGCAAAACATGTGACTTCAGTTACCATGCAAATGAGAATGATTATCATTTGCTTTCGGGAGCGATCATGCAGGAAGCGCATAGCGACGTTGAGGTCAATGCCCTGACCCCGCCACAACACCTTATCCTCTGGGTTATCCGAACATGGTTTCGCGGCATGGCACTGGGTGAGGAAGCATTGCCGGTCATCGAGCAGAGCTTTGCCGCCACCGGCATGCCCGAGGTCATCGGCGATGTGGACGAGTTCTTCAGCATGCTCGCCTGCGGTGCCATGGGCCCCTATTCCATCGGCTGCTCATCCTGTCTCTATCTGCACCGCTTCGAGATTTGCGTCATCAACGCCCTCGCCGCGTTCCAGCAGAACCAGTGGGACAAGGCGACCCATATGCTCGAAGCCTATATCAAGCCGGATGAAGCCTATATGGCCGGACCACCCGCCCGGCGGTTTGCCATGACCATGAGCGCCATGAACTGGATCATCCATCCCCTGATCATGGCGCAGGAAGAAGCAGAAACGCCGCCGGGCGCCGTTGTCATCCCGTTTCCCAAACGCCCCTGCCGCAAAGACTAACCCTCCTTAAGCCAGCCCGAAACTTGCCAGACGCCCCGTTCGCGCCCATCATTCCCGCATAAGAAACCGTCACCAAAAACAGACGGACAGATCAGGGAGGAAAGGCACGCGATGACGTCACGCTATGCCGATATTTATCGTGGGTCGCTGACCGACCCCGCTGCGTTCTGGGGCGAGGTCGCCGAAAACAGTCACTGGTTCAAGCGCTGGGACCGGGTCCTCGATGACAGCAACCCGCCCTTCTACAAATGGTTTGCCGGGGGCGAGACCAATATCTGCTTCAACGCCGTCGACCGTCATGTGGATGGCATCGGCGTCGCCGCCCGCCCCGACCAGACCGCGATCATCCATGACAGCCCGGTCACCGACAGCATCACCAAAATCAGCTATCGCGACCTGCGTGACCGGGTTGCCCGCTGCGCCGGGGCGCTGAAACAGCACGGCGTTGGCTATGGCGATCGGGTGATCATCTATATGCCCATGGTGCCGGAAGCCGCGATCACCATGCTCGCCTGCGCCCGGATCGGCGCCGTTCATTCAGTCGTATTCGGCGGCTTTGCCCCGCAGGAGCTGGCCACCCGCATCGACGATGCCAAACCGGTCATCATCGTCTCCGCCTCCTGTGGCATCGAGCCGGGCCGCATCGTCGAATACAAGCCAATGCTGGACCGCGCAATCGAGCTTGCCAGTCATAAGCCATCCGCCTGCCTGATCCTGCAACGACCAATGAACCGTGCCATCATGCAGGTCGGTCGCGATCATGACTACGCCGAGGCGGTGGACAAGGCAGCACCCGCTGACTGTGTGCCGGTCAAGGCCAATGACCCGCAATACATCCTCTACACCTCCGGCACCACCGGCCAGCCCAAGGGCGTGGTGCGCGATGCCGGTGGCTATCAGGTCGCCCTGCAATGGAGCATGAGCAACCTCTATGGCGTCAAGCCGGGCGAGGTTTACTGGTCCGCCTCCGATGTTGGCTGGGTGGTCGGCCACTCCTATATCGTCTACGCCCCCCTGCTCCATGGCTGCACCACCATCCTCTATGAGGGCAAGCCGGTGGGCACGCCCGATGCCGGGGCGTTCTGGCGCGTGATTGCCGCGCACAAGCCGGTGTGCCTGTTCACCGCACCGACCGCCCTGCGTGCGATCCGCAAGGAAGACCCGCAAGGCACCCTGATGCAGAACTATGACATCAGCTCCCTGCGCTCGCTGTTTCTGGCCGGTGAGCGCTCGGACCCGGATACCATCGCCTGGTCGCTGGACAAGCTCGGCGTGCCGGTGGTCGATCACTGGTGGCAGACCGAAACCGGCTGGCCAATCTGCGGCAACCCGCTCGGGATCGAGCAACTGCCGATCAAGAACGGCTCCACCGCCGTGCCGATGCCGGGCTGGAATGTGCAATGTCTCGATCCGAGCGGCCAACCGGTCGGCCCTGACGAGATCGGTGCGCTGGCGATCAAGCTGCCGCTGCCGCCCGGCTCATTGCCGACGCTCTGGCATGCCGATGACCGGTTCCGCAAATCCTATCTCAGCGACTTTGACGGCTATTACCAGACCGGTGATGCCGGGTTCATTGATGCCGATGGCTATGTCCATGTCATGACCCGCACCGATGATGTGATCAATGTCGCCGGGCACCGCCTGTCCACCGGCGCGCTGGAGGAGGCGCTGTCATCCCACCCGGATGTTGCCGAATGCGCGGTGATCGGTATCGCCGATGAGCTGAAGGGTCAGTTGCCGCTCGGCTTCCTCGTGCTCAATGCCGGGTGCGCACGCACGAAGGAAGAAGTGCTCGCCGATTGTATCGAGCGGGTGCGTTCGGAAATCGGCCCGGTCGCGGCCTTCAAACAGGCCATGGTGGTCGAGCGCCTGCCAAAGACCCGTTCCGGCAAGATCCTGCGCGGCACCATGCAGAAGATCGCCGATGCCCAGCCATGGACCATGCCCGCAACCATCGACGACCCCGTCGCCCTCGACGAAATCGAAACCGCCCTGAAGGCCAAAGGCTATGCCGAATAGGGAATATTAGAGAAAGAGCACGTCATCGAGATCGGTCACACCCATCAGGGTCAGCGTGCTGCCATCCGCTGAGGTCAGCACCAGACCAGTCTCGATCACACTGACCTGTGAAGCAGCAGAGAAGGCACCGCCAGCGATCACGTCGCCTTGGTCTCTCTGGTAATCGACAATAACGTCATCGCCTTCCATGGCCCGGATGATATAGACATCGGCACCACCAAGCCCGACAAACATGTCATTACCGGCACCACCGGTCAGAATGTCATCACCGTTCCCGGCAATCAGGGTGTCATCGCCCTTGTTGCCAAGCAGCTGGTCATTACCATCCTCACCATAGAGGGCATCATTGCCCTGCCCACCAAACAGCACATCATCCGCGACACCGCCGAACAACGTATCCTCGGACTGGTTGCCATAGAGGACGTCATTGTCCTTGCCACCATAGAGCTGATCATTGCCGCGATTACCGAACAGCAGGTCGAACCCGGTATTGCCCTCGATATAGTCATCGCCCTGCCCACCGAACAAGCTGTCCTCACCGGCACCGCCGGTCAGGGTATCATTGTCCAGATTGCCGAAGATTGCTTCGCTTACCGGCGAGCCATCAATACGGTCGTGACCTGCGCCACCGAAGACCTCACGATCCAGAATACCAAGCTGAATGGCATCGTCGCCTTCCGATGGCACGGTTGAGACGTCATCCTCCTCGGTCGGGTCATCTTCTGCGGCAAGTACAAATTCAACCGCGCCCATATCAACCGCCACGCCAACGATCCGGGCAGCACCAAGCGCATCAATCAGCGGCAACATCACCCCATCGGGCAAGGTTGCGGTACCGGCATCAATCAACGGACTGCCCGGCAACAATGCAATGGTCGGCACCGGTCCGCCATTGTCCTGCAATGGCCCCAACATCGGATCGGGGGTGCCAGGGATCAAATCATTGCTGAAGAAGCTCGATGGATCATAATCAACCGCCAGAATATTGGCATTATCATCATCCATAATCAGACGGACAAGAGCACCGTCCATGTCATCAAGAGAATAGAAATAGTTGTTCTTGAAAACCGGAACAGATGCCGTCGGATAAGAAGGAAAAACACCTGAACCGCCGGTAAAATCCGGATAGCGAATAGAGGCCGTCGCATACCCCTGTGCAATTGGAACCGTCTGGAAGAATACCGAGTTGACAAGAGCAACCGCGCTATCTTGATCGGCATACCATACAAGATCGTTATGACCACCCTCGAATGCACGATTATCAAGAAATACCGAGTTTAAAATCTGCCCATCAGTTGAAGTCCACGGGACATCAGAGATATACAGGGCTCCGAGACCAGCAGTGTCAGGCTCGCCATTTCCGGAACTGTTGGCAACAAAGAAGCTGTTAATGATCTGAACATCACTTGCACTAACCTCTGCCCCACCACCATTTATATCAGCGGAATTTCCCAAAAACAGAGAAGAAGATACGGAAACTGAACTGGCGCGTTCAACGAACAGAGCACCGCCATCTCCGGCCGAACTATTATTCTGAAAGATCGTAGAGACAATCTCCACGTCATATGAATAGGAAACTATCGCACCGCCAATATAGGATTCATTTCCTTCAAACACAGAATCTGAAACAACCAGACTTGCATAATCAACATATATCGCACCACCACCACTATCATACCCGTTGCCTTCGCCCGCACCGTTGTTGGAAAAAGTGGTATTATCAATCCTGAGAGTGTCGCCAAACATCAAAGATATGGCACCACCACCATGATCGGCATAATTATCGGAAAAGGCGGAGTTCTGAATTTCAACATCACCACCTGACAGCGTTGAATATATTGCCCCGCCCTTATTCGGAAACGCCTTACCGGTTTCGTTTATGACATTTGCATTCTGAAAGTTCAGGCCGTTCAGGTTCAGATCATAATCCGAGCCAAAAACATACAGAATGCGCGAACTGCCAGCCCCATCCAGCGATATGTCAGCAGACATATCATCATCAAGATCGCCATCAATGGTCAGCGCCTTATTGATGCCGAGTTCTGTTGCCACCTCACCACCGCTGACAACCCCATCACCGTTGGCATCGCCGAGCAGGATGGTCTGGCCGGACAGGCTCGCATCGAATGTGATGGTATCGCCGGAATTTGCAAGGGCGATCGCCTCACGCAAGGACAGCCCCTGCCCATCGGTGCTGGCGGTGGTTTCACCGCCGTCAAAAGCCTCATCCGCCCGTGTCGTAACTGTCAGTATTGCCAATGCTCTTCCCCCGCAGCATCAACCGATGGTTGCAAGGGTGACCTTAACGTAAACAAAGCGGGGTATCCAGTCAGTTAGGCCCTTTTGGGAAACCCCGGATACAGAGCGGAATGGTCGGCGTCATGGCCCGGCATGCCGGGTTTGGTCAGCAGGCCTTTTTTCGGTGCGGCGAAGGAGCGGATTTCGCGCAGCGGATATTCGCGCCAGCCGAGGTTGAAGGCAGCCAGTTTCGGAAAAAAGCACATCTCCGAATAGGGCAGATGGTCATGTATCCACCAGGCCAGCGGTCGCCAGTCGCCGCTCTGCTCATACTGCGGGATGAACCATGGCACTACCACTGTCACCATGGCGCCCATGCCGCCCTGCTCATCACGCAGATCCCAGATATGTCCGGCGACCGAAGCCTCGTTGCGGGCGCAGTTATAGCGGTTCTCATTGCAGAAACGATTGAGTGCCGGTGAGCGGTACCCGGAGCGGAGCGCAATCGGCCCGAAGGCACTGACCAGTGGTTCCAGCAGCTGTTCACAAAGCCCTGTGCCCGCCGCAATCGCCAGATTGGGATCATCTGGAATATTGGCGATGCCGTGAATGGCCGCCACTTCCGAATAGAGGAAATCACGCAGGAAGAAATGGGTCGACAGCCGGACCCTGCTCAATTCCTCCAGCCCCTGAACCGATCCGGGCGCGCGACGTTTGCGGGACATGGCCTGACCCTCCCGGATCAGTCGAAGAAACCAGCGACCTCGAACCGGTCTTCGGCAGCTCGGCGGACATAGACGATCATCGGCTTGATCAACTCACCGCGCAGGAACACCAGATGGATATAGAAATCCTCTTCATCAAGCCCGAGCAGGTCCGCGCCACGATCACCGATATAAAACTCGCTCTCCCGCAGCTCGGCAATCCGCATGGTGGTGATCCCGATCAGCCGGTCATCCTTGCGATCATCGGCAACCGGTAGTGGCGGGCCTGTGACCGGGTTTATCGGCCCCAGCATCTTGTTCAGATCGCGCTCATTATCGACCATGAAGTCATCGGCATAGAATGGCAGGCCGACAAGCAGACGTAGCCGCGGCTGATCCCGACGATAGAGGTAATCGATAAAGGAAACCGCCAGTGCCTGCGCCCGCAATGTCGGCGCGGTTGCATTCATGCCCAGATCACCGGCGAACAGCGCTGCCAGTTTTTCGAGATCACTGCCGCCGGCCATCTCGTCGGCATTCTGCTGCATCCTGATCGCCTGCTCGATGATGCTGTTCACATCACGTCCGCCCTCGGGCAGTTGCGGTATCGCCATTCCTTGGTTGGGGGCCTGCTGTCCGGGAGCTTGCGTCTGTGCCTGTGCTGGCGGCTTGGCCGGTGGTTCCTCGAACGGGGTCAGGCTTGACGGCAAATCAACCGGTTGTGGCGCTGGTCTTTGCGCTGCAGGCGCTGGTCTCTGTTCCGCAGGCGGTGGGGCCAGTGTCGATGGCAAGGTTGACGGCAGGGCCGGGCCTTGCGGTCGGGCGGGTGCTGCAATCGTTGGCGGCGCGATACCTTGCGCTTGCCCGGCTGGCGGACGGATGGCGGAGCCTTCGGATGATTTCTGGCGCAGCGCCTCCATCATCTCCTGCAGGTTGAGTGCGGGCGGACTGTTGAGCTGTACCGGCGCGGATTGTGCCAGTACCGCATGGGGCAGGGCTGTCGCAAAACACATAATCGCAAGGCACAGCGCAGCCCGTGCGGAAACAGTTTTAAGTCCAGATACCAACAACCTTGATCGCCCCATCATTCCAGCGCAGCAGATAATTCACCGCCTGCGCCACATTACCCGACGCCACGATGATACCCACGACAAAATCATCATCAACCAGCTCAATACCGGTCAGCCGATCGCCCTCATCCGGATCAAGTGTCCGGAATTCATCGATATTGGCAACCATCTGATAGATAAGCTTATACGGCTCGGCCTGCATCAGTGCCGTTCCTTCGGCCACGATATGGCTGAACCAGAGCGCATCGAGATCACCCTCGTCCCGGCATACCTCGCCCTGAAACCGGAACGGATAGACAATCAGGCGCTTCAACCCATCCACATCCCGGCGCAATACCGTTTCCATCAGGAAACGACCGGTATGGGCGGCGGCATGTTTCTTCGGGCTGCGGCGACCGGTGTCGCCTTCCATCGGCTTGGCGGCTTCCTCGCTCGGTATGTTGAAGGACAACATGATGTCGGTCAGCTCATCCGCCGCACGACGCCGACCGGCCACCGTCAGCAGAAAACGCTGGGCGCTCGAGACTTCATTCCGGGACATCCCCTCAACCGGGGACATGGCCGCATCCGGCGCATTGATATTACCGCTCTCGCCTGTCATTGGTCCGTGCGTTTCAAGTAACCCATCATGGCCCATAAGCCGGGCCGTCAACATTCTGATTTGTGACGTGAAATATGATCCCCGTCAAATGGATCAGCAGGATATGTCAGCGCGATGGATCAACCTGACGGTTCAGGCTGCGGGACGGCGGCGGGCGTCATGCGCGTTATCATAGAGCCGCGCATCATAGCGATGGCCGATCTCCATATCGAGCAGGCCGAGACGACCACTGAGATAGAGCATCGCCCCACCACGTTCCTGCGGATATTTCGAGGACGCCAGTTTTTGGCTCTCGATGGCAATTTCCCTGGCAGCATTCAGGATCTGGTTGGTCCGGTGCTGGCCGAGTTCGGCAATCGTGAAACTCTCCATCCTGTGCCCTTCCTTCTTGAAGCGAAGGCCGGAGACCTGCCATTTGCCATCTTTGCCGGCAGCGGGATCACGAGTGAATTCCACGGCAACCGTATTGGCCAGCGGCTCAATGCTCAGTGAACCGCCCTCACGACCAAGGCTCTGGGAAAACATCAGGACAAACCGGTTGTCATTGTCCTCATCCGGCGCGAACCCGGAGACCGAGCCGCTGTAATGCTGGAACCGTTCGGTTTCGGAAACGAACAGCTCGCTGACCACACGCGGCTCCTCGCCCTTCGCACCCGGTCGGGTCATGCCATAGGCACGCAGAATATCGGTCACAGCATCATGGCGCGCGGCCAGCATGTCATCGCCGCCATCGCGGTATCGCTTCAGGCCCTTTTTGACCATATCGACAAGTGAGTTTCCGCCCATGTTTTTATCTCTCTTCTTCGGGGCCAGCGGTCATAAAGCCGCCTGTCTGAGGAGACTAGACCCGGTGCAAGAAAGCATAAAAATCATTCCCGCCGCGACTACGGCAGGATGGTTAAATCAACAACCAGATTGTGAATGGGCTAAAGACGCATTGGTTTGGAGCAAACCACACCCGCGAACGGTATAAGGTGAGGAGAAAGGCATCGCACCGTCCCCTCACCTGTACATATTACATGCCAGCCTTCACACCCGGTGCAGCTGGTTTAGCCTTGGGTGCCTGCGCCTCGCGGTAACGACTGACATCTGCAATTGCACTGGCCTGTGCCTGTTCACCACCGATAGGCGGGATCGTATGGAATGATGCAGTCCAGTAGTTCTTGTGCGCATCAGCCATAGCCGTCTGCGCCTTGGGATCAGCAAAAGCCTCACGATCCACAACAGTACCCTGCGCTGGACCACCAACCTCAAACTTCACACCGAAAATCGTGGATTCCTTTGGTGTCTGCAGGTTTGCCGCCATATCAGGCCAGCCGGCTTCGACAACCGCATCAACTGCCTTTTGTGTTGGCTTGTCACGACGTACGATCTCATGAACGACAGACTGATTATTCTCATCCCTGGCGAATTTGATCGTCACATGCTCACGAGAGCTATCGCGCTTGTTATCCGCATCCCCATCATAGGCGCTGTAGGGTTCGCCGTCTTTATCGCGTGCCAGCGTCATAGTTCCGTGGATAGGCGTGTTAGGCATGTTGAATACTCCGTGTGGCAAAGCCGCATTGGTTGACAATGTGAGTTGAGCACGGATCGAAGAAAGTTAAAACGTATTACATATAAAATAACCTATAAAAATTGCGTATAGCTCAAGCCGCCTCACAGCCCGAAGAGCTGAAGCATATAAGAGGCTGGCAGAAATTCGAAAATACCAAAACGGCTCAAAAGAAGAGTGGTGTCCCCGGCGGGATTTGAACCCACGGCCCCGGGATTAGGAATCCCGTGCTCTATCCTGCTGAGCTACAGGGACAGACCGGTTATGGGGATACACCGGATCGGTCCGTAAAGCCAAGCGCCTGATAGCGGATCAGGCGGCTGACTTCATTGGGGATGGCGCAGCATCCGCTGGCCCAGGCTTGGTGGCACGAACGGCAGCGATATGCGTACCGGCAACCGAGTTCACCACAGCACCGAACCGGTTAAGTGCGGACAGGTCGCCAGCGGGTCCGAGGCGCGCAGCCTTGGCCACCAGCTGCTGGGCTGCCTGGCTCAACCGACCGAAATCGCGGGCGTTCAGATCGTCGCGGGTGATGGTGTAGGAGGCGGAATCCTCGAACCGGCGATAATCGATATCCTGCAGTTTCCAGCGATTGCTGGCCTCGTCACGCTGGAAGTTCAGCACCATGCGATCAAAGCCGTCCCGTTTGGTCAGATGCGAGGCCAGCTTGTAGATACCGTGGCTGATCTTGATCGAGAACTGGTCATCGCGTGAGGCCGGTTGCAGGGCCGAGGCCTCGCTGGTCGCGTTCACATCCGACATCCGCATCAGGCGGACAGGCTTGCCCGGCTCCGGTGCGCCACTGCGCACGCCGAATGCAGCGAGGATTGATGCGGTATCTTTGAAGCTCTTGTCGGCGAGGGTTTCCTGGCGGCCACCAAAGCGACCGGGGAGTGCCAGACCCATCAGGGTATTGAGTGCGGACATAGGGTACTGCCGTTCCTTGTCTCTCGCCGGCCGGCTGCCATTAGTCGGGAGGCGGGTTGGAGAAGACGTCGCTGGCCGGAACCAGCGGCAACACATTCGCGCACCCTAGCCATGATGAAAGAAAGCGCCAGTGTTCAATCACGCATACCAGATGCGACAATCGCTCAAACGGCGCTGGCCAACGCCCGTCGATCACACTAAAGTCCGCGCAAATCCAACCATCAGCGCCGCATATATGTCCTCACCGCCACTGTTAAGCCTGCAAGATATTCACCTGTCCTTCGGTGGCCAGCCACTGTTTACCGGGGCGGATATGTTTGTGCATGAGCGGGACCGAGTCGGCCTGATCGGGCGCAACGGCTCCGGCAAGTCGACCCTGATGAAAATCGCCGCCGGTCTGATCAAGCCGGATCAGGGCGACCGTTTCGTCCAGCCCGGCATCACCGTCCGCTATCTGGAACAGGCGCCCGACTTCAGCCATTTCGATACCACGCTCAAGGCGGTCGAGGACGGCCTCGCCGATGGCGACCTCGCGTTCAAGGCCCAGTTGCTGCTCGACCAGATGGGGCTGACCGGCAAGGAAGATCCGCGCCACCTCTCGGGCGGGGAAAGCCGCCGGGTGGCGCTCGCCCGGGCACTGGCCCCCGACCCCGATATCCTGCTGCTGGATGAGCCGACCAACCATCTCGATCTGCCGATGATCGACTGGCTCGAGGAAAGCCTGCGCGCGAGCAATACCGCCCTCGTCCTGATCAGCCACGACCGCCGCTTCCTCGAGGGACTGACCCGGCGGATGATCTGGCTCGACCGCGGCACCAGCCGTACCCTCAATCAGGGGTTCAAGGCATTCGAGCAATGGCGCGATGAAGTGCTCGATGCGGAAGAGGCCGAACAGCATAAGCTGAAGAAAAAGATCGAGGCCGAGGAACACTGGCTGCGCCACGGCGTCAGTGGTCGGCGCAAGCGCAATGTCCGCCGCCTCGGCCAACTGCATACCCTGCGCACCGAACGGGTCGAGCGCCGGGCCAAGCGGATACAGGATTACAAGCTGAATGTCGGCGAGGGTGACATATCCGGCCACCGGGTCATTCTCGCCCGCAACCTGACCAAGCGCTATGGCGACCGCACCATCGTGCAGGGCTTCGACACCATGATCATGCGCGGCGACCGGGTGGCGCTCGTCGGCCCGAACGGTGCCGGCAAGACCACCCTGCTGAAGATGCTGACCGGTGAGATCGAGACCGATGAAGGCCGGGTCAAGCTCGGCACAAATCTGGAGGTTGTCTCCCTCGACCAGCAGCGCAAACTGCTCGATCCGCGCCTGACCATTTATGAGACCCTGACCGAGGGACAGGGCGAGATGCTGCAGATCGGCGAAGAGAGCCGGCATGTCTATGGCTATATGAAGGACTTCCTGTTCCCGCCAAATATGGCACGCACACCTGTCTCCGCCCTGTCCGGCGGTGAGCGCGGACGCCTAGCCCTTGCCGTCGCCATGTCGCGCCGGTCAAACCTGCTGGTGCTGGACGAGCCGACCAACGATCTCGACCTCGAAACCCTCGACCTGCTTGAGGAAATGGTCTCGGCCTATGAGGGCACGGTTCTGCTGGTCAGCCACGACCGGGACTTCCTCGACCGTGCGGTCAGCAGCGTCATTGCCCCCGACCCGGTGGCCGCCGCCAAGGGCGAGATCGGTGTCTGGGCCGAATATGCCGGTGGTTATGCCGATATGCGCCGCCAACAGGACGCGGCACTGGCCCGCCTGCCGCAGAAATCGAGCGAGGCCGCACCGGCAAAGCCGAAAGTCAGTAGCAAGACAAAACCTACTGAAAAAAAAGCCGCGAAGGCCAAGCTGTCCTACAAGGACCAGTATGCCCTAGACACCCTGCCCGGCAAGATCGAGCAGTTGGAAGCGGAGATGGCAAAGCTGGAACAGGCACTGGCCGCCCCCGATGCCTTCACCAAAGACGCGGCGAAATTCCAGACCAACGCCAACCGCCTCGCCGCCCTGAAATCAGAACGCGACGCCGCTGAGGAACAATGGCTGGAACTGGAAATGAAACGCGAGGAAATAGAGGCAACCGGCTGAATACCGGCTGCCTCTGATCCTGTTACCCTTTTACGCAAACACCACGTCGTCGAGGGTGGTGACGCCGATGATCAGCAGGGTGCTGCCGTCTTCCGCGGTGAGTTGCAGGCCAGTTTCGGTGAGGGTTGCGGTGCTGTCGGCGGTGAAGATGTCACCAGCGATAACATCGCCCTCGGTGGCATCGTAATCGGCGATCACGTCACTGCCGCTCGGGCCGCTGATCATCGCGTGGAAGCTGAAGCTGTCAGCACCATCGCCGCCATAGAGCGTGTCATTACCGGTATTGCCGACGAGGTCGTCATTGCCGGTATTGCCATAGAGCACATCATCGCCCTGACCACCGAACAGCGTATCCTCGTCCCGACCGCCATAGAGGCTGTCATTGCCCTCATTACCGAACAGCACGTCATTCTCGGTATTGCCATAGAGCACATCGGCATCACGGTTGCCGAAGGCTACATCGCCACCGGCCTCGCCATAGACAACGTCCTCACCCTGACCGCCAAAGCCCCAATCCCCGGCATCGCCGCCGGTGACAAGGTCATCGCCCTGGTTACCATAGAGAACGTCATAGCCCCCGGTGCTGCTGACGGTATCATTGCCCGCACCACCGAACAGCGTGTCCTCGCCCACGCCGAGCGTGATAAACTGCGAAGCATCGTCGCCTGTAACGTAGTTGTCTCCGGCCCCGCCGGTCACCGTGGCATTGCCCATGATCGAGGCAAACTCGATATTGTCGAGGTGCACGGTGGAGCCTGATGGCAGGCTGCGCAGATCAATGACAAACGCTTCCGCCTGGGTTGATCCATCGCTGCTGGGCGTACCGGTAATGACAATCGGATCTAACAGTGACGTTTGGGTGGTGGTCGGCACGATGGTTCGCACATCCAGCGTGGTCGTCGTCACCAGAGTGTTCAGGAAGTTTTGCGCGCCGGTAATCAGCCCCGGCTCGCCACCGGTATCACGGGTATCGATCGCGTTAACCAGCGTTGTCAGCGCATCCTGCCCGGACTGTGCCGTGGTTGGCCCGGTCGAGGTCAGCGATACCTGACCCGGCAGGGTTGCCGTCACCAGATTGCCGTTGTTGTTGGTGTTCTGCACGATAGCAGCGGAACCGCTCGTGCTGCCAACATTGGTAATCCGCGTGGTTTGGATTTCGGCACCGGTTGACGGATCGGTTGTCGGCGGCTCATTGACCACAAGGAATGGCGGATTGGAGCCACCACTGCTCGGTGTTGCGACATTGACCGTGAAGCCTGCCGCCTCGGAAACAGCGTTGTCCTGATCCTCAATGGTCAGATCAAATGTATGCGCGCCGTTCGTGTCGCTGGCATAGGTCAGCGCATTGATGAATGCCGCAACATTGGCAAATGTCGCATCCCCGTCGCCGAACAGATCAATGACAAGGTCATTGCTGCCCTGACCATCCTCGGTTGCCGAAACGGTACCGATATCGGTGCCGCTGACACTGATCGTTTCAGAAGCGGCAATCACTGCATCGCCACCGGCTGTTACCTCGGTCCCGCCAAGAGCGAAATTGCCTTCGAGCAGGCTGGTACGGCTGATGGTCAGCGTACCCTGATTGAGGTCAGCATTATCACCATCGGTAATCGCCACAGCAGTCCCCGTATCGATGGCGATTGCCGTACCCGGTGTCGTGCTGGCGCTGTCACCATTCAGATTGCTGATCGTTGGGCGGTCATAGACGGTTAGCGAAATGGTATCGCTGTCGCTGTTCGTGCCATCGGATGTCGCAACGGTAATCGTCTGGCTGCCAAAGCTGTCGACCGCCGGGGTGTACATAAGATTGCCGAGCGTCGCATTGACATCGGCAATGGTACCGGCGATCTGGATCGAATTGGTGCTACCACCGGTGATCGTCGCCGCACCGCTGGCGGTAAAGGTACCGACACCGGCCCCAACCGACACGGTTGTCGTGACAGACGCGCTGTCACTGTCGGCAACAGAAATCCCGGTCAGCGCGAAGGCCGTACCATCGAAAAGGCTTGATCCGCCCGGTACCGTGTTGACCGGATTGGCCTGCACATTGAGCGTAACCGTCGAAGCAGCCGATGTAGCTGGCGATGCATCACTGTCCGTGATCGTCAGATCAAATGTGTGGTCACCCGCCTCGGTGCTGGTGAATTGCAGCGCACGGATCAGGGACTGAACATTGGCAGGCGTTGCATCATCGGTATTAAAATCGATAACCAGATCATTGGCACCCTGCCCATCGGTGGCAACCGTGCCGATATCGGTACCGCCAACAGCAATCGTCTCACCACTGCCGATGGTTGCATCGCCACCGGAGGTTACACCGGCGATAAAGCTGAAATCACCGCTCAACAGCGAGGTCTTGTCGATGGTCAGGGAGCCGCCATTGAACTGCGCGGAATCCGCATCACTGACCGTCGCATCACCATCCACGTCAAAGGCAATCGCCACATTATTGCCGCCGGAAATGCTGTCGCCATCGAGATTGCCGACAACCGGCGGGTTCGGCGTGACCGAGATGGTGAAGTTTGCCGTGTCATCCTGAACACCACCATTGGCCGTGCCATCCGCATCATTGAGCGTCATGGTAAAGGTGCGATCGCCCAGCACACTTGGTGCGCTGTATTGCAGATTCTGGATCAGGGTTTCGACACGGGCATTGGTTGCATTGGCGCTGTTGAAATTGATGGTCAGATCGTTGCCACCCTGACCGTCATCGACGCCATCCACAGTACCGATGGTTGTGCCATCAACCTGAATGGTTTCACCGGCCGATATCGTGCCATCACCACCGGATCTTGCAGTCGTGCCATCAACAAACCAGTTGCCATTGGTAGTACCGGTATTCTGGGCAAGGGTCAGAAACCCGCCATTGTAATCGGCAGAGTCGATATTCGTAACGGTCGCATCGCCAAAGCCGCTGATGGCCACCGCACCGGAACCGGCAATAACATCGGAAGTATCACCATTCACATTGCCGATCACCGGCGCATCATTGACCCCGGTCAGGGATACTGTCGTTGTCAGGTTCGGTGCCGCGACATTGACGCCACCATTGGCCGTACCGCCATTATCGGTGATACCGGTGATGGTCACCACACGGTTGCCAGCCGTGGTCGGGTTATCCGACTCATTCCGGTAGTTCATTGCATCGACCAGCGTCTGCATCTGATCATTGGTCAGAAGCCCGTCACTGAAGGAAACCGTTGCCGTGCTGCCGGCAACCGTCACGGTAACCCCCAGACCATTGTTGTCGGTCGTCACTGAATTGCCATTGGTCAGTGCGATGTCGGAACCATCAAAGGCAAGGATTTCATCCGCCCCGTCACTGACATTGGTGACGGTCAGGCTCATACCGGTAAAGCGGTCGGCAGCCTCCACCGCGCTGGCGGTTACCCCACTGTACAGATCCGCACCGGCATTGCCCTCGATATAGGTCGGGTCCTGCCCGGTTGCGCTCAGGGTCGGCGCATCATTGACATTGGTGATGCTAACCGTTGCCTGATTACTGCCGCTGCTGTCGCTAATCCCGTCATTGAAGATATAATCAAGGGTAACCGATGCATCGGGATCGTTAGCGGTATTGGCGTAGGTAATCCGTTGCAGTACCTCATCAACCAGCGTCGAGGTTGCGGTAGTAGAAGCACCGGTGAAGTTGATGGTCAGCGTACCACCGCTATTGGTGAAGGAAGCAAAAGCCTGCCCGCCATCTTCCAGATCACTGCCATTGACCATGAAACCCGCACCGTCGGTGTCAAAACCGAAGCTGTCACTGGCATCGGCGCCGCCATTGCGTGCAACGGTCAGGGATGCACCGGCGTAGTCCCCATTGCCACCATTAAGCGCATCCAACTCGGTATCGGAGATGGTGACATCGCTGTCGATCACCACCGCCGAGCCACCCTCGGTAAAGGATGGCGCGCCATCAAGACCGGCAAAAACCGGCGCACTGTTACTGATAAATGTAATCAGGGTGTCGGATGCATTATCGCTGACGCTGTCGATCACCAGCCCGGCCAGTGATCCGCCAAGTGTGATTGCAACCTCGGGTGAGGCAAAAGTGCTGGCATTGGTATCGATTTCCAATGTCGCGCCATTAAGGCGAACATTTGAAATCGACAGACCATTAAGGCCTTCGAGCAGGATAGTATCCCCGCCCACAAGATCGCTGATCGTGTCGCCGTTAAGATCACTGACACTGCCGACAAACCGGTCAGCACCGGTGCCACCGGTCAGGGAGTCCGTCCCGGCACCAGCGGCGATCGTGTCGTCACCGGTCCCACCATCAATCGTGTCATCCCCGGCCGAACCGTTCAGCGTTTGTGCACCGGCGGAACCGGTAATGACAAAGGCATCAGTTCCGGCATCTGCAGCAACCAGCGTTTTGCCGGATGCGATACTGCCCGCCAGCGTGATGGTCTCTGAACCACCGGAGGCCGTGGACAGGGTCTCGATTGCCGCAAGATTGCTGCCGGTGAGCGTACCGGTCGCCGTAAGGGTGATGGTCTCGGAACCAGCCGCGGTAATCGTACCGGAGAGGGCATTGAGCTGATCAACCGTCATGGTAACAGAGGCACCACTGGCCAGCGTCAGGTTGCTGACATTGTTGATCGTACCGCCGCTGATATTTGCACCATTGATAAGCGAGAGAGTATCGCCCGTGGTGCCTTCACCGGTAATCGTGCCGGTATAGGTCAGCGAGCCGAGGTCGAAGGTAACCGCATCACTACCAGAAGTTGCCGTGACACTGGTTCCCGCATCGGCAACCCTCACGGATCGGGTATTGGTTGAATCATCATCGACGTTGAAGGTCTCGACATTTGCCAGCGTCGTGAAATTACCATCGCCGACAACGGTAACGCTCTCACTGCCAGCCGCCGTAATCGTACCGGTGAATGCCCCCACCTGACTGACGTTCATCGTAAAGCTGCCACCACTGGCCAGCGTCAGGTTCTCGATATTGTTGAGGGTAGCCGAAGCGATGCTGGCACCGTTGCCCAGCGATACCGTGTCGTTGGTCGTCCCCTCACCGGTCAGTGTACCGGTATAGGTCAACGAGCCGAGATTGAAGGTAACCGCATCGGTAACAGACGTTGCCGTAACGTCAGTGTTGGCAGAGGCAACGGTGACTGTTCTGGCATTTGTAGCGTCATCATTGACGATAAAGGTTTCAACATTCGCAAGGGTCGTGAAATCGCCATCGCCATTGACCGTAACCGTTTCTGAACCGGCAGCCGTGATGGTGCCGCTGAATTGCGCAAGCTGGAATGCGCCTACAGTCACGGAGGCACCGCTGGCCAGTGTCAGGTTCTCGAAACTGCTGACACTCGCGCCGGAAATATTGGCACCGCTGGACATTTCCAGCGTATCGGTACCACCGGCAGCATTCAGCGTACCGGTCGCCGTCAGCGAGCCGATATTGACCGTATCATTACCGGAACTGCCGGTAACATTCTGAGCCGCAGCACCGAGTGTAAAGCTGTTGGCAGCCCCCAGAACATAGGTCTCGATTGCCGCTGAACCGCTCAGACCGTCGGTTGCGGCTGAAATGGTAATCTGGTTGGTACCAGTGCCATTGATGGTTGAAAACGCATCATGCTGCGCTTCGGTCATGGTAACCGAAGCACCACTGGAAACGGTCAGCGTCTCGATACCGGAAACAAGGGCATCGGCAATACTTCCACCATTGCCAATAATCAGCGTATCGGTACCGCCAGCACCATTCAGCGTACCGGACGCGGTCAAACCGCCTACCGAGATCGTATCATTGCCGGAACTGCCGGTAACATTCTGAGCCGCAGCACCGAGTGTAAAGCTGTTGGCTGCACCCAGAACATAGGTCTCGATATCAGCATCACCGGTAAGACCGTCGGTCGCGGCTGAAATGGTGATCTGTTCGGTCCCGGCACCACTGATGGTCGAGAAGGCATCATGCTGCGCTTCGGTCATGGTAACGGAGGCACCGCTGGCCAGTGTCAGGCTCTCGAAGCCCGAGACGCTGACGCCGCTGATATTGGCGGTGTCGGGCAGCTCCAGCGTATCGGTACCGCCGCCGCCATCGATGGTCGATCCGGCGATATGGGCAGCATCGGCAATGGTCAGGGTCTCATCGCCCGTGCCAAAGGTAATACCCGGCGTCAGATTGGTGCCATCGGTGGTATCGAAGGCAGCGGCAAATGAAGTCGCAGCGGTAACGTCGGTGATATTGACCGTGGTCTGGTTGGTGCCGGTTGAATTGGTGGTGCCATCATTGAAGGTCCAGTCGAGCGTTACCGATGCCGGCGGGCTGCTGTTGCTGTTGCTATAGGCAATGGACCGCAATATCTGATCGGCGAGGGCTGACGTGACCGTGCTGTTGAAGGTCAGGACCAGCGTACCGCCGCTGTTGGTTGTGACCGTACCGACAGTGCTCGAGTTATATTGAAACGTATTGCCCTGAATCAGCGCACCAAGCTGACCAAAACCGCCGAACTCATCATCGGCATTGGCACCGCCATTACGCGCGATGGTAATCGAG
This sequence comes from Micavibrio sp. TMED2, assembly GCA_002168225.1. Taxonomy (NCBI): domain Bacteria; kingdom Pseudomonadati; phylum Bdellovibrionota; class Bdellovibrionia; order Bdellovibrionales; family Pseudobdellovibrionaceae; genus Micavibrio; species Micavibrio sp. TMED2. The sequence continues at coordinate 81,772 of NHBH01000005.1, forward strand.
GCACCATTGTAATCACCATTACCGGCATTGAGTGCATCCAGCTCGACATCGGCAATCAGAACATTGTGATCCAGGCGGGTGACGCCACTCGCCTCAACATGGGTCTCGCCACCATCAAGGTTGGAGAAGACGGGGGCGGTATTGGTCGGCGCAGGTGTGAACTCGATATCGTCAATACCCGGTAACCACTCACCGGAGAAGGAGTAGGTAATGGTAAAACTGTTGACCGAATCCCAACCGGCAAACGATGACACATCCAAGGATGTCAAAAATGTGTTTTCACCAACATTGGTACCGGTATCAATGAAGGACTGAGCATCGGCATTGCTGTCTGGCGTGATAACAATATTGCTGCTGTTATTCTGATCTTGCCCAACAAAAATCGAGAGGCTGCTGATGTCGACCGGGGCATCAAAGGACACTGTCATAACGGCATCGGCAACACCCAACGCACTGTCCATCGTGATAATGCCATCATCAACGCCAAAATACTGAACATCGCCAAGCGACTGGGTGACGGTAGCCGTGATCCCGGAAACGATTTGGGAAATGGACGCTGCAGAAGTGGTATTGTTAGAAATATTGCCGCTGACGAAATCAAAAGTGGCCATTGTTTTTTACTGTCCTTGATTTATGGCGCCATGCGCCATGATCGGGTTATCTCGTTCAAGCCTGATGGTGACGTATATGCCAGTTGAGGCAATGGCTGCGTCGCCCGGTATCAATCGAAACCATAAAACTGTCGCCCGGCTTGACGGCAACCGGTGCAGCAATGGTGAAGACGGCAGAGGACCATGATGGCCGGTACTCACCGGGCCGGTTCTCGATGATCAGTGCATGGCCATCCTTGTCCGCGCCGACCGTGGCACGGAACCACAGGACAAACGAGCGCAAGATGCCCGCTGTCGTGATATCGATACGGGCATGCAGCGGATCGGCAGCAACCACTTCGGTATGACCAACCGCAATACGCTCATAAGCCATCGGCTCGGCCAACAGCTCGACACCGCCCTGCGCCGGTCGGAAGGACATATTGGCCTCACCCGGCAACTGGGCCAATGGCTCCAGAGCCAAATCACTGAGGCTTGGCGATGCAAGCCCGTTGGTCAGATCGCTGTATGATGACGGTGCGATCAGGCATTCGACCTCCCGCGGCAGTACCTGCCCGCCCGGACGGAGGTTCCGGCGGCAGAAACCACCGAGTATCTGCTGGATATGCTCATCGGAACCGGCGGTGCCGATCAGTTCCGAGACGACAATATCCGCCTGTTCCGGCAGGCTGATATTCTGGGCCTCACCGATGATCACCTGCACCCGGTCCGCCATCCCGTTTGCGGCAAACATCTGTTGCGCCAACTCTGCCGCCCCGGCCTGTTTCTCAATGGCATAAACGCGCTTCGCCCCGGCCTTGGCAGCAAACAGCGCCAGCACCCCGAGCCCGGTACCGACATCGGCAACGATGCTGTCCGGCGTCACACAGGCATCAAGCGCCTGCCGGAAGGCAGTCATACGCTGCTCATCCTGTAACATGCGGGCAAAGGCATCGGCATGTTTACGCGGCGTCCAGGCACTCATACTGGGATTGGGATACATAAGCGGTGCTTTGTTACTACCTGTCTCTCAATCATGCCCTAAGGTCGAGGCGGATAAATACCGTCGACACAGATGATATAGTCCAAACCAAGTGCCGGATTATCAATGTTAAGCGCCAGTCCGCCCCCTGTACTATCAATACCAATGTCAACATGGGCAGATGGCACATTCGCTGTACCGCTGACATCAATAATCTGTCCCGGCACAGTGACATCACCCGTTACGGCAATTTCCTCCAACTGCACCCGATTGGGCGTACCGGATGTATCCGTATAGCCAAAATAGGGCGTAGTCGTGAAGGTATTCTGGCGGGTCACGGCAATCAGGTCCCCATCATCCGGGTAATCCTTGGTGCCAAGACGCTGATTGACAGTTGGCCGGGCAGTCAGATTGGCGGGTGCTACTGTATCCTGAACAAGGCCGGAGGCATAGAAATAAGCAGATACTGCGCTGGATTGGCCCACAGCTTTATGGCTATGGGCGGGCATATTATCTATACCAATCGGAACTGATTGATTGCCCTTGATCATGCCACGAGGAAGCCCTTCCAAGGGCGGAGGCGGTGGCCCCATCTGCATGCTGCCGCACGGCACTCTGGCGCGAAGATCCGGAAGATTGAACGTTACCCGACCATCACCACCGAAAGCAGTACCAATAAGAGAGTAAAGCGCCGTGTACTCTGCCGTGCTCACAGGCTGACCATTGCAATACAAAAAATCCCTTGGCGCAAAATTGGCCGCCCAGATTTTTATTTCGGATAGTAGCGATTCACTCAAAGCCAGCCTCCCCCACACAGAGCCTTTTTGTTTGCCGAGGAGCATAGCCGCAAAACCCTGAAGCCACAAGGACGGGCTGGCAATCTGCCAGCCCGCCAACGGCCTTTAAATACAAGAGCTTGCTAATAAAATCACTTATCCGGCAGCGGGATGAATTCCTGATTATCATCGGGCGGGAGGGAGAAGCGGCCATGGGTCCAGTCGCCTTCCTTCCAAGCCTGTTTTGCGGCCTCGATCCGGTCCTTGCTTGAGGCGACGAAGTTCCACCAGATATAGCGCGGACCGGTCAGCGTTTCGCCACCGAGCAGCATGATCCGGCTCGCCTGTATCGCCTTGACCGTAATCTCGTCACCGGGGCGGAACACCATCATCTGTCCGGCCTCAAATGACTGCCCGGCCACCTCGATCTCGCCACTGACCACATAGATGCCGCGATCCTCATGCTCCTTCGGCAGCGGGAAGCGTGCGCCCGGCTCCAGCACCGCATCGATATAGAACATCTCGGAGAAGGTCTTGACCGGCGCCTGCTCACCATAGGCATTGCCGAGGATCAGCCGCATGTGGTTGCCGCCATCGGAGATCACCGGCAGCGCAGCCTTCTCCTGATGCTCAAAACCCGGATCGGTATCCTCATGGGCATCGGGCAGGGCAACCCAGGTCTGGATGCCGAACAGGCTGTTGCCGGCCATTTCGCGCGCCGCCGAACCCGACCGTTCCGAATGACTGATCCCGCGCCCGGCGATCATCCAGTTGACCGCCCCCGGCGTAATCTCCATCGAGGTACCGAGGCTGTCCCGGTGGTGCATCGAGCCCTGATAGAGATAGCTGACCGTCGCCAGCCCGATATGGGGATGCGGACGCACATCGATCCCGGCTCCGGTAATGAACTCGGCCGGGCCCATCTGGTCGAAAAAGATGAACGGGCCGACCATCTGGCGGCGTGCCGATGGCAGGGCGCGACGCACCTCGAACCCGCCAATATCACGGGCACGCGGCACAATCACCGTCTCGATGGCATCAACATCGCCCACATCCGGGCATTGGGGATCGAGATAGGGAGTCCAGCTCATCGGTCATCGCCTTTGTTGTTATATCGCCAGCGAACCAATCGCCGGATCAGACAAAAACGATAGCACTCAGATCAGTGACGCCCAAGACCGTGACCGTAGTCAGACCATTTACGAATATGAGATTATCGCCATCGACGGCGAAGGGCATCGGCAGGGACGTATCAATATCGATCACATCGCCCTCGGCGGCATTGTAATCGGCAATCACATTCGCCTGGGTCAGCGTCGCGACAGGGAAAGAGAAAAAGTCTGCGCCCTTGCCCCCGATCAGCGTGTCGCGCCCGTCGCCACCGACCAGCGTGTCATCGCCCTGCCCGCCATAGAGCACATCATCACCGAGATTGCCGAACAGCGCGTCATTGTCGAGATTGCCATAGAGAACATCGCCATCCTGCCCGCCGAAGGACGTGTCGGACCCGAGCCCGCCATAGAGGATATCGATGCCGGTATTGCCATAGCTCTCGTCATTACCCTGCCCGCCATAGAGCACATCATTACCGTTATCGCCACCGATCACGTCATCGCCGAGATTGCCATAGACCGCATCATCGCCATCGCCGCCCCGGACATCATCATTATCCTTGCCGCCATAGAGGTTATCGGTACCGCCACCACCGGTGAGCACATCATCACCGAGATTGCCGTAAACCACCTCGTCCCGGTCACTGCCGGTTACACTGTCCGCCCCGTCCCCGGCAAACAGCTCGCTTTCATCATAAAGGCTGAGATCGATTTCATCGGCACCGACAGTTGGTACCGGGGTCGGCGAGGTCGGCGGCGGTGTTGGTGGCGGCGTGTAGCTGTCGTAAATCAGCGTTACCTCATCTCCGCTACCCGTCCCATCTCCATAGCGGACAGAGAAGACATAGCCACCCTGTGCATATGTTTCGCCATCCTGCAGATTGGCAAACTCACCTGTTGCACCATCAATAATCAGAAACTCATCCCCGAACTCGGCGTTCAAGTAAAAGTCTGTGTCGATGTTGAGTGCAATGTCGCCAGATAGCTGCAAATAAGCATATACCGTATCTATCTGGTCAAAATCCGATGTCGACACCAGATCGAAAGTTGCGGTGCTACCGGCCCGAAACTCGGAGCCGTAGGTTCCTGCCCCGGTATACTGCCCCAAAGTCATGGAGACAGCGTTGCCAGGTCCACCCGGATCAAGGGTAGCCCCATCATTCAGGAAAACAGCGCGGTATCTCATCTCGCCGAACACATACAGTGCGGCGCCATCATTTACCTCAATCGCACTGACGTTCTGCTGATTATTGGGGCCATGAACTTCAAAAATCCCGTCATCGACAATAATGCCATCCGCGACATACACCGTCGCCGGATACATGGCCAGAACCCCATTACCCGCCTTGATGATTTGCACAAGCTGCTCTTCATAGTTTGGATAGGGCGCCAAATCATCGATGCCGCCATAGACATCATACTGGACACCGTCAGCGACAGTGATCGTCAGATCCACAGCATCCCGATCCAGAAAGATAAAACCGGCATTGAAGTAATTGCTGTAACCGGCCTGATAATAATCACCGACAACAGCAAAATTGGTGTTCGGCTGGTCGATATCTTCTGTAACAACCAGATTTAATGTAGCACTACCCTCGACATATATAGCACCGCCGATGCCCCAGCCATTTTCCTGATCCGGTCCGCCGAAAGCGCGGTTACCGTCAAAAACAACATTGGTCAGAGTTGTATTGCCAGCCTCGATCAGGACACCACCACCATAGGCATGTGTCGTGCCGTCGCCGGTTACGGTGCCGTTATTGATGTTGATGTTCTCAATCCCGATATCACCATCAACAAGGTGCAGCACACGGGAATTGCCACCGGCATCAAGCGTCAGGCGACTGTCTAGCCCGCCCGCATCTATCGTGACACTATCCAGTATCTCCAGCTGACCATGCGCCAGCGTAATCGTGCCGCCGCTGAGGTCGCTGGCGAACTCGATGGTATCGGCGTCGGAATCGGCATTGGCGAGGGCGATGGCTTCGCGCAGTGACAGACCGGCACCGAGCGCCGGACCGGCACCGGTTTCGGCATCATTCTCGTCAGCCAGTGTCGTTACTGTAAATACCGCCATTATCCCTGCCCTTTATTCTATAATTTGTCCGGTAGTTTACATGGCTTTGGGCAATCAACAACCCCCTGATATCAGGGGGTTTATGAAACGACACAATGGGGTAGGCGATAACGCAAAAAAAGCTGGCGACGCAATACTGCAAACCCCCAGAAGAACATGCCGCCCATTCCATGGCCATCCTTGCCCACATGTCAGGTATTGCTTAATCTTGCGCCGGTGGCCGGATATCATTAGAACGCTGCGCACCGTACCGGCCCGCTTTGGATAACAGGAAACCGGTCGGGCAGATGGAACCGGCTGAATAATTGGAAACAGTCAGATGAATGGTGGTCAGCAAACCGAACGGCCCCCGCTTGAACCCGGCAGAGAGGGCAAACAGCCCCTGCTGCGCGCGATCCGTGGCAAGATCGACCGGCGGCGCAAATCCCTGCGCCGGGCCATGCTCGACGGCCTTGCGGCACGCGAGATTTCCTATGCCTACGCCGCGCAGAGCAAGCCGGGCGAGTTCCTGATCCGCACCCTTGAGAACATGACCGGTCGGCCCCGGGTGATCCGCATGGCCGAGGGCTATGACCGCGAGGTCGAACAGGGCCGCAACTTCTGGGAAGTAATGCAGGAGCGCTATGATATCCGGCTGGAGATACCACCGGAGGAACTGGCGCGCATTCCGGCAACCGGCCCGGTGGTGGCGGTCGCCAACCACCCGTTCGGTATTCTCGACGGCCTGCTGCTCGGTCGCCTGCTATCCATGGCCCGCCCCGATTTCAAGATCCTCGCGCATAAGGTGTTTCACAAGGCCAGGGATCTGCAGGACGTGATCCTGCCGGTCAGCTTCGACACCACCCGTGAGGCCCTGCAGACCAATCTGAGCACCCGCCGCACCGCGCTCGACTTCCTCGCCAGCGGCGGCTGTATCGGCATCTTTCCCGGCGGCACGGTCTCGACCAGCCTGACCCCGTTCAGCCAGCCCCTCGACCCGCCATGGAAAACCTTTACTGCCAAGATGATCCAGCGCGCCGACCCGCAGGTGGTGCCGGTCTATTTCGAGGGCCAGAACAGCCGCCTGTTCCAGATCGCCAGCCACATGCACCCCAATCTGCGCATGGGCCTGCTGATCAAGGAGTTCGAGAAATGGGTCGGCCAGAGCGTCACCATCCGGATCGGCAACCCGATCCCGAAGGAGCAGATCGACGCCCATCGCCATGACGCCAAGCTGCTCATGGATTTCCTGCGTGACGAGACCTACCGCCTGTCCCCGACCCCGCTGAAAGACACCGGCTACGGCTACAATTTCGACGACTGACAGCCTGGACGCGCGTTACGACCCGAAGAAGTCATGGATGGCCGGGCTGACATCGGGCCAGGCCAGATCGACGCCCTTGGCCAAGGCGGCTTCAATGGTTTTGAAGCCGTCGATGCGGCCCTTGTGCTTGCTGTTGAAGTCGATATGGACCCACGGTGCGTGGTCGGTACCGGTGCGCGCCATCATATCGGCATAGGCAGCCTCGTACTCCGCCCAACGCTCGCGGTTGCGCAGATCATCTTCGGTCAGTTTCCAGCGCTTGGCCGGTTCGTTATAGCGGTCACGGAACCGGTCGAGCTGTTCTTCCGGCGTGACGTCGAGGAACAGCTTGACGATACGGTAGCCCTCCGCCGCCAGTGAAGCCTCCCAGTCATTGATCTCCGCATAGGCCCGCTCCCATTCATGGGGTTTGGCGAAGCCTTCGACCCGTTCGACCAGCACGCGGCCATACCATGAGCGGTCGAATATCGCGATTTCGCCCGCCCCCGGCACCTTGACCCAGAACCGGCGCAGCCAGTGCGCGCCCAGCTCTTCCTTGCCCGGCGCACCAATGCGCCAGACCTTGAGCGGGCGCGGGTCGAGACCGGCGGCAATCCGCCGGATCAGCCCGCCCTTGCCCGCGGCATCCCAGCCCTCGAGCACCACCATCGCCTTGCGCCCGTCGCGGGCATAGGCGTGCTGGACCTTCAGCAACCGTTTTTGCCAATGCTCGATTTCGTCCTGCTGCTTTTTCTTGCCCATGGATGCCCTATACTTGATCGCCAGTACCTGATGACCTCACGATAGCAGGCCGCAACGCTTTGTCCGCCGGTTTCCGAACAGCCATGAAAAAACAGTTCCTGATTGTCGCCACCGATCCCTCGCCCAATACCCGCAGATTGCGGGAGCGCGCACTGGCCGCCGTCGAGGGGCTGGGGCTGGAGGATACCGCTGTGCGCCTGCAGACGCCCGAGGCAACGACCGCCAGACATGTGCTCGACGCCCATGGCCTGCTGATCGGCACGACCGAGAATATCGGCTATATGGCCGGGCTGACCAAGGACCTGTTCGACCGCTGTTTCTATGAGTGGGAGGGCAAGACCGACGCTTTGCCGGTCGGCTTCTATATCCGCGCCGGGCTGGACGGCACTGCCACCAGAAAGGCACTGGAGAGCATCACGGGCGGCCTCAACTGGCGACTGGTCCAGCCACCGCTGATCCTGCACGGCTCATGGGATGACCGCTTCCCGGATCAGGTCGGCGACCTCGCCATGACCCTAGCCGCCGGGATCGATGCGGGGATGTATTAGGGCGAGGTCGTGCCTATACCTATTTCTTCTTCACGAACTGGGTCAGGATGACGATGCGCTGGCCTTCGACCCGGCCTTCGATGTGCTCGGCGTTGTCCAGAACCAGCGAGATACCACGCACCGCCGTGCCGCGCTTGGCGGTGAAGCCACCACCCTTGACCGGCAGATCCTTGATCAGCACCACGGTATCGCCAGAGGCCAGCACCGCGCCGTTGCTGTCCCGGTGCACCACATCCGGCACCTGTGCCTGACCTGCCTTTGCCCAGTCGAGGCGTTCCTCATCGAGATACAGCATATCGAGCAGATCACGGGCCCAGCTCTCGCCCTTCAACCGGTCGAGCATCCGCCAGGCCAGCACCTGTACCGGCGCGTGCTCCGACCACATGGAGGTGCTGAGGCATTGCCAGTGACCGGTATCGGCTTCCCCGCCAGCGACCTGCCCGGCACAGACCGGACACAGCAGTGCCGCCATCTCCGCCGTGCCATCCGCATCCGGCCCAACCTCAACCACGGCCAGCCCTTCACTGGCCCCGCACAGCTCACAAACACCGCCGGCACGGGCAGTCAAAGTATCGGCCAAAGACATGGATGTTCACTCCCGGAGAAATCAGATGCCTGCGTTTAGCAGGCAGGAACACCAAACAAAAGCCGATTGAGGCAAAATGTCGGGTCATCAATCTGCAAGAGGAGACTTCCTGAGTGCTTCCTGAAACAAATCAGGGCTCGGCGCTTAATGCGCCAAGCCCTTGATTTTGTTGGTTGCGGGGGCAGGATTTGAACCTGCGACCTTCAGGTTATGAGATTTAAGTAAACTATAACTCACAATAATTCACATACCTATTTATTGTTATTTTTCATATATTTATAAAAACCACCTTACTGTGGCTTATTGTCGTTTATTGCCTTTTTTTATGGTTTAGTGGTCCAAATTTGGTCCAAAAATGTTTGTGGCGACCTTCATATGTGATAGAGTGCGATCATATTCAAAGCATGTGAGGATGAAAATTTGGCAGTTATTGATAAACGTGTTGGCAAAAAAGGCGTAAGTTACCGCGCCCGCGTTCGGGTGCATGGCTATCCTGTCCAAGCCAAAACATTCAAACGCCTGACCGATGCCCAAACATGGGCCAAACGTATCGAAACGCAAATTGCCGATGGCGAGTTCCGCAATGTTTCAACGCAGGCCAAAAAACAAACCCTGGCCGACGTTATCAATAAATATCGTGAAGATGTGCTGCCCCATAAGGCCCCGTCAAGCCAACGGGTGGAAAATACCTATCTGAACCACTGGGAACGGGAACTGGGCAGTTATGCCCTCTCCTTCCTCACTCATGAGATTATCAGCAAGAAGGTTGCCGAGCTTAAAAATGCTGGCGACCAGCGCGAGCTGCTTGAAGAAGGGCAAAAGCCAAACAAGCCCAAGTCACCCAAAACCGTGAAGCACTATCGTGACAATCTGGAAATCCTGCTGAACCATGCCCAAAAGTGGGGTTGGTTGGGTGCTGCGAACCCCATGCAGGGTGTTGGCCGCATTACCAAGGCCAATAAAGAGCGTGTGCGCTTTCTGGATGATGATGAACGCCAGGCCTTACTTGCCGCCTGCAAGGCCAGCCCGAACCCTCAGCTATACGCTGTGGTGGTCTTTGCCTTATCCACCGGCGCACGAAAGAATGAGATTTTAAAGCTGAAGCTCAAAGACCTGGACCTTGACCGCCAGGTGGCCATTCTGCGCGAAACCAAAAACCGCGAAACCCGCAAGGTGCCGATTGTCGGTTATTTGAAAGATGTGCTGCTGGATCACCTAGACTGGCGCAAGGACTATGTAGCGAACATGGAAAATGGCTCAGACTTCATTTTCCCGCGTACCGACGGGAAACAACCTATTGATATTCGTAAGGCTTGGGAAAACGCCCGCGATAAAGCTGGCATTGTGGATTTCCGTTTCCATGATCTGCGCCACAGTGCCGCCAGCTACCTCGCCATGAACGGTGCTAGCCAGCTTGAGATTGCCGAAGTGCTTGGCCACAAAACCCTCCAGATGGTCAAACGCTACTCTCACCTGTCTGAGGATCATACCCGTGATGTGGTCGAAAAGATGAACAGCAAGATTTTTAAGCCGAAAAGCTAGTCCATCCATCCTGAATTGCCGCTCAATAAACCCTAATCAGACGGTTATGAAATACTAATTGGACGTTGCTATAATCCTAATTAGACGATTGCAACAGCCCTACGTATCAGATTGAAAAACACAAGGGGACTTAACCAGTTCTGCATATAGCCCGATTGCCATCTCCAAAAACGGCTATATTACGCGTGTCCGCCCCCTCGGTTTTACGCATTTTGCGGCAAATACGCACCATATTCACCGCATAATTTGCGATGATTGTTGCGTTTGCGGTAAATGAATAATATAATCACCGCAGGAGGTGCGTCAAATATGCCCTTTATTCATGAGAACACAGATTGGCCAAATTTAATCTGGGACAGTGATAAACTGTCCACAGAATTGGCTGCTTTACGCTATCGAGAAGGGCAACTGGTTGGCCGGATGCAAGGTTTGGGCTTCGTTCTAAGGCAGGAAGCAAGCCTCAAGACCCTGACCGACGATGTTGTTAAATCATCAGCGATTGAGGGTGAAGACCTAAACCCTGACGAAGTCCGTTCGTCTATTGCCCGCCACCTTGGCCTTGATGTGGGTGGCCTCGTCTCATCAAGCCGAAATGTGGAAGGCATCGTGGAAATGATGCTTGATGCCACTCAGAACTTTTCAGAACCATTGACCAGCAACCGACTTTTCGGTTGGCACGCAGCTCTTTTCCCTACTGGCCGCAGCGGCATGCAGAAAATTACCGTAGGTGGCTGGCGACCATCGAGTGCCGGTGCCATGCAGGTGGTTTCAGGCCCTTATGGGCGGGAAAAGGTCCATTTTGAAGCCCCCGATGCCAATAGGCTGCCAACTGAAATGGCAAAGTTTCTGGAATGGTTCAACACACCTTCTTCGACCGACCCCGTTCTCCGGGCTGGAATCGCCCATTTCTGGTTTGTCACGATCCACCCGTTTGAAGATGGGAATGGCCGTATTGCGCGCGCAATCGCAGATATGTCACTTGCGCGTGCTGACAAAAGCAAGGGTCGCTTTTACAGCATGTCCGCCCAGATCGAGACGGAACGAAAAGATTACTATGATCAGCTTGAAGCGCAGCAGCGAGGTGGGCTCGATATAACGCCCTGGCTGAACTGGTTTTTGAACTGCTTGGGCCGGGCCTTTGACAGAGCCGAAGAAACGCTTGAAGCGGTCCTCTATAAGGCCAAGCTGTGGGACAAGGCCAACCACAATCCCGTGAACGAACGGCAGCGGCTGGTCATCAACCGGATGCTGGAAGATGGCTGGCAAGGCCATCTGTACACATCAAAATATGCCAGGCTCGCCAAGTGCTCGACCGACACTGCCTTACGCGACATTCGAGAGCTGCTTGAAACTGGCATTCTGCTTCAAAATCCCGGTGGTGGCCGAAGCACCAGCTACAGACTGATCGAACCAGACCAACTCCAGCCCTGATTACCACAATACCCTTCAAATGGTGAAACGCTACTCGCACCTGTCTGAGGATCACACCCGCGATATGGTTGAAAAGATGAATAGCAAGATTTTTAAGCCGAAATGACAAAAAACAGGGCGTACTAAACATTCTTGGGGTCAGAATGAGAACTACATGTGTTATTTTCAAATTCGAGTGTCGAATGTTCTATCTCAAATTTATCTTGAAGCAGTTTTTTAAGGCATCTTTTCAGCGCATCCATGTCAGTATCTTTTTCCAACACTACGTGAGCTTCTAAAGCATTACGATGTTCATCAAGCTGCCATACATGCACATGATGAACATTTAATACACCCTCAACAGCTTCCATGACTGAAGTCACATTCTGCATATTCAGGCCTTTTGGTGCTCCCTCCATAAGGAGGTGAATAACTTTGGGAGTTTCGGTGAAGCCTTGGTAAAGAACATACCCTGATATCAGTAAAGTCATAGCTGCATCTGTCCAAACCCAGCCATAAAGTAGAATAAGCGCCCCAGCGATGATAACACCAACGGATGCGAGAGCATCTGTTACGTTGTGCAGAAAAGCCGCCTTGATATTCATACTGGTTTTGGACTGGCTATAAGTGAGCAGTGCGGTAAAAACATCAACGGCTAATGCAATTCCGGCGACGATAACGACCATCCATCCCGCCACCGGCTCCGGCGTGATAAAGCGCATGATCGCTTCATAGCATAGATACAAGCCTATGATGATAAGCGTAGTTAAATTGATGAGCGCTGCCACGGTTTCCGCACGCTTATAGCCGAATGTTTTGAACTGATCGGGTGGTTTACGGCCTATGCGTATCGCAACCAGCGCAATAAGAAGCGAGGCGGCATCACTGAAATTATGCAGTGCATCAGCAATTAGTGACAAACTGCCTGATACAGCCCCACCGATAATTTGAGCAAATGTTAAAAGGATATTGGCAAGCACCGCCCACCAAAGGCGGCGCTCGCCTATTTGAGAGGGGTCGCTATGGTGATGATTATGCCCCATACCGCGCCTCTTTTTTCTTTCTACGGTTTTTCAGAAAATTCTTCCCTGGGAAGAACTTATACAGAGCTGGCAAAACCAACAATGTCAGGATGGTTGAGGATATAATCCCACCGATGACAACAGTCGCCAGTGGCCTTTGCACTTCTGAGCCTGCGCCGACATTAAAGGCCATCGGGACGAACCCAAGAGAGGCCACAAGTGCTGTCATCAGAACAGGTCTCAGACGCGTCAAAGCGCCTTCAATAATCGCTTCATCAAGTGCTCTACCTTTGGCCTGCAAATCACGGATGAAGGAAATCATCACCACGCCATTCAAGACTGCCACACCAGACAGGGCAATAAAACCAACCCCTGCAGAAATTGACAGCGGAATATCGCGAAGCATCAAAGCCGCTATACCACCTGTTAAAGCCAATGGCACGCCAGAGAAAATCACCAGTGCGGCACGCGCAGAGTTAAACGCCATAAATAGCAGGCCGAAAATCAGGGCTAGTGCAATAGGAACAACAATCATCAGTCTTGTTTTAGCCGAGATAAGCTGCTCAAACGTCCCCCCATATTCAACCCAATAACCAGAAGGAAGGCTTACTTGAGTTTTTACTGCCTCCTGAAGTTCAGCTACAAAGCTACCAAGGTCTCGCTCTCTAACATTTGCTGTTACAGTAATACGACGTTTGGCGTTTTCTCGGCTGATCTGTGCAGGGCCAAAAGCAATGTTTAGGTCGGCAACTTCTTTAAGTGGAACATAATCTGGCCTGCTATCAGCTCCCTCCATTTCGGCAAGGGGTAACGGCACAGGCAGCCTTTCCAATGTTTCAATGTCACTGCGTAAATGTTCCGGCAAGCGCACAACAATGTCAAAGCGTCTATCGCCCTCATAAAGAACACCAGCTTCACGACCACCCATGGCAACTTCCACCACTTCTTGGACATCGGCCACATTTAATCCATAACGCTCTAGACGTTTACGGTCAGGAACGACGCTGAGCGTTGGAAGACCTGTAACTTGTTCAACCTTGACGTCTGCTGCTCCAGAAACTGAACGCAAAACTTTTTCAATATCTTGCGCGGAAGCTAAAAGCTGATCCATATCATCGCCATAAATCTTTACGGCTAGATCACTCCTTACACCCGATATCAATTCATTAAAGCGGAGTTCGATGGGTTGAGAGAATTCATAGGCACTGCCCGGCACTTTCTCAAGCGCAATTTCCATTTCCTCAATCAAATCGGCTTTTAACTTATCAGGGTTTGGCCATTCATCACGAGGCTTAAGCAAAACATAAATATCAGCGATATTTGGTGGCATCGCATCTGTGGCAACTTCTGCTGTCCCGATACGCGCAATAATTGTTCGCACTTCAGGAAATTTCATGACCTCCTCTTCAAGTTTAAACTGCATCTCTACAGATTGAGTCAATGATGTACCAGGCGCGCGAAGAGCCTGTATGGCAATGTCTCCCTCATCAAGCGAGGGAACAAACTCTGCCCCCATCCTTGTGGCCCCAAACAAGCTGACAACGACTAAAGCAACAGCAAAACTAATAACAGGTAAAGGCCGACGAAGCGTAAATCTTAGCAAGGGCTCATACCCTTTTTTAGCACCTCCGATAATGCGACCTTCCTTTTCATCAACTTTGCCAGTGATAAATGTAGCAACCGCTGCAGGCACAAAAGTGAGTGATAATACCAAAGCGGAAAGCAATGCCATCACAACCGTTAAAGCCATCGGGTGGAACATCTTACCTTCAACACCCGTCAGGGCAAAGATCGGCAAATAAACAACCGTAATAATAATCACGCCAAAAATACTGGGCTTGATAACTTCTGCTGTGGCTTTTGCCGCTAGATCAAAGCGTTCTTCCTTGCTGAGCAAGCGCCCTAACTGGTGCTGTGCCATGCCGAAACGACGAATACAGTTCTCCATTATGATAACCGCGCCATCAACAATCAGACCAAAATCCAGCGCGCCAAGGCTCATCAAATTACCAGATACCTTGTTTTCGACCATGCCTGTAATTGTCATCAGCATAGAGATCGGAATAACCGCCGCTGTAATCAAAGCAGCTCTTAGATTACCCAAAAGCAGGAAAAGAATAACAATAACGAGCAAAGCGCCTTCAACAAGGTTCTTCTCGACTGTTTTAATTGTACGCTCTACCAATGTTGTTCTGTCATAAACTGCATTCGTGACAACGCCTTCAGGCAAACTAGAAGCAATCTCTTCCAGTTTTTTCCCAACACGCTGTGCCACATCCTGCGAGTTTTCTCCCATCAACATCATGGCCGTACCAAGCACAACTTCNCGTCCGTTCTCAGTTGCAGCACCTGTTCGTAAAGGTGAACCTAGTTTAACATCGGCAACATCGCCAATACGGATNGTGACCTCATCNCGCTTTGCAAGAATGATCTTATTTATATCTTCAATGCTCTCAACCTGACCTGGAATACGAACTAGATATTGCTCTCCGTTGCGTTCGATATAACCCGCGCCGACGTTATCGTTGTTCTTCTCAAGNGCTTGTAAAACATCATGAATTGTCAAGTCATAGCTAAGCAACCGTTCGGGATAAGGTGTCACATGGAATTGTTGTTCATACCCACCAATCGTATTGACCTCAACCACGCCTTTTAAGTTACGAAGCTGCGGTACAATGATCCATTCCTGTATGGTTAATAAATCCATCGGAGTGTAAGCTGATCCGTCTTCCTTTTTTGCACCTTCTCCAGCTTCAACTGTATAGAAGAAAATTTCCCCAAGACCTGTTGAGACAGGCCCCATGATTGGCTCTATTCCTTCTGGCACCTCACTTTTTATTTGCTGAAGTTTTTCACTGATAAGTTGACGTGCAAAATAAATATCTGTGCCATCTTCAAAAATGACCGTTACTTGCGATAGGCCATAACGAGACAATGAGCGAGTATGGTCAAGTTTAGGGATACCCGCCAAGACCGTTTCAATCGGGAATGTGATACGCTGCTCGACTTCTAACGGCGAATATCCTGCTGCCTCAGTATTAATTTGCACTTGCACATTCGTAATATCAGGAACAGCATCAATCGGAAGACGATTAAAATTGTAAATGCCAAGAGCGCATAAGCACAGCACAACAATCATCACCAACCAACGATGGCGTATAGATAGGGAAACAATATTTTCTAACATGGNAATTTTCTCTTNATTATTATTCATTNTTAATGAGAATGNGCTGCNGTNGCTTTCAAAATNTCTGACTTGACGATAAAACTTCCGTCAGAAACATAAGCCTCACCAACTTTAAGCCCCTGAATAATTTCAACGTAACCATCATTTTTGCGACCTATCTTCACCGGCCGGGGGATATATGAGTTCCCTTCCTTGACGAAAACCACGTCACCCAGATCTTCCATTTTTTGCAAGGCGCTCGCTTTCACGGCTATTTGCGCTTCAGTTTCAGCAACACGCACATCACCTTCTATGGTCATGCCAGGCTTCCATATTCGTTCTGGATTAGGCAGNACAATAATTGCAATTTGCGTTTGGGTTAATTCATCGGCCGTAGGAAACAACATATCGATTTTGCCCATAGCGGTTTTATCCCCTTCGAGCGTATGAATAGAAACACGTTGCCCGCTCTCGACATAATCGGCATCACGGGGGAATACATGAAATTTGGCCCATACGTTAGAAAGGTCTGCAATCACAAAAAGCACATCACCATTAGCAACATCNCCGNTATTGGTATTGCGCTCNAGAACAACGCCGNTGATTGGTGCTTTAANATTGTAATCCTGAAGACTTTCATTCGATTCAACAACCGCCAGAACTTGCCCTTTTTCAACGCGCTCTCCCAAATTAACATTAANGNTNCGNACGATCCCTTCAAAACGAGCACGAACGTCTGCTCTCGTATTTTNATTCAGAGTAATACGACCTGTTAGCGGTATTGTCTGGCTTACCATAGCTGGAGCAGCTGTATTAATAACAATGCCCATGCGCTGAACAGATTCAGGCGCTATTTCAGCTTTACCTTCCTCATGTTCTCCATGTTCATCTTCACCTTCTTCATGACCTTCCTCAGGTTTTGTCGAGCCATGNCCATGACCATCGTGATCATCTTGTTCTTGATGGGCATCATGACCATGGTCCTCATGATTATCAGTTTCCTCACCATGTTCGTTATGCTCATCCCCATCAGCATGCGCATGGTCTTCGGCTTCATCGTGCTTTTCAACAGTTTCCGGATAAGCATCCGCTNCGTGTGCAGATACAGTTATGATGGGCGTNATCAACCAACCAAANATTGCGGCTAGTAATAAATAATATTTCATTCTTGGGTCTCTCCTATTTTAAAGAAATTGTTTGTTGAATGAGCTCAGCATGAGCGCTCATAAGAAAATCAACTTGCGCCTTGGCTTTGTGAAATTGCAGAAGACTATTCAAATGAGCTTCTTGCATTTCATAAAGAGTGCGCTGAGCATCCAACAATTCCAAGAATGAGAACCGTCCTAACCCATACCCTTCAGAAGCTTGGTTATAGGCTCTAAGAGCGCTTGGAATAATTTCATCCTGATAACGTTTGACTGCATTTGACGCGGCCAGAATTTGTGCATAAATCAATTCAGCCGATTCTTTTAATGATAGGATAGCCGCCTCTGCTTCATATTCAGCTTTAAAACTTTTAGCACGTTCAGAAGCAATATTTCCCTGGTTACGATTAAAGAATGGCAATGGGATAGAAATACTCGCAATCAATGCGTTACTGTTTGTTTCGTTAAACCGACGAACGCCTAAACCCAGCCGAGGGTTGGGAATTGCGTTTGCTCGGGCCAGATCAATTCTGCTCTTAGACTGAAGCCTTTTTAGACCTGCAATAAGTGCTAGAGGAGATTCCTGTATTGCAACCAGCAGGTCTTCTTTTTCTGGCAAGTCTATAACTGTCAATAAGGGCTTATACTCAAAGCCTAGCTCATCCACATTCCCAGAAAGTAGGCGTTCAAACCGAGCTTTAGATGAATCAAAAATCTCTAAAGCAGCTGTTTTCTCTATTTCAGCAGCTTGTTGCTCAATATCAACCTTAGTGTGTTGAATATCAGATGCAGCGGCAGCCTTTACACGCCCCTTGACTGCCAAATGCGTTTTATTGGCCAGTTCAAGTCGTTTTTCTGCCAGATTAAGCCTTTGATGCGCAATATTTAGTTCGGCATAAGCTTGGTGAATGTTTGCCAGTATGCCTAAGATATCAGCTATCGTTTGTTCCTGAGTGAATTGAAGCTCATAATTGGCGACCTCTCGACGGTAACGACGCTTGCCCCCAATTTCTAGCTCCTGTTCAATCCCGTAGGTGACTTCAGCCATGCCTGTACCAGAAAACTGGTCATTGCCACCAAAATTTTCCATCTCTACGGTTGCTTCGGGGTTTGGTCTTAATCTTGCCTGTAAAAGGTTTCCTTTTGCTATATTCACTGAAGCAAGTGCAGCCTGAATATCAGGGTTGCGTTCGAGCGCCGTTACAAACACATGACGCAATTCGTCAGCATCATCTTGTGCAAAGCCCTCAACAGGTAGGAGAAGTAGAGACGTGCTTAATAGTAAGGTAAATATTATATTTTTCATAAATTAGCCTTTTGCTCGGTTAACGTGGTTAAACGTCAGCAAGTGATTGCTGGCAAACGAATCCGGGCAAACGTCTATGTAAATTTAGGAATTAAAGACGCATTTTGCCCTTAGGCGAAAATACGAGGGGGGCGCTTGAGGCCAAAAACAACATCGGTTATGAGTACATCGCGACCAAGTAAATAACGCTTACCTATCCCTGAAATACTCAAGAAAGAATGTACCGTTACTTGACCAAGCATATGAGAGTGTGCACATCCATGACCACAATGCGTAGCCTCATGGTTGCCACCGTAATTGTCTTTTGAAGAGTCTTCACCATTATTAGGCACAGTATCTACATCATGATGAACCGATACCGAAAGGTTTTGCGTATTGCTCAACTCATCAATAGAATGAGCATCTGCAGAAGATAAAACCCCTCCAGACACGATCATAACAGAAATAAGTATGTGCAATATTTTTTTCATCGATTATATGATAGGGGCGAATAGCAGATTATGCAAGTTATTTTTTAAATGCTCTCCTTCCGCAAACGCAAAGCATTCAGAACCACCGAAATTGATGATGCACTCATGGCAAAAGCGGCGAACATGGGGCTAATTAAGATACCAAAAAATGGAAACAAAACCCCTGCAGCAACAGGCACCCCTGCCGTATTGTAGGCAAGCGCAAAAAAGAGGTTCTGGCGTATGTTTCGCATGGTTGCTCGCACCAAGCGACGGGCGCGAACAATACCGTCAAGGTCACCCTTAACAAGGGTAAAACCCGCGCTTTCAATGGCCACATCAGCACCTGTTCCCATGGCGATACCCACGTCAGCCTGGGCTAAGGCAGGAGCATCATTTACACCGTCCCCTGCCATAGCAACCTTATGCCCCTGTTCCTGAAGTTCCTTAATGATATTGGCTTTATCTTCCGGCAGTACATCGGCACGAATTTCATCAATACCCAATCGCGCAGCAACGGCCATGGCCGTACGCTCGTTATCGCCGGTGGCCATAATAATTCTGAAACCCAGTTGATGGAGCTCTTGTAGTGCCTTGGGTGTAGTTTCCTTCACGGGGTCAGCTACACTAACAAGCCCCGCGATATTATTATCGAGAATAACAAACATGACTGTCTCACCCTCATCGCGGCGGGCATTTGCCGTTTCAGACAATGATCCACCATTAAGCCCCATATCAGCAACCAATTTACTGTTGCCTAGCGCGACATTATGACCATTAACGATGCCTTTTACGCCCTTACCGGTAATGGCCTCAAAGTCAGTTGCATCAACCATCTTTACGTCGCGCTCTTCTGCACCTCGAACAATGGCTTCTGCGAGTGGATGTTCTGAACCACGTTCCAGCGATGCAGCAAGGCGAAGAACTTCGTCTTCCTCATGGCCATCTTCAGGAAGTACAGCAACCAGTTTGGGCTTGCCCTCGGTCAGCGTTCCTGTCTTATCGACAATAAGCGTGTCGACCTTTTCAAAGCGCTCCAAGGCCTCGGCATTTTTAATCAAAACACCTGCTTGGGCACCGCGCCCTGTCGCCGTCATGATAGACATAGGTGTAGCCAAGCCCAAAGCACATGGACACGCTATTATTAGAACAGCAACCGCTGAGACAAGACCATATGAGAGAGAAGGTTCAGGCCCCCAGATTGCCCAAGACAAAAAGGAAACAATGGCAATCAGAATAACTACAGGGACAAAGTACCCAGCAACCATATCGGCATATTTCTGAATGGGCGCACGCGATCTTTGTGCATTAGCTACCATTTCCACAATTTGGGACAGCATTGTATCTGAGCCAACCCGTGTTGCCTTAATAACCAAACTACCAGTTCCGTTAATGGTAGCACCGGTTACACCGTCACCAGCCACTTTTTCGACCGGCACAGGTTCTCCTGAAATCATTGACTCATCTACTGAAGAGCGGCCTTCAAGCACTGTGCCATCTACTGGCACCTTGTCACCAGGGCGTACACGCAATTTGTCACCAACTTTTACATCCTCGAGAGGAATTTCTTCTTCACTACCATCATCATGAATTATGCGTGCTATTTTTGCTGCCATATCAAGCAGTGACTTAATAGCAGAGCCAGTGCGTTCACGGGCACGTAACTCCATAACCTGCCCCAGCAACACCAAGGTTACAATCACTGCTGCAGCTTCAAAATATACACCTACATGTCCGTCTGCATTGCGAAACCCCGCAGGGAATATTTCTGGCACCAGAACAGCCGTAACACTGAAAAGGTAGGCAGCACCCGTCCCCATCGCAATCAGGCTGAACATATTCAAGTTCATTGAACGTAAAGAGTTCACCCCTCGCACAAAGAAAGGCCAGCCAGACCAAAGGGTCACTGGCGTTCCGAGAATGAGTTCCAGCCAAAGAGCTGTGCGTTCACCAAGAAAATCCCGAATTTGGTAGAAGCCAAAAATGGGCGACATTGATAGTACAAGCAATGGAACGGTCAACAGTACGCCCACCCAAAAGCGCTTATTAAAATCAACAAGTTCCGGATTAGGTCCCTCATCAACTGCTGTTACAGTTTCAGGTTCAAGCCCCATTCCGCACAAAGGGCAAGACCCAGGTCCAGGTGAACGGACTTCTGGGTGCATAGGACATGTATAAACCGTTCCAGTGTAGCCCTCTGGTACTTTATCATATTTCCCGCCTTTTTGAGGTGCACCCTTGCTTGTATGATGGTGCTTATGGTGCTCTTCATGCATACAGCAAGAATGGTTGTGTGAACGCGTGTTGTTATCTTTATTATTCATTGCCCTATGTCCTTTATGAATTATTTTTACCGTTCAAAAACCAACGCTCGCCTGCAAAGACAGCAATCATGCCAACAATTGCAGCGTAAATGACCATCATATCGCTTTGTGCTTTAATCCAAAGCAACGCGCCCAGCACAACAGCGTCGAGTATGATAGCTGTAACCAATATAAAGGCATTTGCCTGCACCTCTTTGCGTAAGTGCTTTAGAACACCCCAGTGGATAACCATATCCATCACAATGTAAAAAATGGCCCCCAGAGAAGCGATACGCCCAAGATCAAAGAAAACAGTCAATATCATTGCGAAAACAATTGTGTAGACCAAAGTATGTTTCTGAACGTCACCTGACATACCAAAGTGACTATGCGGCACCAGTTTCATGTCAGTCAGCATGGCCAGCATTCGCGAGACAGCAAATACACTTGCGATAACGCCTGACACTGTTGCAACAATGGCAAACCCAACCGCAATCCAGAGCCCGCTTTCACCAAAAGCCGGACGTGCAGCTTCTGCCAATGCATAGTCTTTTGCCTGAACGATTTGATCAATCGTCAAGTTACCTCCGACAGCAAAAGCAACCAATAGATAAACCGCAATGCAGATAGCGATTGAGATCATAATGGCGCGACCTACATTTTTATGTGGCTCCTGTATTTCGCCGCCGCTGTTGGTAATAGTGGTAAAGCCCTTATAGGCCAGAATACCTAGGGCTACTGCTCCTAAAAAGCCTGTGAATGTTGTATCTTGTGGTTGAACAGAGATGCTTTCAAAGCTAAGACCACTGGCGTATAATCCGCCCATGGCAAGCAATACCAGCCCGCCAATTTTGATAAAAGCCATGAAAAAAGAAAATGTTTGGATAAATTTATTACCTAATATATTCACCAAAAATGCAAAAAACAAAACGCTAACACCCAGAACAGGTACCAGCCATGTTCTTGAACCTACATCAAAAAGTTGCAGCGTGTATGTCGCAAATGTTCGTGCGACCAAGCTTTCGTTGATTACCATTGACAGATACATCAACAAAGCACATGCAGCTGTAACAGTCCCTCGGCCATAGGCTTTTTCAAGAAACATGGCAATCCCCCCAGCAGAGGGGTAAGCATTTGCCATCTTGATGTAAGAGTAGGCACTAAACCCAACCACGATAGCAGCAACGAGAAAAGCCAACGGAAACCATTCTCGTGCAAGTTCTGCCACCTGCCCAGTTAAGGCAAAGATACCCGCACCAATCATAACGCCCGTTCCCATAGAAACGGCACCCGTTAGGCTTAGACTATTTTTTTCATATGTTGCTGAGCGGTTGTGGGCTGTATGATTCAATTTTCGTACCTTTATTTATTGTTCATTTCTATGGTGCTGGCCGCCAAATAATCAAGAATGGGGCATTCGGTCAGTGGTTGTGCGCCGCCGGGGCAGTCTGCTGCAAGGCTTTCAAGTGCATTTCTCATGCGCTTCAGATACTGAATATTCTCTTCAGCTTCTTTGATTTTAGCCTTTGTCCGGAGAAGCATATCTTCGCAGGACGCTGTCTGAGATGTTTGCAATTCAAGCAAAGAAGTGATTTCAGAAAGTTTGAAGCCCAAAGACTTGGAGCGGCGGATAAAAGTAATTCTGTCAACAGCCGCCTCGTCATAAACTCTGTAGCCGGATCTGGTCCGGCCAGCCGGTTCTATAAGCTTAAGTGTTTCGTAATAACGCACAGTGTCCGTCTTAACGCCACTTGCCTTTGCTAATTGTCCAATCTTCATCTCAGACATTCATTTTGTCCTTTCAAATACAAGCATGCACCTTAGAGTATACTCTAAGGTCAAGACTTAATGTTCATGGTCTCCATGGCTTCCATCCAAATGATTATCTTTATGCTCGTGCGGTGCTTCTTTTTGATGCTCATTATGGGTTGCGCCATGTTCTTCGCCTTCACCATGAGAGTGGCTACCATGCCCGCCGTCACCGCTTACTTCAGGCATTCGCATTACGCCAAGGCCATGGCGATAAACAGCCTCGCCACCCTTGAAACCTGTAACAGCCAATAAGCCGGTGGCAATTAGAATACAGGCAATAAATAGAGAGGATGCTTTATCAGCAGTTCGGTGTTTAGCTAACGACCAAACTGCCAATAAGACAAATAGGCTGGCCGTAACTAACGCCCAATTTCTGTGATCTGTCATCGCGGCATGTGATGGGCCGTCATGAGCTACTGTATTATAGGCATAGAAACCTGCCGCAACGGTGCCAANTGTTATTNCCACCCCCAGCCANAANTTCCAGCGGGCGACAACAAATAANTGCTCTTTTTTNAGCANGGTTGATGCCAGAAANATCANCCCTGAGACACTNAGCAACGCTACTGAAAAGTGTACAAAAATAGGNTGCCAGTTCGGTATGATTTCTATNCNCATGATTATTCTCNCTCTTTAATATTTTAATGNTTATGATTGNCATGGCCCTGCTCATGAGCGTCACCATGGTTCATTTGTTTGNGCATTGAATGATTNTCNGCGCCCNNCACCATNACTTTTGTGATNCGGTANCGCTTGTCTTCACCNANCTTGATNTGGAACTTGATGTTTTGGCCNGGNTGTAGCTCAGTGAGGTTCACACTGCGNGCNACCTCAAGGTCCATTTTCATTGCTGGCCACTTCAGTNCAGGGATTGGCCCATGCGATAAGTTGATAACCCGCGCATCTAAATCAATAGAGTGGACAACACCTTCCCCTATGGCTTCCATGTGGCCTTGCTTCATTTGAACTTTATCTTGCCCGTGATCATGTCCAGCATAAGCAGGCGCAATAAAAGCCGCGCCCATAAGTGTTACAGCTGTTAACATCAGTGTATTTTTAAGCATTTTCATGGTTGCTTTCTCCTTCATTTTTACTTTGGTTTAAACTGAATCTGCGGCCTTCCCAGATGTAATAAACAACGGGAATAACAATCAGAGTCAGAATTGTTGTAGTGGTCATACCGCCTATCATTGGCAAAGCAATTCGGCGCATAACATCAGAACCAAGCCCTTCGGTCACAAATATTGGCGCGAGGCCAACCATTGTTGTGCACACCGTCATAAGCTTAGGTCTCACGCGCAGAACTGCCCCGTGGATAACGTCTTCAAGCAAGTCAGAAAGTGATTTGGGTGGGTGCTCACGCACTTGTTGGTCAATATAGATCAACATGACAACAGCGGTTTCTACTGCAATACCCGCTAAAGCAATGAAACCCACACCAACAGCAACCGAAAAGTTGTATCCAGCCAGATAAAGAGCCCATACACCGCCAATCAAACCAAATGGTAATGACAGCATAATCATAAGCGTTCTATCAAGCCGACCAAAGTGCACCATCAATAAAGTGAAAATGATAAAGATGGCAGCAGGCACTGCAATTTGCATTCTGCTCTTTGCTTCTAGCATTTGCTCAAACTGACCAGACCAGATGAGTGCATAACCAGAAGGCAGATCAATTTTTGAATTTACAATTTCCTGCGCTTCTTTAACGTATGAGCCAATGTCACGACCTTCAATATCGACAAACACCCACCCTGTTAGGCGTGCGTTCTCGCTTTTGATCATTGGTGGGCCTTCAACAAATTCAATCTTTGCTAACTCACCAAGAGGAATANGCTGGCCCTGNGGTGTCGGGATTAAAATATCCTGCAAATCGCTAGGNTCTTCCCGGAAGGGACGGTCATAACGCAACATGATGTTGTAGCGCTCTCGCCCTTGAATAGACTCTGCCATTTTCATACCGCCTAGAGCCGTCCCGATAATATTCTGGAAAACTCCAAGGTCAATATTGCGTCGTGCTAGTTCATCCCGATCAGGCGTGACTTCAAGGTATTTACCACCCGTCACCCGGTCAGCAAACGCTGATCTGGTTCCTGGCACATCTTTGATAGCGGCCTCAATATCAACAGCTACACGACCAATCGTTTCCAAGTTGTCACCCGCAATTTTAATACCTATAGGCGTGCGGATACCTGTAGAAATCATGTCCATACGGATTTTAATCGGGTACCCCCATGAGTTAACAACCCCCGGCAACTTAACACGTTTGTTAAGGTCTTTAATCAGGGCCTCAACATCCATACCTTTTCGCCATTCATCTCTTGGCTTAAGGCGTATCCAGGTCTCAATCATTGAAATAGGTGCCGGGTCGGTCGCTGTATCTGCGCGGCCAACTTTACCAAAGACATGATGCACCTCAGGAACCTGACGGATCATTCTGTTGGTCTGCTGAAGCACTTCCTTTGCCTTAGTAATTGAAACACCAGGCAAAGTAGTTGGCATGTAAAGCAGCTCCCCTTCATAAAGGGCAGGCATAAATTCTGAGCCTGTTTTAGCCAGCGGCAAAGCCATCGAAACCAGTAAGGCACCGGCAATGATGATGGTTCGCCACTTCCACTTCAGCGCACTTTTCAGGATTGGTTCATAGATATGGATAAACCAGCGGTTAATAGGGTTTTCTTCCTCCTTACGAATTTTACCCCGTATCANCCACAACATCAGNACAGGNACNACCGTNACCGACAGTATTGANGCAAAAGCCATGGCGTAGGTNTTTGTGTAAGCTAACGGCGAGAATAACCGGTAAGACTGACCNGTTAACGCGAATACTGGCANGAACGANACGGTTATAATCAACAGNGAAAAGAANAGCCCTGGNCCAACCTCTTTTGTTGCCANAAGAATTGCTGCATTCTTATCAGNCCGCGTTGCNGTTTNTGGGAGTTCNGATAACTTNCTGTGNGCATTCTCNACCATAACAATGGAAGCATCGACCATTGCGCCAATCGCAATAGCAATCCCACCCAAAGACATGATGTTTGCCGTAATGCCTTGNGCCGACATNACTATGAAGGCNGCAAGAATTGCCAGTGGCAGCGTGACAATNGCAACAAAAGCTGACCTTGCGTGCAANAGNAATATCAGTGAAACGAGNGCAACAACAATCCCCTCTTCCAAAAGNTTATGGGCNAGATATTCAATNGCCCCTTCAATTANAGGAGCTCGGTCATATACCGGNACAATCTCNACACCTTCAGGNANGCCATGNTGAAGCTCTTCNAGCTTTTCTTTCACGCCCTTAATNACGTTNAGGGCATTTTCACCNGCACGCATCACNACAACACCGGCNACANCTTCNCCTTCGCCNTTCAGTTCAGTCACNCCNCGGCGCAGCTCTGGCCCTTCAATAACACGAGCCACATCTTCAAGCTTTACAGGTGTACCATCATTGGCATAGAGAACTATTTTTTGGAGCTCTTTTAGATTGGTCACATACCCCTTTGAACGGATCATCAGCTCCATCTCAGCCTTTTCAATGACGCGCCCACCAGCATCCATACTGGCATTTCTGACCGCTTCCATTAGGCGTTTTAAAGGGATGTCAAATGCCCTCAGGCGGTTAGGATCAATCAGAACCTGATATTCTTTAACAAACCCGCCAACCGATGCCACTTCCGAGACACCTGACACTGTGGCAAGTTCGAATTTTAAGAACCAGTCTTGAAGGCTGCGAAGTTGCGACAAGTCATATTTGCCGCTTTTATCAATCAAGGCATATTGATAAACCCAGCCAACACCCGTGGCATCAGGGCCGATTTGAGGCTGCACACTCGCAGGCAGATCACCTTGAATTTTAGATAAGGCCTCAACTACCCGACTTCGCGCCCAATATTGATCAATACCGTCTTCAAAAATAATATAGACAAACGATGTACCAAACATTGAATAGCCGCGAACGTTTTTTGTTTTGGGCAGTCCAAGCATCGTGGTTGATAAAGGGTATGTGACAAGGTCTTCGACAATTTGCGGAGATTGCCCAGCAAAATCAGTGCGAATAATAACCTGTGTGTCGGACATATCCGGGATAGCATCAAGCGGCGTTTTCTGCACAGAAAGAACACCCGCGACAAGTAATGCCAGCATCATCATGCCAACCAATAATTGGTTGTGAACTGACCAATCGATCACCTTTGCAACGAATGATTTGGTCGGGTCGTGAGATAAATGGTTATCTTTATTAGTGGTTTGCATGAGCACCCCCTTGTGGCATTTCATTCATTTTAGGGGCTACAGCTTCAACTTTATCAGGCCATTCGATCTGCATTGGATGACCAGCGCCATATGGGTTCATGGCTTCATCTTCCAATTGCAGCCAGTAACGCTCTAGGCCATGTGCCATATAGAGCTTTAAACCTTTACTTTCATAGTGGTTTGGCTTGCCACCTAACAGCCATGGCTTAAGAGCAACCACCAACGCATTAAGTGTTTGCTGCCATTCTTTATCCGTTACATTGTTTTGTGCTTTCTTGAGGGCCGCCTCTGCATCCTGCAAAACAAATTGCAGCTTGGTACCTCTAAATACCGGCATCAAATGATCACCCAGCGTTATTGCTGGCATAATCATATTTGTGCGCGGTGTGCGGTCAGAAACAAGTTCTTGCTGAATGTAAACTGCTGCATCAACCAAATGGTCAATCATGGCCAGTTGATCACTGCTGACTTCCAATAATGAGAGCGGCATCTGCATACGCTCCATCTTACGGAATGACTCTCGAAGGGCACTTTCTGAATCAATCAGGAATTGGCCACTAACAACAATCTCATCCCCTTCAGACAGGCCTTCCAGAACTTCTGTCCGGCCCTTGTATTTTAGGCCAGAAAGAATACGGCGAGGCTCGAAACGCCCCTGACCCAAAGCGACCACAACAAAGTCACCGTCTTTGCTTTTGAGAATTGCATCACTTGGGATAGATAATCTGCGCTTCACGCCTGTTTCAAATTCAACATCGGCATAAGCTCCCGGTAACAATTTTCCATCAGCATTCTGGAGGACCAGACGAATACGCCCAGTGCGTGTCCCCCTATCAATGGTGGGGTATATATAATCGATAGAAGCAGCTTGATCTGTAATTCCCAAAGCAGGTAACGACACCTTGGCAATTGTTTGCTTGGTTATGAATGGTATATCTTGCTCAGCAACACTTACATCGACCCAAACCGAGTCATAATTCTGAAGTGTCATAAGGTTCATACCAGGTTTGGCAAAACTACCTTCTCGAACATTAATGGCACTGATCAACCCATCAACTTCAGCATAGTAAGGCACACTGTTAAACGGCTTGCGGATGGCTCGAACTTCCTCAACCGCTCGTTTCTGCATTCCAAGCGAAACAAGGCGTTTAAAGGCAGAGTCAATCCGACCAGAAATCCCTGTTTGCAATGCGCTTACATAATCCTGTTGCGCAGAAATGAGTGCCGGACTGTAGAGCTTGAAGAGCATATCACCCTTTTTCACATTATCGCCCACAGCTTGGGTTTTTAGCTCCTCAACCCAACCTTCAACACGCGCAGAAATATCAAATTGCAAACGCACATTTTCAGCCACATCACCATAACTCCGAACCAATGTTCCAAAACTGGCCATCTGCGCATTTTCAGAACGCACACCAGTATTCTGGATTGTTTCAGGGTCAATGGTAACAACTGTCCGTGTAGGGCTTTGGCCTTTATCCATCTTATCAGACGCACGATTGTCCGCTTTTTCATCAGTCTCAAGCGCGACAAGGTCCATTCCACAGATCGGGCACGTGCCTGGGCGATCTGCCACATAATGCGGGTGCATAGGGCAGGTATATTTTTCTGCCTGCGCAACGGCAGGGAATGCCATAAAATTAAAAACTAAAAACAATATAGGGATCAGATATCTCATTCTGATACCTCCTCATAACTATCCATTAAATTTGAATTGAACTCCGCAGAACGGCGCACAAGAGCCTCTTGTGAAACAGCCAACTGCGCCAGAATATTCAGATGATCAATCTTCGCTAAAAGCACCGCATCAAGATTTTCAGTGCCCGCCTCATAGTTTCGCTGGGCAGCTTCAATCTTTTCTTCCATAGCAGTGCCTTTGCTCTTGAGAACCTCGACATTTTTGGCAGCTGCATCACGATTGTTTTGGATTGAAATCATCTCACGAAGCCACGCACGGCGCATGTCCTCAAAATTCAAGCTTGCACTTCGTTTACGTTCTTTAGCCGCTTTCAAGCGGGGGTACTGGCTACTATGAGCCCAAAGAGGGATGCTCATCTGCAGCTGGACTGAAAACCAGTCATCGCCAGCAAAAGCGCCGACAGTGCTTGACTCACGTTGCTTATAGGTAGCTGACAACCCAAAGTTTGGCAGAAAGTCGGCATTGGCAATATCAACCCCTTTTTCAGCAATATTTATATCCTCAGCAGCAATGGCTATTGGGTAAAGTGCTAGAGGGTCTTGATGCCAAGAAAGTACAGGCACTATAGGGACTTCGATTGCAGGCACTTCCTCAACCAGTCTCACAAACTCGGCTTCAATTGAAACAAGCTTTGCTTCTAAATCATTCAGTTTACGCTCAGCCTCCGCACGCTCAACATCCACCTCGGAAAAGCGCTGGTAAACAGAGCGGCCAGATTCAATCTGTCCTTTAAAGGTGTTTTCAAGCTCCTGATAATAACCAAGTTGCTGATGAAGAAGATCAATCTGCGTTTTTACACTTTTATATTCTGCCAACTTGGCAATCAACATAAAGCGCAAGCGAGCATTCGTATATTCAGCCATTAGCCTGCTTTTTGCCGACATCTGTGTAAATCGTGCAGATTTTGCTTTTCTTATAGCCGGATTAGGGATTTTCTGGGTAAATCCAATAACCTTAGATGACGGTAGAAACCTGTCAAAGGCCGGGTCAGAAATGGGGACATTGTCCACCCCGATAAACAACGTAGGATCAGGCAGGCCCAATTCACCTTTTGCTTGATGTTTTAACGCCTCCGTCTCAGCCAGCACACCCAAAACCTGTGGGTGTTGGCCAAGCCGCTCGATATAGTCTTCAAAAGTATCGGCTTGAACTGCTGACGTGCCCCCAAATAATGATGTGACAATCGTAAAAACAACAGCGCCGTATTGTGCTTTTCGCATTTTATGATCTCCTTTATTGTGCGAATAAACATGCACTTAGAGCCTGCAACAACACTGTTGCAGGCTAAATTAGAGATCAAAGTCAGATACGAATACGTTGTGTCGTCAGATAAGTAAGCTGGGAGTTAATGCGTGGGGCATTAAAGGGTGGGCCACGAATATCTTGAATATTTCCAGGTTCGTATACATAGGGGTTTGCTAAATCAGCCCATGCCAAGTCTATAGTTGAATGGTCAGAGTTATGATCTAGGCTAATGCCATCATCTGCAGGAAATAAATCAATTCCCACACAGTCGATGTTTGTCATCAAGTTGCATTCTGCATCATCCTGGCCATCTTGGTGGCACGGGGGAAGGTCTTTAGTAGACACTTCTGACGATGACGCCGCGTGAGCCTGCATCGGACAAAACAGCATTTCACACGTCATAAATGACGTGAAAATCATAAACACCATTAATGTCGAAGCAATGTATCTCATAACCTTTTAATTATAGGGAGTAATTTGAGAACTACAAGCTAAAACTTTTCCCTAGCACCTCCCCCGAATTGCCGTTTCCGGCGAAAACGGCTATATTACGTGCGTCCGTTTTTTCTTTTCTGCTTTTTTTCTATACCCAGATGGAGAAAATATTGGTCGAATACACAGACCTTCGGACCGTAAAGCAGTTGGCGAAAGAAGCGCCATTTGTGACTGAAAGCACAATCAGGTGGTGGATATACCATGCAAACAGCAATGGTTTTGATGCCGTCCTGATTAAAATCGGTGGGCGGGTTTACATTGATAAAAACGCCTTCAACAAATGGCTTGAAGGCCAGCGCCTGGCCGCTCCTGGCGACGCTGCTTAAAACGTAAGTCCTATTTCAGGACGAGAGCCCTGCCTTAATGGTGGGGCTCTTTTTTTATTCATCAGGTGAAAATTCAAGCCTAAAAACAGGCCTGAACAATGTATTGGGTGCGGTCAACTTCAAGCTCAGCAATGTCACCGCCAAGAAGCAGATCGCGGGCAAAAGCCTCTGTATCGAAGTAGAAACGCAGGTTTTCAGGCATTTCGTTCAAAAGGCCGGTATCTTCGATATAGCTTTCAGCATATTCGATAGCTGTGCCTTCAAAAAGGTGCACGTCTTCCAGACGGTCAAGCGCGTCTTCAAGACGGTAGCCAAGGTCTTCAGCCAGATAGATGGCTTTGATTACGTCATCGCCGTCAAGGTCTTCGAACTTATCGAACCAGGTTTTCAGGTTGGCTTGATTAACGCCAACGGCTTTGAAAAGGCGCGAATTGTCACCGTCAATGAATTGGATTTCATATTCCTCAACAGGATCGTCATGCTCGTTGCGATGGCTGGAAGCTTTCTCAGCGTATTCATCATAGGTGCTGAAATAGAAGCCGGTTGCTGAAATGTCGTAAGGTGTTGCGTGATAGATGTTTGTCATGATGTTCCTCCTTTGCTTTGACGCAGAAGGAACAGCGGGTGTATTTATGGGGCGGGCACAATTGCCTTCACGGGGCCTCAAAAGGCCATGGCGCGGAAGGTCGGTTGTGAACGCACCAGCACCCGCTAACTATGCGGATCACTCAAAGCGGGGGAATGAGTAAAAAGTGTATATCCGTGACACTAGACTTGGATAGGCTTGAGATGGTTTTCTTGCTTCTTATGGTGGAAAGACCATCATAGCCATAATTTACAGTAACCAGTCAGTCTGGCCTTTGCCGTACTGTTTTCTGGTTTTGTACCGCCTTCAGAAGCCCATAGATGCAACAATCTGGAGGCTTCAATCATGCGTTCCCTTCGTACACTTATCCTGACCGTTCATGGCCTGTTGCGCCTGATCTGGAAGGTTTTACCGCTCTTTGCCGCCCTAACTGGCTACTTGCTATTTGCCCCGCCTATCTGGCTTGGGGCTATTTTTGCCTTGGTTTTGGGTATTGCAGGCGTGTTAGCCAAATATGCCGCCACGCAGTTTGAACGCCCCGTCACGCATGGCTCTGCCCGCTTCGCAAGCCTTGCTGACGCGCGCAAAGGCAAACTATTACGCCGGAATGGCCTGATCTTGGGTCGCAAGAGTGGTCGTATGCTGCGTTACTCAGGTGACGGCCACTTGCTGACCTTTGCCCCAACGCGCAGCGGTAAAGGCGTGGGCTGTGTGATCCCGAACCTTCTGGATTACCCTGGCTCTGTTGCGGTGACGGATATTAAAGGCGAAAACAGCGCTATCACTCGCGCCTACCGTGAAAGCCTTGGCCCTGTTTATGAGCTGGCCCCGCTAGGTGGGACGAAAGGCAAGTCGGCCACCTACAATCCGCTCGATTTCATTCGCATTGACACCCCTTATGAGGTGGATGATGCACGGTTAGTAGCTGAAATGCTGGTGGTGCCTGAACATTCGCAAGCGAACCACTGGGAACGGGAAGCCCGCACCCTGATTACCGGTCTTTTGTTATACATCCGCCATGACTGGGATATTTTCAGCCAAAACCTTGGGACCCTGCGCGACTTTCTCATGCAGGACGCGGAAGAGTTTGAACTGCTGCTTGCCAAAATGGCAGCCAGTAAACAGGAAAACGTCTCGCGCATTGCTCGTGGCTTTAGCCAGAAAGAGCCTAAAGAACGCTCAGCGGTGATTTCAACCGCGCAAGGGGCAACGGAACTGTTTGAAAGCCCTGAACTGCGTTCAGCCACGGAAATATCATCCTTCAGTTTTGAAAGCCTGAAAGATGAAGTGGCCTCGGTGTTCATCATCGTGCCACCCGAATATCTGGAAGCGTATCGACCTTTCCTGCGGATGATGACGGGGCTTGCCACCGTGGCCATGACCCGCAATGCGACAAAACCCAAACACCCTGTTTTGTTCCTGCTGGATGAGCTGCCAGCCCTTGGCTATATGCGCCCGATTGAAGAAGGCATTGGCTATCTGGCAGGCTACGGCGCAAAGCTATGGCTTTTTGTGCAGGACCTGGACCAGCTTCAGAAAACCTACCCCAAAGCCCGGTCAATGATTGCCAACTGCGCTGTGCGCCAAGCCTTTAACGTGCAAGACCCAGACACGGCCAAGCTGTTATCAGATATGCTGGGGACAGCCACCGTGCGGATGCAGTCGCAGGGACAAACCTCACCACTGCCGTTTAAGCTGATTTCTGGAGCCTTTCATTCAGGCGCTTTTGAAGGCGCACGTCCCTTAATGACCACGGGCGAGATACTCACCATGCCAGCCAAGAAACAACTATTGTTCGTGCAAGGCCTGCCCGCCATCCGCGCCCGCAAAATCCGTTATTTCGATTGGCGGGAGTGGAAGCTCAAGAAACGCTCTACGACACAATCAAGCTAGCGATCATGGAAACCTCGATCCCGACTTCGCTCCAGCTCGCAGCGGCGTTTCATGTAGCGGTCGCGGGCGCGGAGTAGGTCGAGTTTTCTGTCTTCCGCAAGACGACTTTCCAAGATGGCCTTTTCCGTCACGCGGGACAGGGCCTTTTGCCTGCGAATGACTTTATCGCGAATGATGGCTTTTAGCTCAAACGGTACATCGGTTCTGAGCTTCATCATCTCAAAATCATTGAGCGCAATATTTAGGGCGCGGCGGTTGGCTTCAATCCTATCTCTATGGTGGCCCAGTTTAAGCTGCTGCTCGCGCCAACGCTGGCGCTTTTGGTCCAGATAACGAAAGGCCCGTTTGGCCTTTTTACGCTCATGGTTTTCCTTACCCAGTAAACTGCGCCCCTTCATGCGCCCTAGCAGGGCTGGGTTTTCTTTTATCATGCGCTCGGCATCTTTAATGCCATAGCTGGCTTCCAGCTTCTGCCAGCGTTCTCTGGCTTTTTCAGGTTCACGGAATATGGCCACCAGGCTTTCGGTGAAGCCTTGCTGTGCTTTATTGGCGCGGCTTTCATAATCAGGCTCAACTTTCTGAAGCCATGCCTTTTCACGTTCCAGTCGCGTTAGGCGGCGTTCACCGGCGCGGTAAACAGCTTCAACCCCTGACCAATATCGATAGTCCCAGTAGGCGGCTTCAAGCTCCCGCACAGGGTCACCACGTTTCTGGTCCACTGCCTTTTGCGCTTCATAAACACGCTCTGCCCGTTTTCGCTCAGCCGGTGTCATGGCTTCATAGCCTGGGATGTTTGCTTCTGGCGCTTCCCCTCGTGCCAGCTCTTTCATACGAGCGGCCATATAGGCATCAAAACGCTGGCCAAAGCGATCTTCAAGCTCGTTTAGCCGCACCCCTTTCCCCATTTGTGAAAGTTTGGTGTAGCGGTCGCTGGTCGTCAGCACCAGTCCTTGCCCCTTGCGTTCCAGAAACACGCCTTGTGCACCAAGGCGGGCGGTTAGGTCGTCCCAGTCTTTGGCGTTATAGAAATGGCCCTGAACCTTCTCACGCAGAGCTTTCACTTGAGCCTTATCCATTGCGATTTGCGGGGCACGGTCGTCCCGCTTCGCCTGCCAATACTCCCCTTCTGGTACATGGCCAAGTGGTTCTTGTTTCAGGGCTTCCACAAGGTCAAAATCATCCACCCGCTCCTTATCGCGGATACGTTCTTTTTCCAGCGGGATATTAAGGCCGCGCTCACGGGCAATATCTCGGCATAGCTCGGTCAGTTTGCGCCCATCATTATGACGGTCAAACGCCTTTCCGGTTTGCGGATGCACACGATTAATCAGAAAATGCATATGGGGATGCTTGGTATCTTTATGGGCATAGATCATCATTTGATGTTCGTTGAGGCCCATGCGCTCTATCGCCTCACCTGCAACTTCCCGCATCACTTCTGACGGGACTTTGCCACTCCTTGCGTCCTTCGGGTCAAAAGACAAAACAAAATGATAGGTGGGCTTTTTACAGCGCAAGTTTTGGGCTGCGGTTGCCTCCATTATGGTGGCGGCGGCAACGGGGTCTCTGGTTTCCAGATTGCGGACATCCATCCAGTCAACGCGGTCTGGGGACTGCCCCTTGGTGCGCCCAGCCAGATAAAGCGCGGATGCTTTAAAACTTGAAGGTTGTTTGGCTGGGATTTTGAAACGCATAGATCAGCCCTTACCCCTTGCCACCCGATAAGGCATCTTCCAGCGGCTTTAGGGCCAGCTTGATAGACTGTATGGCGAAAGCTCGTTCTTCGGCTTCGATATCCGACCCGCTATTGGCTTTTCGTGCCAAGCCGTTGATGGCATGGCCTGCGCCGTTAAGAGGTTCAAGCTGGGCTTCCATGACCTCGGTTAAGTCGGTGCGGCCAATTAACTTTTCCACCAACTGGCCTCCAATATACCGCGCCCATTTGATATAGCCTTCATTTCCGGTGGCATCGGCAAGCTGGCGAAAATTCGTGGCAATGGATTGCAGCTCATAAATGAGCTTTTCAAAAACAAGGTTGGTGACGGGTTTGGACCTGGGGCGCTTGCCCAGAATGGTGGCACGGGCATAGGGACCTGACAGCATACCAGTGGCGCGGGCCATATCTTCCACACGCGCATATTCCTCTGCCGTGAGCCTTACACTCAGCACACGGTTACGCTGGTCTTCAGGAGCCTTTTTAGGACGCGCCATGATCATTCTCCCATGCCGTTCAGCGAAGCGCTGGCATGACCACTTTAGCCTGCTGCCAAGCACAAGATGAGCCTAGCTTGAGACCCACCAAAGGTGTGGTCGAATGCTAAAGGGCCTTTTCGCAAGGAAACTCAAAACCATTCAGGGTGAAGAGTTTTCGTGTGCGAAAATACATCTTGCAGTCAGCCTGAGCTGCCAAGCACCTCTGCCTTTTATGGAATATATCAATAATTCCAATACTATAAACGACAATGACACTCTATAATACGCATACAAAAACAGCAAGAGGCAATAACACACAGCAAGCCACAATACTGACTATCACGGTGCAACACCGTCAGGAATGACTTGGGAAAAGTAGCTGACAGGTGACCGGACGAGCAAAAATGCCACCAGATATTTTTAGTCCATATAGTTAAAACTCATTGGCTGACCATTCCATTCCGTATAGATCTGACGACCATCCCAATAAGAAATTCGTCCATTATCTTCGCTACGTTTAGCGCGCCAAACGTTCTCGGAATTTAAAAGGTACTCACTCAAGTGTGGATCAAGAATAGGTGCCTCTGTGCCTATCTGACCAAAACCATCATCTGAAATGGTTTGATTTCTGAGCCCCATCAAAAGAGCTGCATGTTTGCTCTCTTTCACAACAACCGCAAAACAGTTATGGGTCATATTATACCCCCAAGAAGCATGAACAATGCGACTATTTGGATTTCTAGAAAGCTGTGCGATTAACGCCCCCACCCTTTGAGGGGATAAAAGAGATGATTTGTCCGCAATGATGCCATTCGTTGCCTTACCGCACCAGTCAACAATAACTTCCTTTTCTGCAAGTTCTAATACTCCAGATGTCCTAGCAGCAAACCTTTTCGCAACTGGCGCATAATCTGAAGTGGTTACAAAGAGAGCCTTACTTGCGTTTTCAACGTTAGCAACACCATATAACGCAGCTACATCCGGTTGGCCTATCTGTCTATGAGGTGCATATTTTTTGGCCTGAACAACTGTAAGCACATCCCCTAATGGATCTTCTTGCCATAAATGTATATCAACACCTTCGTCACCTCGCCCCGGTCCAAGAATTGCTCTATATCCATGGTTTTGAAAAATTCTAAACAGCAAAATTTCAAATTCGCGCCAATGCAGCTTATGCAAATCATCTGGGTTATTTACAAAATGAGAATAAAGCTCATCATAAACATCTGAGGTATCTTCGGTTACAAGACTGCACACCCATTGCCAATGGAAATAGTCCTCAAATTTTTTCGATACGACTTCATCATTCGGATATATTGCTGCAGTTACTCCATCAATGTTTTCTAAAAAATATCCATGGCTTTCCAGCAAGTCATAAAATTCCATATCCAGGTCATCAAAAACAATCCGCCGAAAATCACCTTCTGCCCAAATCATGGTAACAACAGGGGGGGGAGCTGGGTTCGCCATTAACATGCTCAAGATATGACTTAAAGCCACAATCAAACCATATATCTTTGGATATCGCCCATTCCTTTATGATGGATTGGATTCTGGAAATTTCAGCTTCTATATCTTGATCCGACCACTCTTCTGCGTTTTTGGCTTTCATTTTTTATCCAGCCCCTGCTGAAGTTTATCGATTGAGAAGCCTTCCGCAAACTCGCCTCGGTCTGCCTGTTCCACACCAGCCTGCACTGCATCTCGAAAAGCCTTTAGGCGCTCTTTATGCTCCTCGTCCGCATCTGCCATCAGTCTCAAGGCCGCACGAATGACCTCGCTGGCATTGTTATAGAGGCCAGAATCAACCTTGTTACGGACCATTTTTTCCAGTTTCGGCGTGAGTGAAATATGCACGGGGCAAACCTCCAAAATTTTTAGCATTATACAAACTTTAACAATCTATGTATATTTCATTCTCATGACTCGATGATTTTAGCGGTGCGATTGCCGCTTCAAATTGCAGGGTGGCATATTGAAAGAGGAAACGAGGCATTCTGAACATACCGACTGGTTAGCGTCTCTGCTGATCCAACTGGTCACGGC
The DNA here is from genome assembly GCA_002168225.1 of Micavibrio sp. TMED2. Lineage (NCBI taxonomy): Bacteria > Pseudomonadati > Bdellovibrionota > Bdellovibrionia > Bdellovibrionales > Pseudobdellovibrionaceae > Micavibrio > Micavibrio sp. TMED2. Next base: position 119,376 of record NHBH01000005.1, read on the forward strand.
TTATCAAAAGCTTGCCCCTGACCTCATCCGCGACCGTTGCCGTTATGAGCCTTCCTGCTCAGCCTATTCAAAACTAGCATTCAAAAAACATGGGGCCTGGAAGGGCCTTTTAATGACTTTAGGGCGACTGAAGCGTTGCCGCCCGCCAAATGGTGGGGAGGATTATCCTTAACCCCATTCACATACCCTGCTCAGGAAAGGACATTCTATGGAAAGGTATGAATATCGCTGTGTAAATGCGCCCACTGGGATTGTGGTCCGTAAAGAAACGGACCGCGACCAGGCTGTGAAAGCCTATGAGAATATTATCAACCAGGAAGCTGCTGAAGGTTGGGAATATGTAGGGATGGACAGCTATACCACGCACATCAAGCCAGGCTGCTTCACACTTGCCCCAGCCCAAACGCAGGAAACCCATCGTATGCTGGTTTTCAAGCGCCCCAAATAACCTAAAGGGGATACGTCATGGAACCAGCCGTACTCGTATTTCTATTGGTCGGTGGTATCGGGTTTGCCATTTACCTATTTTACAGCATGAGGTCTGGATATAGGGAAGGCTATCAGCGCGGCCAGGCTGAAGCTGTAGCCAAGGGGGCCAAGCCTTGGGGCAAACCAATGTCCCATACCTTTGGCTCGGCCTATATCATGACCCCAGCCCAGATTATTGATGCTGGCCTCGGCATGGCCCCTGCTACATTTCAGAAGCGGCTCAAAGACCATGATCTAGGCTTTCTGATTTTGGGAATGACCCAATATCAGAAAAAATCAGCGGGTATTACATTTGAGCGAGCTGGCCACCTTCTGACCATCGCGCCGACACGTTCAGGCAAAGGGGTTTCGGCTGTAATTCCGAACCTGTTGTTTTATACAGGCTCGGTGGTGGTGAATGACATTAAGGGCGAGAACTATGCCGTGACCGCAAGCTGGCGGCGCAAAATGGGCCATAACGTCCATATGTTTGCACCTTTTGCGGATGAGGACTTTGACGTTTTCAACAGCAGCCGCTGGAACCCGTTTGATATGCTGGTTGATAGTGATGATCCGTGGGAAGATTGCCGCTATATGGCGGAGCTTCTTGTACCCGATGAGCGCGGGAAAGATGATTTCTGGTCAAACGCTGCCCGCAATTTCCTCACTGGCCTGATCCTATATATTCACACTCAAAAGCCTGAACGGGAGCGTATGCTGGTGCTCATCCGTATTCTGCTTACCCAGAATGAGGCGGAATTTCTGGAAACTTTGCGCGATATGGCCGAATGCGGTGACACCAATGTGGAACGGGCCGCCAATGTGATGTGGCGGGCTGACGATAAAGTGCGCGAAGGCATATTAAGCACACTGGACAGCCACCTGAGCTTTTTGGACAGCAAAAAGCTGGTGGCCTATACGCATGACTCCACCTTTAGCTTTAAACAGCTCAAAGAAGAGCTTTTCTCGATTTACCTTATCCTACCGCCTGAGCGGCTGCGGACCTTTGCGCCGTTCGTGCGCCTTTTCATGGGCATGGCGGCTTTAGAGATGAAGCGCACGCGCAAAAAGCCTGAACAGCCCGTCCTGTTCATGATTGATGAATTTCCAGCAATGGGCCGTATGAGGGTGGTGGAAGAGGAAATTGCTTATCTGGCAGGTTACGGCGTGAACCTGTGGCTCTTCGCCCAGGATTTAAAACAGATTGCCACCATTTATGGCGACAAGGCCCAAAGCATTATCGCAAACTGTGCGGTGAAACAGTTTTTTGGCGTGTCGGACGTTGAGACAGCCCAGCTTGTAAGTATGATGTGCGGGGAAACCTCCATTCCGTCCATCAGTTATTCAAGTGAACAAGGGCTATCTATTAAGAATGGCAACCGAACGCTATCTTCTGGGGCTCGTCCGCTCCTCACGACAAATGAAGTGATGAGCCTGGACAAAGAGACCCAGCTATTATTCTTCCAGGGGCAGCAGGTGGTGGTTGCAGGCAAGCTGAATTATCTGAACGATCCTTTATTCAAAGACGCGGACCAGAACCCTATTTACAAAGAAAACCCATTTCATTTCTAAAGGCTTAAATTAAAGACCGCACCGGCAACATTGAACCGGTGCGGGCCATACTCCCCCCAATTAATAATAATCAGCCCTCATCCGGCTCTGAGGACTGATTATTACGAGTTGGCACGTCTGATACTGGCTGGTGCTTCTTGATCCATCCGATAAAGCGCAGACGGTCGATATATATCCGTGCGCCGATACGAATGAGGCAAGCCTCAAAGCCATTGCGTTTGCCATTATATATCCACCAGCGGATGGTTTTCTCGCTAAATGCCGGAAAAGCACCAACAAGCTGGTCGATAGTTAGGATGTTTTCACCATCCATGAGCATACCCTTTCTTTAGGTGTGATCATGGCTACTTATGGTTGGTAGCGGCAAATATGGGGAAATCCTAACTGACACAATGCATTAAGTCTTGTCGCATGCTTCTGCTGAATCTGTATGTTTTAGTATGGTGTTGCCAGCTACGGTAGCGGGTTTACTGACAGGCAATATGGGCCGATTCACCGATTAAACTTGTTGTGGCTTATTGGCTGGAACTGTCTTTTCTTATCTCTAAGTGGTCCAAATTTGGTCCAAAAGTGCAATTTGGTCCAATTTTTAGAAATCATCAGGCAAAGAAAAAGGCCAGTAACTTATTGAAGTTACTGGCCTAATGTTTGGTTGCGGGAGTAGGATTTGAACCTACGACCTTCAGGTTATGAGCCTGACGAGCTACCGGGCTGCTCCACCCCGCGCCAAAACCGGCTATTTATACGTCTGTTACGTATACGTCATCACCGGGAGCGATGGTCTAGCAAGTTGCGCGGCAGAAGCCAACCCCCGATGACAAAAAGATTTTGTCTGTTGACCATTACCTAGGGCTCGACGGCCCGTTCTTCAACCCCGGCACCCGTTGTAACAGGTAGCAAACCCCAGAATTCCGCCGCCTGATCGAACCAGCCGCGGGGGCGAATATGACCTCCCCCATGAAGACATAGCTGCAATACCGCACCGCTGTCGCAGGGTGGTGTCTGTTCACAGACCATGTTCTCGACCGTTTCCTTGCGTACCGGTGTCGCGGCGCAGTGATGAGTCGCGCGCAGGATTGACAGGCTCTTGCCCACATCGCCCTGCTGAAACATCTGCCCGATCGGACGACCGGCCATGGGCACCACCCGGTCAGCGGTGCCGTGGAAATGGATGATCGGCAGCCGCTGGCCCGCCGCGGGATCACAGCTTTCCGGGTACGGTTCCCAGAACGCGCCGGAGATCGGGGCAAAACCGGCAAAGGCATTCGGGCGCTTGCAGATCAGATCCCAGACCATGGAGCCACCCTGCGAGAACCCGGCGACATAGATACGCGCCGGGTCGACCGGCCAGCGTGCCTCGACATCCGCCACCACGCTGTCGATAAAGGCCAGTTCGTCACGCGCCCGGCTCGGCGAACCGTTATGGGCCCAGGTCCGGTTCCGACCATTGGGGGCGATCAGGAGCAGACCATAACGCTCGGCAATATCGCGCAACTGGCGATTGCCGATAACCCCGTTGCCGGTACCGCGATAGCCGTGGAAGTTGAGCAGCATCGGTATGGCGCTGCCATCCTCCGGCAGTGTCGATGGTTGAAACACCTGATAGCTGCCGTCATCGACCATGCAGGCAGCATCCGGTGCGCCACAGGCCGTCCCTGCAGCTGACTGTGCTGCGACGGGTCGTGACAGCATGGCCAGCAGTAACAACAGGGTTACAGCAAGGCAGGACGATACGGATTTATTGAAATCAGGCATGAAGACTGTCGCTGGCAGGAAATCGGAACACTGCATCACATATTCTGCCCGGATCAATCGGCAAGCAAATAAACACCCCTTGATCTGATGCCGACCGACATGCCATGCAGCAACATCAAGCGCGCGCAAGAACAAGCAACCGGAGCAACAGAGCATGAGCGACCTGAACACGATCCTGACCCAGCAACCGTTTCTGCTGATCGATGGCGGCATGGGGCAGGAGCTGATCCGGCGTGGCGTCTCCGACAAATCCGCCCTGTGGTCGGCACAGGCACTGATTGATGATCCGTCGCTGGTGCTAGATGTGCACCGGGATTATGTCACGGCGGGCGCGGACCTGCTGATTACCAATACCTACAGCACCAATGGCAACCGGTTGCGGGAAATGGAGCTCGGCGATCAGGTCGAGCCGATGAACCGCATGGCTGGCGTACTCGCCCAGCAGGCGGCGAGCGAGGCCGACCGCCCGGTGCTGGTCGCCGGTTCCCTTCCGCCACTCAACGGCAGCTATCGGCCGGAGGAAACCCTGCCCTATGAGGAGATGGTCGAGCTGTACCGGGAGATGGTCGGCCACCTGACCCCATATGTCGACCTCTATCTCTGCGAGACCATGTCTACCGCCGATGAAGGCCGAGCCGCCGCCGAAGCCGCCACCGAGAGCGGCAAGGCAACATGGGTGTCATGGACCCTGCGCGATGATGACAGCGCCCGCCTGCGCAGCGGTGAGCGGATTATCGACGCGGTTCAGACCCTCGGCGATCTGCCGGTCGAGGCCATGCTGTTCAACTGCAGCTTCCCGGAAGCGATGACCGCCGCCATGCCGGCACTGGCCAGCCTCGATGAGCGCCGGGGCCGGCATTTCGGTGCCTATGCCAACGGCTTTACAGAAATCCCCGAGGACTGGACCCTGTGGGATGGCGTTGCCAATCTCGAGGCCCGGCGTGATCTTGATCCCGCCGCCTATTGCCAGCAGGCACAGCGCTGGTACGAGGCCGGTGCCCGTCTGATCGGAGGTTGCTGTGAAGTAGGCCCGGACCACATTGCCGCCCTCGCCGCCTGGCGCGAGAGCCTGAAGGTTGCCGCGTAAACCCATACCGGTTCATCCACGGAAATCTGATCCGCACTTTATTGAGCCGGATTGTAAATTTCGTAAAACAAACTTACGATTTTGGCAGTGCAATAATTTGCTGTATATTAGGGTCATTCAAGAACCCAACAGAGATTATAACGGTTCAGAGTTAACCATACGTTCTGGAGTATGCTGATAAGGTAATTTGTCGGATCACGGGAGAAACTGACCAGATGGTCGCCAAACACGCATGGCAACCGGTTAGGGCCGAAGGAGCAACCGCCCCGGAAACTCTCAGGCGAAAGGACCGTGATAAGACCCTAAAATTCCGAAGAGTGTGATTGCCGATGCAATCGCCACCGAAGGAGAAAGCCCCCAAGCACCGGGTACAGCCGGGCACGGGGTGAAGCTCTCAGGTTTTTGACGGAAGGGGCATGGATATCAACCCGCGTCACGCCACGCCACACACTCCATGGGATATGGAACAGGCACGGCAGACGTAACCGGAGTTTGGCCATGCCTGACCTATCTGCTGATACGACCAAATCTGTTTCATCCACCAAGTCATCTGCCGCCCCTGTCACAGGATCAGGGCCGACCACCCCGCGCATTGCCGTGATCGGTGCCGGTATCACCGGCATGACCACCGCCTTCCGCCTGCAACAGCAGGGCTATGACGTCACCGTCATTGAGCGTCAGCGTTATGCCGGGATGGAGACCTCCTTTGCCAATGGTGGCCAGCTCTCGACCTCGAATGCCGAGGTCTGGAATTCATGGGGCACCATGGTCAAGGGCATGAAATGGCTGTTCAAGGCCGATGCGCCGCTGCTGCTGAACCTGAAGCCCTCCTGGCACAAATATTCATGGCTGGCCGAGTTCGTCGCCGCCATCCCGAATTATCGCCGCAATACCATCGAGACGGTGAAACTGGCGCTGGCCGCCCGTGCCTCGCTGCTCGACATGGCCCGCGATGCCAATATCGACTGCAATTTCGAGCATCGCGGCATCCTGCACTTCTATAAATCCAAGGCAGAGTTCGATGCTGCCGCGCGGGTTTCCGAACTGCTCGCCGAAGGTGGATTGGAGCGTAAGGCCATTACCCCGGACGAGGTCAAAGCGATCGAACCGGCGCTCAACACCAGCGATGTCTATGGTGGGTTTTATACTGAAACTGACTTCACCGGCGACATTCACAAATACACCAACGGCCTCGCCGCCGCCTTCCAGCTGCGCGGCGGCCGCTTCCTTGGCGAAACCGGCGTAACCAGCCTCAGCGCCCGCGATAATGGCGTGACCATCGCCTATCAGACCGTTGGTGAAGATGTGGCCCGTGAGGATTTCGACGGTATCGTGATCTGTGCTGGCACCGGCAGCCGTGCACTCGCCGCACAGGTTGGCGACCGGGTGAACGTCTATCCGGTCAAAGGCTATTCGATCACCGTAAACCTGCTCGATGAGAAAAGTCAGGAAGCAGCCCCATGGGTCAGCCTGCTCGATGACCGGGCGAAAATTGTTACCAGCCGTTTGGGCGTTGACCGCTACCGTGTGGCTGGTACGGCTGAATTCAATGGGTTCAACCGCAATATCCGTGCAGATCGCATCAAGCCACTGGTCGACTGGTGCCGTGAGCATCATCCGGAAATGAGTACCCGCCAGAGCGTACCATGGGCCGGTCTGCGGCCGATGATGCCGAACATGCTGCCCAAGGTCGGCCCCGGCAACTCACCACGGGTATTCTATAATACCGGCCACGGTCACCTCGGCTGGACCCTGTCAGCGGCCACCGCCGATATGGTCACCGCCCATGTGACCGGCACGATCGAGAAGCCGGCACAACCGGTGCTTGCAAAAGCGGTATAACGCTCAAACGAATATTCGAGACTTCTTATCGGGCTGGTGGAACAAACACCGGCCCGATGCATTGTTAGAGTAGCAGAGTTTGAATAGCAGACACGGCATCAAGCCGGGCGTCATCCACCATTCCTTAAATTCAGGACATCCATGACTATCTTTGACGAGTTCAAAAAATTCGCCGTGAAGGGCAATGTTGTTGATATGGGGGTCGGCATTGTTATCGGGGCCGCCTTCACCACGATTGTGAAATCCTTCGTGGCCGACATTATCAACCCGCTGATCGGGTTGCTGACTGGCGGCGTTGATTTCTCCAACCTCTATATCAACCTGTCCGGCCAAACCTACGCCAGCCGGATTGAGGCAGCAGAGGCCGGGGCCGCCACCATCAATTACGGCCTGTTCATCAATAATGTTGTCAGCTTCCTGATCGTTGCCTGGGCGCTGTTCTTCGTTATTCGAGGCATCAACAGTCTGAAGCAGAAGGAAGAGGAAGCAGCAGCCGAGCCACCGCCTCCACCACCCGAGCCGCCCAAGGAGCAAGTGCTGCTCGAGGAAATCCGTGATCTGCTGAAAGCGCAGCAGACATCCTGATGAACCAGAAACAGGCGCCCAACAAGGCGCCTGTTTTTTATTGATTAACGACAGGATAAATCAGCCGAGATAGATAAATAACGGCGCAACTATTCATTAACGGTATAACAACCAAAAGCAGATACCGTCTTCGCACGATCATATTCAATCAGCGGAGTCCCTATCATGCGTAACACTCTTTTCTCTTCACTTGCCGTCATTGCCTTGACCTGCGGCATCCATGGGATTGCCCAAGCTGGCGATCCAACTGTTGATGCCATTCGTGCACAGGCATTGCCAACAATCGAAAAACTCGCAGCATCCCCGGATGTCATCAGCGCGATCAAGGCACAAAACCAGTCTACCGATGGCTATGATGACAGCAGAATCACAGCACTCGACCAGCAATGGCGCACAGAAACCGCGGCAACCTCAAAGCCATTGATCGATGCTGTTGTGAAGCATCCGCTGACAGACCATCTGCACAGCTTCCAACAGGAAGGTGCCGGCCTCTTCAGCGAGATCATTGTCATGGATATCAAGGGCCTGAATGTCGCGCTCAGCGATGTCACCTCCGATTACTGGCAGGGTGATGAGGCCAAATGGCAGAAAACTGCCGGTACTGGCCATGATGAACACTTCATCGATGAAGTCGAGTTCGATGAATCATCCCAAACTTTCCAGAGCCAGGTTTCTGTCAGCGTCATCGACCCCGACACCGGTGCTGCCATTGGCGCCATCACCGTCGGCGTTGTTGTTGACGAACTTTAATATCCGAGAACCGGAGAAAACTCATGAAATTTCCATTCCATAAAATCGGTGCCCTGCTGGGCGGCAAAGGATCGGGAGGGTCGCTGACCCTCAAGATCGCCGGTATTGTCATCGGTGGGCTGGTGCTGTCGCAAGCTGTGAGCATTGCCAGCATCACCACAACTTCCGGGCAGTCGTTGAAAGAACAGCTGGAATTCCAGCAGAACCAGTTCTCGATCCTGTTTGCCGACCAGATCAGCGGTGCGGTCAAATGGCAGAAGGTGGAAGCCGTAACTTCTGCCTATAAAGGCTTCATCACGAATGAAGAACTGGCCATCAGCGGTCTCGCCGTCGTCCTCAGTGATAACAGCGTATTGCATGCCCATACGACAGAGGCAGCAACAATCAGCGGTGACCAATTTGCCAAACAGGCAAGTGAACTGGTCAAATCTGATGTCACTGACTCTCATAGTGCGAACCTGCATTGGGTCAATGTGCCAATCGCAACGGTCAAGGATGGCACTATCGGTCATCTGGTCATGGCCTTCGATATGTCGAAAATTTCCCATGCGGTCACCGAACAGGCTGTGTTCGGCGGTGGCATCGGTCTGATCACCACGGTTGCCAGTATTCTGGTACTGGGCTGGGCCTTGTCCAACCTGCTGGCCAAGCCATTGCAGCAGATTACGGTTGCAACCCGTAGTCTGGCTGGCGGCGAACTCGACATTACGGTGCCATATACGGACCGCAAGGACGAGATCGGCCAGATTGCCCAGGCACTGGAAGTCTTCCGCGAGACCGGACAGCAGAATGCTGAGATGGAACAGCGTGAGGCGGCCTCGCGTGAGAAACAGGCAGAACGCCAGCGTCACATGGAAGAGGTCATTGCCATATTCAGCGACACCTCGGCCAATATCCTCGAGGGCATTGCCAACTCGGTTAATGACTTCATGGATGCCTCGACCGAGGTTTCGCAACTGGCTCAGGCCGGTGAGGAACGCACCCGTGATGCCGCCGAGGCCGCAGAACGCGCCTCAAGCAGCGTACAAACCGTGGCTGCCGCCGCCGAAGAACTGTCCGCCACCATCGCCAATATCTCGCAGGAGATGAGCAATACGGCCAATGTGACCAATACTGCGGTCTCTGAGGTCGCGAGTGCCGGCGTCGTGGTTCAGGACCTGACCTCTGCTGCTCGTTCGATTGAGGAAGTTATCCTGCTGATCGAGGATATTGCTGCACAAACCAATTTGCTGGCACTCAATGCCACCATTGAGGCAGCCCGTGCGGGCGAGGCTGGCAAAGGCTTTGCTGTCGTGGCCAATGAGGTCAAGGCACTGGCGGATCAGACCGCCAAGGCAACCGGCCAGATTAGCCAGCGCGTCAGTGACATTATCTCCAACAGCGATAATGTGGCCGAAGCCATGACCCGGATCCAGAATACGGTTGAACAGGTCAACAGCTCAGCGAATGCAGTGCAGTCTGCGCTCAACGAGCAGTCCAACGCCACCAATGAAATCTCGCGCAACGCCCAGGCGGTGTCTACGGGTACCGGGGAGATGAGCAACAACGTCATTTCCCTGCAGTCTGACGTGGCGAAGACCGATGATGCGGCCAAACATGTCCGCAGCTCGGCCGAGCAACTGACCGGCGATCTTGACGGCCTGCGCCAGAGCCTGCGGGAGTTCCTGTCGGAAGTAAACGCTGCCTGATCAGTCAGCCGCAAAACATCAATCAGCATCACTCACCGCCGGTAAACACCGGCGGTGTTTTTTTGCATTACTCCGGCTGATCCATAAGGATGCGGCCATCCTTCTGCATGGTCACCACCAGCCCGTCAGGTAATTCCGTTACCGCTTGCCCGATACCGAAAATCGCCGGCATTTTGGCTTCCCGTGAGACAATCGCCAGATGGCTCAACTGCCCGCCGAACGGCATGAGGATGCCCCTGATACGGTCGAAATATCGGGCAATGCTGACATAGCCTTCATGCAGGATGACAATCTTGCCTTCAAGCTCCGGCGCTGCGCCATCGGTCGGTTCAAGCATGGCGGCAGAGGAAATATTGATCACCGGCGCACTGAACTCCGCCTCGAACAATGAAACCACCTTGCCGACGAGCTGACCATCACCGGCAGCCAGTTGCCCGACCCCGCTTGCCTGTTCGACGAAATCCCATTGCCGGACATCGGCACGACGAATGGCCTCCGGCAGTTTGACCTCCTGAAGCCGCTGCCATGCCGCTGCCCGTGCCGCACGCTCATCATCCGATGGCATGGGGGTATGACCGAATATCTCATCGATCGACAGCGTGAAGACCGCGTCCCCGATACCCAGTCTGCGCCCGATCTCAAGAATGAGACGGCGCAGCAGGGCGACATCGCGGATCACCCAGTTATGCACGTCATCCTTGAGAACGATGAGATCGGCACTCATGGTCTCATTCGGCTCTGCCTTCTCCACCGTTCCCGTATCATCGGGATTGACCGGCCATATCGGTGCGGTCTCATCAAATCGCGGACTGGCAATTTCAATATCCTGCACCGCCCGGTGGGCCAGACCATGGCGCCGCAATATCTCTCGCTGTGCCGCTTCATCGGGTGTCGACAGGGCCGCGAGCAGATGCTTTGCCGACCCCACTTCCGGCCATGACAAAGGCTTGTCAGCCTGATTGTAGCGCTGGGAAAGCCGCGTAACAGCTAGTGAGAAAGGCAGGTTTTTCTGAGCGAACGCATCCAGCAACTGCACACCGAACAGGCGCAGATCGGCCAGTGACAGGCCAGCCAGGTCAACCGCCTGCCAGCGCCGCCCCTCAACCGAAGTCAGGCTGTAAAATGCTTCAAGCCTATCGGCCAGCTTGCGGCGTGAGAGCTTGGGCAACTTGATACATTTCCACCATGGCCGGTCGGGATTGTAGAGCAACCGCCCGAACCCGATCATGACACTGTCGCCATAGATCTGCTTGTACATCGTTGCCGCGGCATGGGATGGACGGGCGAGCACCTCGGAAAACTCGCCGGCGGTCAACTGTTTCCAGCTGCCCGCACTGATCAGGGCAAGCTGTTCCATATGCTCGGGCGGTGCATCACTGATCGAGAATTGCGGTCGAAGCTGCAACAGATATAACCGGCCTGCCGCGACACCCCATTCAATATCAACCGGTCCGCCCAGAACCACCTCGGCATTGAGGATCACGCGGCGCAATCCGCCGATGACCGGGTTGGACAGGGGCAGATTATCGTTTTGCTGAATGCTGCCGGTTTCACGGCAGAGCATGACAGAACCGATCTGGCTGCTGCCAGCGGTGACCGCCTCGGCCTCGCCCCCCTCGATTGCCATTGCTATCGGATAGACTGGATGATGGGAGAAGGCGACCCCGGCCAGATCAAATGGCAGCCAGCGCTGGACGATTATGCTCGGCTGGGCATCGGCCATGACATCATCATGTATCGCGAGGCTCTGCCAGACCAACTCCAGTGCCCGCAGGAACTCCGCCTCGTCAGCAGGCGCGACATGGCTGTCAAACCGCCCGGCCATGGTGGCATCGGCATCTTCCCGATAGGCACAGGACCGCAGGATCAGCTTCCCTCCCCCGGCCAGCTTCCGGACCGAGGCGATGACGGATGCCACCGTTTCGGCATCCCCCTGGCGCAGGCGATGGATAATGTCACCGGTCAGCACAAATCCATCCGGGATCGCTACATCGCGGTACAAACGGCGATATGCCGCCAGCAGGCTCGCCTTGCTCCCGATCCGCTCATATCGGTCGGTTTCCCACAGTGGCACCGGACCACTCGGCAGGGTCTCGAGCATTGCCGGCGCCTTGCTCTGCGCCCGCCATTTGTCGACCATGATGATGATCACATTGCCGATCAGACCGGTAACCGTCACAGCAAAGACATAGATCGACATCGCCGCCGACAGGGTCATGAGCAGATACAGCACAAACAGCGACGCCGCGAGGATCAGCGCCGTACTGCGCAAGGTCAGCCTGTAGAGAAGACTGAGCTGGCAGAACAGGGCAGCCGCCACCAGCGCCGGGAAGACAAGATAGGGATCAGGCGTCAGGAAATCATCAATCCAGAGAAAACTGTCGCCCTGCACCGAATGATAGAAGGACAACCAGTCGAGGAAGAACAGCGAGACCAGGATCAGCACCACAAGGGATGTGACATTCGATAATCCGCCCGCGAGCGTTGCCGGTTGTTTCAGGCCGATCCACTGGAGCGGAAACAGAATCCCCCGGGTCACCGCACCAAACAGGAAGATGAACAACAACGCAGGCAGCGCCATATCCTGCTTGAAACCGGAGAATGCCTTGTACAGGCCAATCATATCCGCGCCGAACGGGTCCGGGTGATAGCCATGCTGCTGATTGACCCGATACTGCTCGGCTGAATACTGGTACGGCAGGGAATTCAGCCCGAGCCAGACATAGCCCAGTCGGCTCATCTCCAGCCCCAGCAACATTGACTGATAAGCGGATGCCTGGTCATAGGCCATGCCGATATAGCGTTTGTCATGGCTCAATACCGGCAGTTGTGCCATGACCTCATCCCAGCCCATCTCCAGTGTCGGAATATTCAGGGTACGCGGCCAGCGGATACGGCTTTTGGCCACCTCATCCGGACTTCTCGGATCGATGAAGACAACATCATCGGTATCATGCGCCATCAGATAGAGCTGGGCCGCGGTCCAGAACCGGTCACGGTTCGGATAGGTCGGCATCCAGAACAGGGACAGCGCATCCATGCGCTCATAGCCGCCATCAAGCACAGAAACGCTGTATCCCTGTGCCGCGAGCCATGCCGCCACGATCTCGCTGCGTTCCGGAAAATAGGAGACCAGCAGGATTGGTTCATCCGATGGCGGCCAGTGTTGAATCCTGCCGGGATCAAAGGCCACGGCGGTTGCCGGAATATTCTCGGCACCATAGAGATAACCCCGCCCCTGATACTCGTTCCGATTGCGGATATCGACCACATGGAACGGCACCGTTCCGGCCTCGAGCTGGTGATGCACCTCATGCACATCAATATGGGTAATACTGCCGGCATTTTCTTGTGTCGGGCCGGGCCGGGCATCATACCACTCGGCCAGAAATGTCATCAGTGAACTGTCGAGAAAACCGGCATCCACACCGCGCTGCTGGAGATAATGGGCACTGGCTTTGGCCACATCACCCCAACCGCTGATCAACACGATCGGCAGGTCAATGCGTTGGAAGAAGGTCGGGTTGGAGACGACAAAATTCATATCGACCTGAATGATCGCTCCCGGCTCATGGACCGGATGGGTGCCGGGCAGGAGATCATATCCAGAGACGATTGCCCTGATCCCATAGCGTGCCAGCCCGTCGCTGCCCTCTTCGGGTACCGTTACCCCGATCAGCTGCACCTGCTGCTGTTTGATCGACTGATACAAAGCGGGGTAGTCGACAGCCTGCGCCTGCAGATCAGCCAGATTGAACCCGGCCAGCAGCTCCGGCAGCATGCTGGCGACCGCGCCGCTGTTTCCTTCCGGCAGTGGCTCTCCGGTGGGGAAAAACAGCAGCGGTGGCTGTTTATCGGGATAAACCCGCTGCACATTCAACTGCAGCTTGTCGGTATATTCCTGCTGGGCCGCCTGATAGCTCTGATACCAGCCGAAACCGAGTAACAGGACCAGACCACACAGAATGGCAAACAGGTATTTCTGATTGTTCTGCGTCCGCTGGTTTCTGAACAGCGGTACAATGCTGGAAATCGAGGCGGCAATAACCGAATACAGCGATGACAGCATATAGCTCGCTAAACTCATCGCCTCGGGCACCGGGAAGGCCAGTGCCGGGCGCGGCATGAGCAGTGTCGCCACAAACAGGGCAACAGCGAGACTGGCAAGCAGACGGGAATAGTTTTTCACGGGCGGGAAACAGCATGGATCTGGTCGAAACGACCCGAACAGCATAACGCCTAACCCGGTATGAATTGCCAGCATTTTGTGCTGGCGCGCTGGAAAAGCCGGATTTTGGATACAAAAAAAGCCGCCAAAAGGCGACTTTGTGAAGGAAGTATATAGGATGAATACTGAACCGGATTAATCAGGTATCGCGATTTTGGGCAACCTGGCAGTGACCGACTTTCCCACGCCTTAAGACGCAGTATCATAGGCGCTGAGAGGTTTCACGTCCGAGTTCGGGATGGGATCGGGTGTTTCGCTCTCGCTAAAACCACCAGGTTGCCAAAAATCGCGCTACGCGATTATTCCAGTTCACAGTGTCTTTATAGAGTTGACCGTTAGCGATCAGAAAATTTCTGACCATGATTATAATCGTATGTGGACGCGGGCTTTGATGAGATCAAGCCCTCGAGCGATTAGTACAGGTTAGCTTCATGTGTTACCACACTTCCACATCCTGCCTATCAACGTGGTGGTCTTCCACGGCTCTCAAACGATACCTGGTTTTGAGGACGGCTTCCCGCTTAGATGCTTTCAGCGGTTATCCGATCCATACATAGCTACTCGGCTGTGCCACTGGCGTGACAACCGATCCACCAGAGGTATGTCCATCCCGGTCCTCTCGTACTAGGGACAGATCCTCTCAAGTATCCTACACGCATGGCAGATAGGGACCGAACTGTCTCACGACGTTCTAAACCCAGCTCACGTACCACTTTAAACGGCGAACAGCCGTACCCTTGGGCCCTGCTCCAGCCCCAGGATGTGATGAGCCGACATCGAGGTGCCAAACAC
>NHBH01000006.1:501-24748 GCA_002168225.1 Micavibrio sp. TMED2
TCGTTGTCAAGNGTGGGGTGTGCGCCACTCTTAACNCCTAAGAAGCGATCATCGAATTGGTCATACGTTGCAGCCGCACTAGCAGCAGAAGCAGCAGCGGCTACGGCAGAAGCCGCAGCATTTGTTTCCGACGTTGCGCTCGCAGATTGCGATGCAGTCGCGGAACTCGCGCTGGATGTTGCGGAAGCCGCGCTCGATGTTGCGGAATTTTGACTTGCAAGTGCAGCCGCAGCCGACGCAGCCGCGTTCGTTTCCGAGGAAGCCGCTGCTACCTGACTTGAGTTGGCGGTTGTGGAACTGTTTGCGCTCGCTGTGGAACTGTTTGCGCTCGCTGTGGAACTGGTCGATGCCGCTGAAGCCGAGGCAGCCGAAGCCGTGGCCGAGGTCGCCGCGTTAGTGGCCTGAGTGGTCGCAGCCACAACCTGACTGGTCACCCCAGTCTCGACGAAGTTCTTCGTCGCAGCATCCTGCGCCGACGCAGGATCACCCAGTCCGGTGATCTTGTTCGTGCCAGCAGCCAAGTCACCACCAAGAGTGGTGGAAGTCAGCGTCTTGTTGGTCAGCGTTTGCGTAGTGTCAGTTCCAACAACGCTCGCCGACGAGCCAATGTCGTGAACATTGGCTGCCGCAGCCTGATGGCTGCGAGCGTCCGTGAAATCCAAAGCCGAGACACCATGCTCAACAGAAGTCCCAGCCGTATGACTTCTTGCAGACGTTCCATCGACACCCCTCGTCACGTTCAACGCGGAGCCAACAACCCCAGTTACCGTCACGATCTCTTCGTTGGCTGAGTCCTTCTCAAGGATCAGCGTGTAAACGTAACTCGACGGGAAGCCACTCGACGATGCGACGTTTATCTGAGCGTCGCTCGCAGAGATAGTCGACGACAGTGTCGTCGTGACAGCCGTCGAGCTGTAATACCGAGCAGGAGTTCCCATGCGTTACCTCGCGTATTGAATGATCGACAAGTAGTTGTCCTGCTGCTTCGCCTTCTCTTCATTCAGGCGAACCGTGAACAACTGGAACAAGTAGCGAGACACCGAAGTGGACTCGCCGGAAGGAACAGGCGCATCAACCAGATCAGCCGCCGGAGTACGAGCAACCACCTTGCCCGGATCCACCGTCGAGATCAGCCGCCACATAGCGCCAAGCCGGATCACATCCTCCGAACTGGCCGGTAGGCCAGACACCGTCGAGAACTCATCCGTTGTGGCAGACAACGCCGTCGGGTACTTCGCGTACTGCACGCGAACCGTCCGCCCCGGCGTCGGATACTCGTTCAGCACAATTGCTGAACGCATTGACGAGTCACCAGAGACACGGAAGTTCCGGTCAACCCGGTAACGCTTAATTAGAGGCCAAATCTCAGTCGAGTCCGGCGAGTCAAAAGTGACTCCCGTGATGTCCTGAAAGTCAGACGGCAACGCGTACGCATACGCCGAGCCGTCGAAAGTAAATTCGTGAGAAGCCAACGCCCGGAGATCGATCCCTCGGATCGTCTCGTTGATCGCACGCTTAATCTGGTCACGAGGGAAGAGCGGGTTATTTCGCACCAGCGTATTGATGCCATGCGCGACAGCGGTAGTGCCACGGAAGCCTCGACCACCCGGAAGGACAGTCGCCGTGCCAGCCTGAGAGTTGACACTCTTCAGGTACGCCAGTTCGTCGCCGACCTCGACCAAGCCCTTCGACAACGCTGACGTGTCATCGACAGTCAGCGTCGTGTCCGCATCGGTCGCTGCCTGCAGCAGCACCGTGATCGACTCTTGTCCGCGAACATACGAAGAAACCTCAGAGAGGGTGTCATCGACTATCTGAACGAAAGTACTCACGCTTTCACCGCCCTGCCGAGAGCATCCGAAGTCTTAACGGCTGCGTTGATGTCCTTCAACTTCGTGGTCTTCGGTTGGATCCCGTGCTTACGCGCACTCCGGTACGCATCCAGTTCCTTGTCATTCGCGTGAGACACCGCACGAATGTGCATGTCTTGATACGACAACGTCGACGCTTTGCAACCAAAGCAACCCTCGACGTACTCCGGGTGCTTCAGCACACGATGTAACGGCATCACAACTCCGAGATGTATTGCGAGAAACCAGCAGCCGTCAGTTCGGTCGCCAGTTCGTCAGTAATTTCAATGTCAAAACCA
This sequence comes from Micavibrio sp. TMED2, assembly GCA_002168225.1. Lineage (NCBI taxonomy): Bacteria > Pseudomonadati > Bdellovibrionota > Bdellovibrionia > Bdellovibrionales > Pseudobdellovibrionaceae > Micavibrio > Micavibrio sp. TMED2. Next base: position 2,651 of record NHBH01000006.1, read on the forward strand.
CCACGCAGTACAACGTCACACTGCGCGAGAAAATCACCCTGCGGCGTCATAATTGTCAGCCACTGGCCGTCCTTCTTGACGACCGTCTTCGCGTCGTACCACGAAGTCCACCACAGCGGGTCTGGCCTGCCACGCTTCACCTCAAGCGTCGGGCCTCTCCACAATTTCACTTCTTGTGTTCGACCTTCTGATCGGGGATGTTGCCGTTCTTGGCGTTATTCCCCGGAATCATCACGTCGTTCACGTCTTTGCAACCACAAGAGGCGCACATATGTTCTCCTTCTAGTACGAGGAGGGGCCGCTTGTGGCAGCCCCTCCTCGCTTTGATCTAGTGAGTGACTAGATGCTCGACGTGCAAGAAATGACGTAACGAGCCTCGGGCCGGTAAACGTTCCAGCCGAGCAATCCCTTGTAACCGACGCTCCTGAAACGCATCAACTTGTCCGTGATCGGCGAGATGACCGTCTTCGGTTCGTAGGAGACTGCTTCCAGCAGAGCCTGCTTACCCATCACGATCACCTTGTGATCGAGCGAGGTGGCAGTACCTGTAGCGGAAGCGGACGACACGTTCGACGCAGTTTTCGCGTAGGTGAACGTGGTCGCCGACGGGGCCGACGCGACGGTGAACGAACCATTGAAGGTTGCGTCCACACCAGCGACAGTCACGGTCTCGCCCACCTCAAAGCCGTGAGCGGCAGAGGTGGTCAAGGTTGCAACGTTGCTCGTCAGAGCCTTGTTGCTGACCGTGCGCGTGATGCCATTGGANGCCTGCTCCACGCGAGCTGACTCGATGAACTTAACGCCTTCGTAGACGCCNACCTCACCGTTCCAGATGTTGCCCACACCAGTGTCGGTGTAGGTGTGCGGTTCACGCCACACGTTCGCTCCCGAAGTAGCAGCCTCCGTGCGGAGGTCATACGAGGTGTCCGGGTGCAACATGCCGATGTAGAAACCACCNTCGCGGGGCTGCACGTTCGCGCCACGCAACTTAGCCACAGCCTTGCGGATATCCGCAGCCTGCAGTGTGGTCGTCGACGCTGTGGTCTTGTCCACACCGTTGACCGTGGTCTCGTCGTCAGCGGACGTTCCTGCGAAACGACCAGTCGCAAGACCAACGAGGGTCTTGTAAACCAGTGCGTCGAATGAATCCCGCATGTTGTAACTGAGCATGTCGGCCACTGCTGGGTCAATCGCAGAGAGCGACTCAAGTGCGAGACGCTCAGTCGTGGTAACGGCGTTACCGTATTCGTTGACGGTTACCTGAACCCGGTTGGTGTTGTTGAGCGCAACAGCACTAACGTCCGAAGTCTCGGTCAAAGGATCTGTGATCCGAGATAGGTCGTTGTGCAGTTGGAACACAACAGTCGCACCGGGGTTGGTGACATCAACTGGCCTGACATCCGCGAACTTGCGGAACATAGGCTCAGAGCGCAAATTGAATTGCACATATTTGTCATACGCTGTTTGAATAAGGTTCGTCAGCGTACTAGTTGACGTGTCAGCCATAGTCGGCTAACCCTTTCTGTGAGATGTTATTAGGACTGTCAGCCCTTGAGGATCGCCGCCAACTCCTCTGGAGTTGAAGCGTTCTGAATTTTTGTTTCCAGACTTTGACCCGCAGTCGGGTCAATGCCGCCTTCCTCTACCGCTGACATCAATGCGGCGGCTTCATCGACAGTCGACGNCTCTTGCGTCGACTGTTCCTGTTCTACTGGTTGAGCGCCGAAGACCTCTCCGTACTCCTTCAACCATTGGGCTAGGTCGTCTTCATCCTCGACATTGTCGGGAACAAATGAAGCGATCTTGGAGTTGTAGCCCATCTCGGTGAGAGACTCACCGATCTGCTCNGTGCGAGTTTGAGTCATGTATTCCTCAAGCATCTCGTCACGCTCTTTCAGAGCAGAAGACATTTCCTTCAACTGCTTACGCAGTTGCTTCACCAAATCGCCACCCTCGTCATAGTCGAGGTCGTCGTACTCAGCCATTTCATCTCCCTGTTGTTTCCTGTTGGATGCACTCACCCGCACACGCGCATGGGGGTACGCGTGTGGCTGTGGCGACTATCGGTCTCATTACTCTCACCGGGGCCGACCGATCCGGTTGAGGAGTGGACGTGTCCAGAATCGAACTGGAGTTAAGGAACCAACGCGGGAGTTTTCACCCCGAATTACGGTTCCTTCTAACCTGTCACGCCCTGACGTTAAACGTCGGTTCGACTACGCAGGGACGACTTGCCCAACGCGCTTGCCTTACTGAACTGCGCTCGCTCTTTCGACGCGAACTTCCGGCGCTTGCGGCCTGCACCCGCGCCGCCAGCAAGATTCAAGTCCTCACGGACGATGTCCTTGAAGTCCATCGCCTCGCCGTACAACTTGCCCAAACGCTCAACATTTGGACCATCCTCGGCTGCCTGAGAGAATGCAGTCTCGGTCTGCTGCTTTGTCTTACCAGCGTCGTAGATCTCACCGGCAAGATCCTCACCCGGCATCAAACCCTGCCTGCGGCCCATGCCAGCGANGCTGGCCGTGCCGTACATGCGTTGCAGCTCGGTGCGAGAGTTCATGTCGTAAGCGCCAGNNGCTCGCTGCCTGACGACCCTCAAGCACCGGCAAAGCCCGAGCAGGATCCAGCAGGTAAGCAGCCATATCCGAAGTGTTCATGTTGTAGAAGTCGCGCAGCGCGGTCACCACTGACTCGTCAGCGAAGTTCAACGCGTCATACGCGGTGTCCACTCGGGACTTGAACTCCGATGCGCTGATGCTGTTACTAATCAAGTTCGTGAAGTCATCCGGCGAGTCGTAGAAACCCACCGGCATGTCACGATCCGCGAGGATCGTGCGGTAAGTGTTCTCCGCCTCNATGTACTCAGCAGGCGTCAGCATGCGGTCACCCGGTCGCCCTTGCCCGTCAGCGAGACGCTTACGAATAACCTCGTTCGCCTTGAACCGTTGCTTGTACGGCTCACTGCTGTACACAGCGGAAAGGATCTCGGCGTCGGTTGGCTTCACGTTCGTCGTGTAGAACCCATCGATGATGCCTTTAAGGCTTTCCGCGAAGGCGTCACCCATGCCAAGGTTGCGGAACATGTCACGCACCGCGTCACCAGCGGTGCGTTCACGNACNCGGCTCCGCTCAGTGCGAGANCCATCCGAGTAAATGTTGTAGGTGACGNTGAAACCAGCCTCATACACGGTTTCAACGCCAACCAGACTAGGTGGCGGAGGAGCCGACCTTGTGACCGCATTGTTCGCCGCCGCGAACCCCGGAACCTCATAGTCACCGGGTGTGTAGGTCGGTGGTCCCCCTCCCGCCGGGAACGTGACACTCGGCGCTTGACCGTAGTCCGTGAATCCGGGGTAGGTTGTCGTCCCACGCGGAGCCGCAGCCGCAGCCGCACGGTCAGCGGCACTAGCCCCCTTGTTCCCCTGATTGGGCTGATTTATGAAAAGAAGATCGCCGTAACCCATGCGCTACGCCAAAAATCCGAAGTCTTGCGCGATCCTCTGCGCCATACCCGTGTACTCATCCTTCGCCTGAAACGTGCGCTGCCAGCGAGGATCCTTACGCGCCTGAAGGCGCGTGTCATACAAACTCATCGGCGTCCAATTCCCATCCGGGCCTTTATTGTTCAAAATTGATTGCACTAGATTGTCGTCAAGTTCAATACTCGGTAACTCCAACTCGTTGGCAATCGCCGTCAAGTACGGGTCAGCGGCAGCCCGCACCGTCTGACCACGATTAATCGCATCAGCCAAGCCGGGGAACCGTGAGATGGCCTGCTCCTGCATGTACTTAGAAATGTCCGTCTCATCCATGTCGCCACGCATGACCGAATCGAGAGTGGTACGGAACCATGACTGGTAACCCTCGTTCGACATTCCGTAATCGATGCCGTAATCGTTCGCGAGATTGTTGATCAACTGCGAGTTAGAGAGAACGTCACCCTCGTAGTCGTATACCTCTACGCCGCCGATCATCTTCGTCTTGTCGAAGTCAATCGCGTCGACGATCTGGTCAGCCANCCACTCGTTGTCGAAGAACTGCAACTCGCCAGCCTCGTTACGGCCACTGCCGTAGAACATNTGCTCCGCGTACTTACGAGCCGNCGNGAAGTCGATATCAGCGCCAGCGTCCTCGTACTGCTCGACGATGTCGATGGCTCGTTCCCGCATCANGTCNTCGANCAGNTCNNNCGTGTACTTGGCNCGCTCANNNTCNGCCTCAACGTAAGNNGTGAGTTGCCCACGGAACCAGTCAGAGTTNTGAATTCTTCAGAGAGATGTCAGCGTTAGTNGGAGTTCGTCCCTCCGCNACCTCNGCNANAANCTCNTCNAGNANNNCCTGCAACTCCGNNNNTTTCNNCAANGTGGAGGCGGATATACCNAANGCCTGACCNAGTTNNNTNTGNTTNAGGTCATCGACCTGAAAGTCATAGCCGGTGGTCACTGCTGCACGCCCTTCGCAAACTCCTCAAGAACATTGCCACGATTAGCCAGCGCGTCATCGAGCGCCGACATGAAGTTCACTGCAGCGAACCGTTCCGCGTAACCCTCCTGCGATTGCGCGTACTCACGCGAAAACCGCGTCGCGTCGAAGCCACCGGACGTGACATTGTTTGAGCCACCCGTGCTGCGAAGCGGATTCGCACGCTCCTGCTCATTCAACAGTTCCTGATACGTCTGCACCTCATCGTCGGACGCTGTGCGTCCGAGATACTGAGTGAATGTCGCATCGAGTTGCGCTCCAGCCGCAGCCTCATTCGTCAGGACAACGGTGCTTCTTGGGCCTCCGCCGCCCCTGCCTCTGTCACCTTCACCTAAGCCAGCGCGGAATACGAGGTACTCCCGCCACGGTTGGGTTTGACGGCTTGCCGAGTCAAAGAACTCTTCCCATGAGTTGAATCGGGTATCGAGCAGCAGTTCTTCCAGATCGTCGTACTCTTCCGGCTGCTGCGCCATGCGGTCACGCATCTCCTCAAGGAGTGCTTCCTGCGTCATGTAATCCGGCTGATTTTCTGCAACACGACGAATGTCAATCGTCGGTGGGCCGCCAGTAATACGCGACGCCAGCGACTGATCGCCGTACTGCTCCCGAAACTCCGGCGCAGCCAGATACTTCGGGATTGACAGTTGCTGGTCTACATCCTTGAAACCAACAATGACGGGAAGCTGCGTGCTTGCGCTATCCCCATAATGTTCAGGCACTCGATTCCCCTAACGGTAAACGCAAGTCGTCCTGCTCAAGGAAGTTGTCGTAAAAGTCCGAGAACTCCAGACTCACCAGTCGATAATCCGCAGCCCACGCCGCGAACTGCTCACGAACGGTGGCGCTATCAGCACCATCGGCAATGGCTTGCTCGGCCAGTCGTCGCTCACGCATGTAGTCGTCGATGTGTCCCCACAAGGGCGATTGCCCTTGCGTGTCCATAAAGTTCCGGTCATTCAGCGCCTTATCAATGCCAGTCAAGTAAGCCGGAGTCATATCCATGTACATGCGGTACTGCGTGTTCCATGTTTCCCCGTACTTCTGCACCATCTCCACCTTCACGAAGTTGTCCCACTTCGCTTTCACTGACGCTGCAGCGTTCGCCTGAATGCTCACGCCCATCATCGCCAGCGCGTCGTCACGCGCTTCCTTCTCCTTGCGGTACTCACGCCACGCCTGCGACATCAACAACTCGACCTGCATCTCAGCAGGAGTCAACCGACGAGAGAAGTCCTCCGCTGTACCCGGCACGTTCTCCATCGTCCAGTACTTGTAAACACCCTGATCGAACTCTGCTGCCTGCGTACCCGCAGTCAGCACGCCGATGGCACGCGGATCAGTGCGCGTCGCGATCTCACTCACGAGCGTGCGGTTGTTGTCGATGACATCGAACGACTCGATGGTGTAGCCGACAGTCGGCGAAACCTTCTTCGTCGTTGACTCGATCATCGGCAAGAACGCTGTGCCGAACTTCTCGACGAACGTGTCGACCTTCTGCCGGTACGTCATGTCCGGGTCGGCCATCAGTTGCCGCCAGTAGTCCTGCTGGAACTGGTACTTGCTCGTGCGCGTAGTCGCGAACGGAGCGACCAGCGAAGCAAGGATGCTGAACTTGTAGAAATCGTTGGTTTGATCCATGATCTCGCCAACGTCCGGCATGTCCGCAGGGTTAGCGCCATTGGCGTACCAGTCGACGAACGCTGACTGCATCATCGAGTCAGCGATCCCCAAGTACATGCGGTCGTCTTCGCCCTTACGCCACTGGTTCACCTTCCGAGCGAACGACGGCAAGATCGCGTCAGTCGGGCTGGGGATCACGCCGAAAGGCGCGATCTGGTTGTAGATCGGCTCAGGCAGTTGGTCACGCAAAGTGCGCTGCAAGTCAGGCTTACCCTGCATGAACACTGACACCGGCACTTGCACCACCGGGCCGAAGCCCGGAAGGAACGGAGTCTCACCCGGAGTGACGACGTTGATCGCGCCCTGCGGGATAGCCACAGGTATCCCGCCGGTCACGTTATCGGCAAGCCACTTGTTAATACCCGATGGCAGGCGAATGTACTTCTCCTGAGAGCCAGTCAAGAAGTCCATCCGGTCGGACTCGACCGGCTTACCTTCCGAGTCAACGACCATGCCCAACTGATTGGGCAAGTTCCACAAGATCGAGGCGCGAGCAGCAATCGAAGGATCGTTCACGATCATCCGGCTCCACACCCTCAGGCTGTTCTCCCACGCAGGGAAGAACGGAACGAGGAAACGCAAGAGCGCAGCCGGGTTCGACAACCGCTCAATCGTGTACAGCGTGTCCTTCAGGTCACGCAAGGCCCGAGTCTGAGCGGTTCTGTTGATCCGATCCAACACGTCCTCGGTCAGCTCCACGCCCTGACGCTGCGCGATACCAATCATCGAGTCGAACTCACGCGACCACACAGAAGCGAAGTACGGATGCCGGACAAGCCCCGTCTCAGGGATATTGCCGAGCCACTTAAATATCGTGTCGATGGGCTTGCGTGCATACTCACCAAGCGATGCGGGACGGAGAACCTCGCGAGCCGCACGCCCGTGAACGGACGAAAGTAACTCGTTGTAGCCCTGCAGGTTCACCTCGATAGCCTCACGCAGCGCCAACGCTCCGGGTTCATCTCCCGTCGCTACGAGTCGCCGTACCTCCTCCGTCGGGAGGTAGCGGAACAGCAGGCTCTCAACGTCGACAACGTGACCCTCGATCTCGTTGCGCTTAATACGCATGTCACGCCGCCAGAAAGCGGCGTCACCGGAACGCGCCCAATCCAGAGCGTCATCCATCGGATTCGGTTTACCTGCAGCGATTGCCTTTAGCATTTGCTGCACCAGCGCGTCATTCTGAAACTGGATGACTGCTTGGTTTAACTCGTCGTAATACTGAGGATCTGTCGGCAGAACTTCCACATAGTTGCGAGCGTTTAGGACAAGATCCTGCTCCCGCATCAAAGACGACTCAAGGAACTGTTGGTTCGTCTGACCCATCGAGGATAGTTCCCGCAGCACCGGACCTTCCGGCCCACCGAAAGCCTCATACTCCCGGCCTTCGATCTTGCGGCGAGCGGTTGCTCGCTCCTTCGTCTGCATCTTCTTGCGACGAGAGCGGATCTGAGCGATGCGAGCCTTCTGCTGCTCCAGCGCCTCTTGCATGGCGACCATTTGCGGATCGTTCGCCTTGACGCCCTGCTCGATGTACTCCTCGATGCCTCGCTGCTGCTGCACCAAGTCATCGATCAGTTGCTCTTCCTGCTTCAGCAGGCGCTTGCCGTTAACCCGACGGTTTGACCACCGACCAGCGTTCTTTGGGAAGTTCACGCTCCACGCCGGGACACGGGAAAGCATTGGCAGCAAACCAATGGAAGCCATCGAACGAAGCCAACCCTCGGCGACGTTACGTTGCGTGTAACCAAGTCGCATCAACACTGACGCCTTCCACAGCGACACCGCTGTGTCCAGTCCACCCTTGTAAAGAGCGCCGCGACGCTTACGGGCGAAGTCGCGAGACGCCGCCATCAACGGATCCTTCTCATCAGCGAACTTCACGAGGATCTTCGCGGTTTGCTCCAGAACGCTCATGTCGAGCATCGGAACCTTGGTCTCCAACTGCGAGCGCAGTTGCGGGTCAACCCTGATCAGGTCGCCCTTGTCGTCCACCAAGTACGCGCGACCGCTACGGATCTTCTCAATCGAGTCCGCTCGACGCTCATCAATGAGGCGGTACGCCTCATCCAGTAACTCCCTGCCCGGAAGATTGTCAGGGTCCAGAGTCGTCGGGTTATCGGCCAACCGGCGCTGATACTCGGCTTCATCGATCTTGCCCTTGCGGTACAGGTCCGCTGCCTTCTTCTGCTCTTTGGCGTTCTTCTTCGCTACCTCAACCGCGTACATACGCTGGAACGAGCGAACCTCGATCTCCTTCACGGCAGTGAAACGCTCACTGCCGCCAGCAGAGTTACCCCACCTGTTCATCATCTCTGTCGTGAACTGTGGATCGTCGCGCAACATCTTTGAGTCAGAGAGTGCTGCCCTCATCTCATCCGATGAGTGGCCCACCTCAAAGCCACGAACATCAATCAGTCCAGAAGCTCGCGAACCTTTGATCCACGTCCACAAGCGAACCTTCGGCAAGTAACTCGACGCCCGGTACACCGTCTCGTGCATCAACGGCTGCGTGCCCGTGCGACCCACGTCGAGCAGAAGTTCCTCATACTCGTCAGGCGTGATCTTGCCTTGGTTCCGCGCCTGATCCAGATCGCGCTTGCGAGCGCGATTCTTGCGAGTGTTTGATGCGCGGCTGCCTTTACCGCGACGCCAAGCCGCCGCTATCCGCGCAGCCTTCGCGTTGTTCTGACCCCAGCGTTGGATCGGCTGGAACGAGTCTTCTGCCAGCATCACCGCGTTATCGATACCGGCGACGGCCTCGTCCAGTTCCAGCGACTTCAACAAGTCATCGAACACGGAGTCATTCGCACGCATCTGCGCGATGACATTGTTCGGGTCTACTGCCGCCTCTAGTGGCCGAGCGAACAACGCCGGGATCTTCGATGCTCCCTCTGACATCGCGAGCATTTCGTACTGGTCCGGTGCTGACGCACGGAGCATCTGCACGAACAAGTCAGCGCGAGTGTCCTGCAGTCGCTTGATGTAATTCGGGTCACCGAGGGATGCGCCAAGGAAGTTCAGTGCATCTTCCCTGTTGTTGATGCGAGCGCCAGTCTCAGCAAGAACGTCACGGTACGCGCCACGGAACTCATACAGGTTCGTCAAGTCATCAAACGAGCCGTCGACGATCTCGTCGGCCAGCACGCTGGCGCGGTTATTCGCGCCCATCCGTGCCGCCTCGATCTGAGACGTAGCCATCCGCGTGACCTGAGGGCCAGCGATGTTCATGCGCTTACTCGTCAAGCCACTGAACGCCAGAGAGTTACGGGGCATACCCGTGACCTTCTCGATGGCGCGACCACTACGACCGAAGTTCGTGCCAAGGCGAGCAACCTTCGTTGCCTTACCCAGCAACACCAGCGGGTCGAGGAAAAACATGACCGTCGTGTCGATCAGGCCGGAAGTCCAGTTGACGTTGAAGTCCTCGTCGAGGACGTTCAGGTTCGTCGGACCCCACTTGGATTGACGCACCTTCGGATTGAGGATGTTGTCCCCGGAGATCCGCGACTCAACGATCTGACCGACGGTCACGTCGCGAGCCTGCTCACGCGTTAAGCCAGCGCCAGTGACGTTCGACGCGAAGTACGAGTACTCGTCACCTACAGCGTCGTAGAAGTTCGTGAAGCCGCGAGCGGCTCCACTAGCCATCGGCCCGATCACCGGGACAGTAGAGAAGTCGTCGAACCAGAAACGATCAAAGATCGAGTCGTAGCCTTCATCCTTCTGCATCGCTGCGGCTTTCTGCCGAGCGATGCGCTGACGGTCAAGTTCCGCTTCGGCTGCTTCCGACTGCGCCTGCAGGTTCGTCCGACCGGGCGGTGCGTAGAGCGGCGTCAGTTCAGGCAGAGCCATTGGCTTGCTCCTCACCGATCAGACGCAAGAAACCGTCCCGCTCTTCAGCGGACTTCCAGTTGGTCATGCCAATACCGAAGACGATGCCTGTGGCGTGTAGGCCCAGAACATCCACCGCTGCTGCGATGTCTTCTTCAAGTGACGGCATTAGGCAAACGACCTCAAGTGGCGAACAAAGCGGACAAACGAAGTGGGAACACCGGGACGGTTAGCGGCCTGCTCAAGGGCAGGCAAGTACGCAGCGATCTGCGACGCGTCCATCGCGGACTGCTGCTGCGACGTTTTCGTCATTCCAATCGATGCTCGACCCGGCCCCGGCCCACGATCCATGCCAGAAGTGACCGGCTCATCGGGACGCTGTGTTGGAGCGTCAAGTGGCGTGATCTTTGGCATCGAGGCAGCAGCCATAGGTGCTGCACCCTGAATGCCACGCATCTCTTTCTGCTCCCCGTAGGCAGCATCAGGCATGTCCATTGGTGACTGCGACTTGATGCCGTCGGTGCGCTTGCTCTGCGCGCCGGGACCAGACACAGGTGCTGGGTTCTTCGGGGCGCGGTAACCGCCCGGACCTTCAGCCATTATGAAGCCCTCACAAACTGTCGTCGAGCCTTCTGGGCAGCGCCGCGATCACCCTGCTTGCCGAGTGCCTCCCGCATCAACTTGTTGACTTCGCGGCTGGACACGCCTTCCTTCAAGTCAAGGTTGCGGGTGGCTTTCGTTGCGGCCTTCTTGAACAACTGCTTGCCGATGCTCCCGCGCCACTTCTCGCGGCGAGCCATCTCCTTCTTCCGGGCAGCCTTACGTTCTGCAGGCGACATGCCTTCCAGCTTCTTGCGGTAAGCCTTGCGACGGTTGAACTCCTCGCGAGTGATCTTGCGCCCGTACTTGTCGCGCAGGACAGACTTGGCCTCTTTGCTCTTCGGCTCTTGGTCTTTCTCTTCCGCCGCTACTGCTTCTTCCGCAGCCTCTGCCACGCCTTCCTCGGATACCTTCTTGACGTTTTCGTCCATGATCTGGTTAACAATCGTGGCAGAAGGGAAGGCAAGACCAGTCGCCCCAAGAACCATCATCCCGGCGAACTTTTTGCCTGCGTGCTTGGACTTCTCCCAGTTCTTCACCCGCGCCGCAAAATCCTTGTCAGACTCTCCAGCCCTTTTCTTCTCAGGCTTCGGACCGCGTGCGCCATATATTTCATTGGCGCGATCCTTGATCGCCTTCTCCTGCTCGGCCTTCAGGTAACCCTGCTTTGCGCGAGTGCTTTCCTTCGCCTTCGGCTTAATGACTCCACGCGTGGCTGCATCCATGCCACGCAAGCGTGCCTCTTCGGCAGTGCCCGGATCCATGTCGTTTCGGGCAGCGCGACCCCGCGCTGCAGCGTTGTCTCTTGTGGCGTCCTTCGCTACCTGCGTCGGGATAAACGACCGAGGTTTTTCCCCGCCTGAGCGTGGGTTCTCGCCACCGGAGCGGACATCCTCCGCCTTTGGCTGCGGATCTTTCGCCTTATCCTTCGGCTTGGCAGGCCCAAAGGGCTTCTTGCGAGCCTTGTCGTTCGTTGCCCCCGTCGCGTAGTCAGGCAACTTGGCTTTTTGCGTCTTCTTTTCAGTCTTCTTCTTAGTGGTCTTTTTGGTGGTTTTCTTTACCGTCGACTTCTTAGGAATCGGAATCTCCTCCGGCGTTTCCGCCGGAGTCTCTACTGGCTTCTCTTCCTTCTTCTGCTTCGGCTTACGACCCTTTGGAGTCTTCGCGGCAGGCTTCGCAGGCTCAGGCCCACGGTTCAAGAACGCGTAAGGGTTGTAGTCGGCTGAATCCGCGACGTTCGGCGTGAACCCCGGTATCTCGCTCGCGTCACCAGTAGGTGACGGGCGAGTCGCGAGATCATCCATGCGACGTTGCACGAACTCTTCGCGGCCCTCATTCCACTTCGCGAGCGCCTCCTCGTACCGAGCCTTCTGGCCCTTACCGGGGAAGTCCTTCTTCACCGGCTTCGGGTTGATCGCGTCGTAAGCGACCTCCGCCTCAGTCTGCGGGTTCAACGGCTTCTGGTTGCGCGACGGCTTTAAGCCTTGCTCGGCCAGTTCCTCACGCTCAGACTGCAACCCAGCAAGGCGCTCCCTGTCCCGCGCAACCGCTTCCGCTGCTGCACGGTCAGCCTCGGATCGAGTCATCGCGCCCCCCGTGCGACCAGACACAACCTCCGTGCGGTTACCGCTCGCGGCAAGATCAGTCCGAGCCATCAGGCTCTCGGTCCTAGCACCCAGCCTCGGGTCAACGCCTTCTTCCGCCATCACCTCACGCTGGGCTGCGTCCTGCCGCCGCTTCTCCGGGCTGTCGCGCTTGTCTTTGAACGCTTTTTCCGCCTGTTCCTTACGCGTTGGTGACGCGGTTTCTTTCAAACGGCGTTGCGTTTCCGCGTAGGCAGCCTGCTGACGGGGAGTGGTGAAGCCACCTCCACCGAAACGGTCGTAGTCAACATCACCGCTTTTCTTCAACGGAACCTTTGCTGCCTGACGCGCCTGTGCAGGTGTAACTGTCGGCACTGCCTCACCAGCAACCGGCAACCCCCCGGTATCGAGGGCAGTTTGTGGCCGAGGATCATCCGTGCGCGGAGTCCTACCCTCAGGGAAGCGAGCCGGTGGTGTGGGCTGCGGTGCAGGCGCAGGACGTTCTGGCGTACGAGCGCGACCACTCTGCAGCAACGCCTGAGCGATCTTGTTCTTGTCACGCGCCCGTTGTGCATCAATCATTCTTTGAGGCTTAACGGGAGGCTTCACCTTCGATGCAACCTTTGACGTGCCCTTCGCTACCAATCCAGCGGTCTTACCGACAGGCAAAGGCACAACGCCAGCGGCAATGATCGCCGCACCCAGCGCAGGGGAAATGTCACCACGCTTAACCGCGTCAATCGTGTCCTGCTCCGTGAGGAACCCAAAAATTTCCTCGGCATCTCGGCGCAACTGCTCGGACCTAGACAGGGTCGACGGCATGATCTGGTCGACCTGCTCCTGCAGGCGTGCTTGTGACGCACCGATGCCACCACCCGGCCCGAATGTGGGCATCGATGAAGACGGGTATTGCCTCGCCATCGACGGTCGGTAGGTGCTGGCAGTCGGGCGGCTCTTAATGAACTGCCTGCCGGGTGGTTCTCCCCTTGCCATACGTTTCCTAACTACTTCTTCTTCTTGCCTTTTTCGTAATTTGGGTCGAAGAGGCCCGGATAGTTTTTGTTTCTCGCGTTACCGGGACCGAACGGGTACGTCCTGTTCGGCGGCTCACCACTCGGCTTCGGCTTCGGCTTCATCCTCCGCCGGGTCGGCGCCTTCGTCACCGTCTCGCCCTTGATGCGCTTCGCCTTCGCCACGCGCTTGCGGTAACCACGAGCGTCGTCCTCGTTGATGGCCTTCTTCGCGTCGGCCATGCCTTTCTTGGAGTAAGGGAACTTCTTCCCTCTTACGTTCGGCACTGCTACTTAAGTTTGTGGTTGTTTCCACCAACGGGCTTCGGATTGGAACCCGTGGCGACCTGACCTCCGCCAACAACACCACTTCCGGGGTTGCCCTTCGGCTGAATAACGCCTCCACCTGTAGGAGCCTTGCCCATTCCGCCTTGCTTTCCGATCATGTGTTTCTCCTCTATGCGGGAACTTGTCTGGACACTGCGCCAGACAGAACGGGCCTACCTGCGCCCGTCAAACCAGCGAGCAGCCGCTGCATAGGCGGTGGCGCTGGAAGAACTTCGTTTTGAACCGGCCCCTGCTCGGAAGCCGCTTCGGCTGCAGCATCCGGTGCGCCCATGTTGGGCAACTCGTTCGCCTCGGGCTGCTGCTGTTGCTCTGGAGGCTTCGGAGGCTCAAACGCTTTCTGCACGGCATCCTCCAAAGGAGTGCCCTTCTTGCGCTCATCGATGACNGTCGCCAACTGCTGCACGATCTGCGTCGGGTTCTGGCCCTGAGCGGCCATCTGCGGGATCGCNGCTGCCAGTGACGCGACNCCAGCCTTCAGGCTGTCCCGCATCTCCTCCATGTCAATCGCCTGCTCCTCTTCAGNGGCGTTCAACTGGATCGGCAAGTTACGTCGAGTGAACGACCGTGAAATCAACTTGTCGCCTCGCGCCTGCAGCGCGAAAATCAAGGAACGGTTCGGGTCAAGACCCGCCATCAGCCCGTGGTTTACGGAGATCCCGTAGTTACCTTTAATGTCGGCTGATGGCCGGTACTTCAGCTTGTACTGAACGCCGTTAGCGGTGGCAGATACCTCGCGCTGTACCTCGCCGAAGTACGCTTCGTCGACGGCCAACGCGAGAGACACCGCCTCTCCAAGCGTCGCGCCCATGATCGACTGAGCGGTCTTGACCTGTGAATCGAAAGCGGCCTGCAGGGCTTTCACGCCCTGACCCGTCACAATCGACCCGTCCGCCTGCCCTGCTCTTGACTCTGGGAAGCGAGTACCGAATTTCAATTCTTCGGATAACAGGTTGTTCTCAGCGAACGCCATGCTCGGAATATCCAACGGGATACGCCGAATCTTCTCGGGAGAGTTGGAACGGATCACAGAGTCCGGCCCGATACTCAACTGCGTCACGTCCTGCGGCAAAGCCAGCGGAGCCTCAACGCTCTTCTGCGTCGCCTCCATCATCAGCAACGCGAGCCGCGCCTTCGCGGCGTACACCGGCAGCACGTCATCGAATTGACCCCGCGCCTCACCATCGAGGGACGGGCGCAAAGCAACAACGACAGGAACCCGACCAATGCGGTTAGGTGTCTGCGCCAGCACCAAGCCCTCGCGCTCCGGTATGAACATGACGCTGGTCTTATCGTCGTAATAACGGACGACATCCATCAACGTGTTCTCGTCCGTGCTAGCGAACATGCCCCGCCTCAGGATCTTGTTCGCATGCTCAGGGAACATCGCCGCGAGGTCACCGGCCTTGCGGCGGAACAAGTGCGCGTACACCTGCAAGTCACCGAAACGATCCATGTCGAAGTACGCGCCCTCGCACGACTCCACATGAATGTGAGGCCGCTGATCNTTGAAGTGCGGTTCTACGCGCAGCGGCACAAACCCATAAGTGATGAACTGGTCAGCGGCACGAATCAGGTTCGTACTCATCTTCGACGNGGCGACGTAATAGTTAGCGATCTTCGTGCGCTTATCAGCCTTCGTCCGGGCGTTCTCATCCAACGTCGAGTCACCCGAAGCGGTGATCGACGGCAACACGCCAACCTGCTCACTCAAGTCCTTCGCGACAACATCAATCAGGTTCGCGACAATCGGCTTCGACCACGTCCCCTCAGGGAACAAGCCCGGAAACACTTGCTCCGCGTGCCCAGCGCGAACAGCAGCGACCTCACGCATGCGCCGGTCACGCTCAGTGCTGCGCTTACGGATCGCCTCAAACTTCGCGAAGTAATCGGTCATCTACAGCCTTCCAACTGTTTGAGCCGTCGCCAGCTCGTCAAGGGAAACCACATAACGGGAGTCCACGTCGCCCCGCGACGCGAACTGATTAGGCAGGAACTGTGAAGCCCCACCCGCCTGAGCAAGCACTTCCCGCGCCACGATCTCGCAGAACCACAACGCCATGACGGCGTCCATCTTCAACTTGCTGCCCTTCACACCGGGCTGCCAAGTGATCAACTGCTCAATCAGTTTCTTAATGTTCTCAAAGTTGCTCGTGTCAGGTAACTCGACCAAGTTNTCGCCAGCGTGCTTCCACGTCTCCTGACCGTCACGCTTCGTCTTCGACCCAAACAACGGAGCGAGAGAAGCAACACCAAAGTCCGGGTGCGACTTGTTCGTGGACGTGTGATGAGGTCGATACGCGATCCCCCGAGTCGCCAAAAACGACCTGATCTCCTCATCCTGCGTCAAGAACAACTGGAACGCGTTCGACTCCACAATCACCGTGTGCGGCCTGAACTTGTCAGCCCACGAGTAAATCAACTCGCGGATAGCCGCCGGAGTCGGCGAAGGCATCACGTTCACATCAAGGACATACCGCTTCTGCGTCCGCCGATCCACCGCGTAAGCGACAGCAGCAGTCTCCCCCGCCATCGCCGGGTCAATCCCAATCACCCGATAAAAGTTCGACGACTCCTCCGGGTGACCTGCCGCACCGGATACCANTGGCCCCGGCTTTCTCATTCCATTGACCGCGCCTCTGACGCATACCGGGTCAAAAATGGCATCCTCTGCGACATCGAGGTTCTGATACACCAGCGACCATTTGCCGGGACCAACCTCATTGCGGACCACGTTCAACCGTGGGCCGCTCCACCTCTCAAAATGACCCCCCTCATCAGGAACGTCACCCTCAGAAAGGGGAAGATCACACACCGGCCACAACGTCTCCCAATCATTCGGAGAATCGCCGTAGCCAAGAACAGCAGGCATCGCGAGATACGTCCAAGGGATCTTCGCGTCCGTGTAATGCTCAGGGTTACGCAGCTCCTTGTACAAATCAACCGGAGCAACCCGCGTACCCACAACCAGCAACTGGCCACCATTCGGAGGAAGGCGGGATGCCACTTCCTGCCGGATCCAGTCCTGATGCTTCTCCCACTCCCCCGCGTTCGACAGGGTCACCACGTCGTCAAGCACAATCAAATTGGCACGCGAGCCGAATATGGCCCCACCGCACCCCAGTGCCTCAACCGTGGGGTCTTTCTCCCCGGAATCGCGTGCATCCCCGCCCAAGTAAATCTTGTTAGCAGCCCACTGGTCAGCGGTGGCCTTATAGCCATCCGCTGGCCCGAAAGCCACCTGCAAGTCCGCATACCGAGGATGCGTCAACCGCTGCTTAATCGCATACAGGAACTTCTTCGCCTGCTCCTGAGTCTTCGACACAATCAGGACGTTGATGTTCGGATCCTTAGCGATCCGATACGTCACATAATTAATCGTGATCGTCATGCTCTTCGCATGATTCGGNGGGACATTAACCAGCAGGCGAGAAAGCCCAGCCGTGCCCTTCTCATAAACCATCGAGTCGTGAACCCACTCAGGTTCACGGCCCTCCAACAGGTCAGCCACATTCTGCATATGCGGCCACACCTTCGTGTACAAGTACTTCTCGCTGAACTCCGAAAAACCAATATCCGAGTCGCGAGCCACCCGGCTCGCGTCCACCCGACCCAACCGAACCGAATCCATCCGGTCAGCGAAATCCTTCGACTCCCGGCGGCGAGTCTCGTACCACGAGCGAGACCGCCGGATCACCTTCAAGCCCTGCTCAATCGTCCGGCCCTGCCGGACAACATCCAGCAGCTCCGACTCCGCAACCTCAGGNGCCACCCGGCGACGAGGTTGCTCCTCGACCTTCCTCGGTTTCCTACCCACCCGGCCTCCAAAGGGGCAAAAGAGGGGGACCGACCGCCAAAGACACTCCACCCGGCTAACAACTAAAAGAGTGAGCAGCGCAGGTGGCCTTAAGGGCCACCAGCGCAGCGAACGAAAAACACTCTCCATATAAGAAGAGGGCTAGAGAAAGGGTGTTTATCAATACCCGCGACAAAAAAAGTACTTCTACGCCCTGTAAAACCGTGAAATTGGTCCCCCACCCGACTTGGTCGAAATTTTTCTTGGGACTAGACACGCGCGGGGGGGCGGGGCGGTTAAGCATCCGGGGGTCAGGCCGCGCGGCGTACTGCCAGACAAGTCCGACGCGTGCGACAGAGGCCAAAAATGGTCCCGCGCGTCCTTTTCGGGGCACAGTGCTGTCGGATGGNGGGGGTTGCATGAGGGATGTTGCAGAATTGGAATAGATCGGCGGATGGTCCGNCGATCGGAAGGGAAAGATCATGGACATGNTNACTCCGACAGCGGGCACGTCGTTGCCGAATGGGGCGACGGTGATCGAGGCACGCGAGTCCTACAAGGGACGGAGCGGCGCGGTGCTCGCGGTGTGGGTTAAGAATGGGCGCGGCGAGTACGTCGTTTGGACGTGGTACGCGTCGCTGAATCAAGCGGCTGTAGNGCGGGGCGAGACAGTGGTGGACATCCACTGCGAGAACGGGGCGTACTCCGAGGATCTGGATAGGGCGCTGGAGCNGTACACAGTGCGGCTCGATCGGGTGGGCGCATTGCAGCGTGCATGAGGGATGTCGCAGCATAGTGGTAGATCGGGGCATGGCCCCCGGTCTTCCGCTATGTCGGGATGGTCCCGACGGGAAGGGGTACGACATGAAAGGGATGACGCGCGTCGAGCGGCGCGTGGCTGATGGCTTCGGGGATGCGTTCGCCGAAGGCTTGACGATGGGCTTCACGGGTAGGCGTCGGAACGTCGAGCCTGCCGAAGCGTGGGCAGCCTTTCGGGAGGCTGCCGGTTTCAAGCGTTCGGCGGCTGCGATTCTGACGAGCGCGGCGTCGCAGCACAAACTGTCGATGTCGGAGCAGTTCACGGTGGGGCTGATGCTCACGCCGGAGCGCGGGATCATGCGGGACGAATTCGCAGCCCTGCGGGAGGCTTACGGTCTCGACGGGGTGTGGAATCTGTGCCCGATGGCATCGATGGGGTGCGCGGCGGCGTGCCTGTCGTTCAGCGGCCAGAGCGGGATGCCTGCGCAGCAATTCGCGCAGGGTGTGCGGACGTTGTTCATGCTGCATGACCCGGCGTCGTTCGGCTACTTGATCGGCTTCGAATTGGGCAAGGCTGCGGCCAAGCATGGCCGGGTGGCGGTGCGGCTCAACACGGTGTCGGACATCCGTTGGGAATTGGTCGCGCCGAACATGATCGGGCTGGCGCGGGAGTGCGGCATCGAGATGTACGACTACACGAAATGGTCGCGTGAGCAGCGGCCAGAGTCGGCGGACTATGACTTGACGCGCTCGGCGTCGGAGCGCCACAGCGTGGCCGACATCGTCGATCTGGTGCAGCGTGGCGAGCGCGTCGCTGTGCCTTTCTTCGCCGGGAAGGATGAAGCCTTCCCGTCGACGTGGCAGGGCGTGCCGGTGATCGATGGGGACACGAGCGATTACCGACCGGCTGACCGTAAGGGTGCGGTGCTTGCCCTGCGGGTGAAGGGTCACAAGGGCAAGCGTGACGATTCGGGCTTCATTCGCAATCTGTGAATGCAGGATGTCTGAGGGCCGTGGTTGCATGGTGGTAGATCGGCTTCGGTCGATCTACTGCCATGTCGTGGATGGCCCACGACAGGAAGGGACAAGCATGTATCTGGTTTGGAATGGTGAGGGCTTCGGTGGCTACTGGGGCAACGGCAAGACTGAAGAGTCTGCGACCGCTGAGTGGCGGTCGCACGGCGGCAGCGGTGCGCATCTGGTGATGCTGGTCGGCGACGACTTCAAGGATCCGTTCATCAATGACTGGGGCGAGCCTCGCGGCTACATCGTCGACGGTGCGGACTGGGACAACCTCGGCACGTTCGACAAGAAAGTGTGGCACGTCACGGCTCGGGGCAAGCGCACGCTGATCGTCGAGGACGGGCAGCAACTGCCTGCCTTCGACCGGGTGTCGGCATGAACACCATCGACATCACATGGACGTGGCAGTCGGCAGTGAATCTGTATGTGGCGCTGCTGATGGATCCCGGCTGCGATCACGAAGTGAAGATGCAGTGCAAGCAAGACCTGCTGCGCCTCGCCAAGGCAGTCGACGCTGAGCAGCAGCCGGAGCAAGTCTGCGATTGCGGTGCTGATCTCAGCGAGTACAGCGACACGGCCTACGACCACCTCTGTATCGACTGCGCCGAGGCGGTGACGTCATGATTCTCGGCACTTGCAACATCTGCCGCGAGATCAACGTCTCGACCCGTGCGGTAAAGGGTACGAACACATGGGGCGAGGTTGTTGTCCTGAACTACTGCGACCACTGTTACGACCCATCGCAGGATGCATGAGGGGCATGTCACGATTGATGGTGAGAGCCGGGGTNACCCGGCTCGATCCATGAGCCGTGANGGACACGACTCAACCAGATGAAGGGAANCATCATGTTCGGAGAGATCNCAAGCACGAACCCAATCGTGCGGACGGGATGGCTGCAGGGGTACGTCAAGACGTACCGCAGCGANTTGGAGCGGGTGTTCGGTGAGCCGAGGCTCGACGCATCCTTTGACGGCAAGACGACGTGCGAGTGGGCNGTCGCTTTCGCTGACGGCACGGTCGCCACGATCTACGACTGGAAGTCGCACACGCCGACACAGCACGAGGTCTACCAGTGGCACATCGGTGGCACGGATGACCGGGCGCTCGCCAACGTGGCGGCTGCACTCAAGATCGCGAACGCATCGTTCGCCCTACCCGTACCGAGCGCGTGAAGTACGCGTCGGTCTTCGCTGGTGTCGGCGGCTTCGACCTCGGGTTCGATGCCGCTGGCATGCAGCCGACCGCTCAAGTGGAGATCAACAAGCACAGCCGAGCGATCCTCGCTCGGCACTGGCCCAACGTAGAAAGGACAGACGATGTCATCAGCACCACTGGAAGCGACCTCGGATCTCCCGACCTCATCGTCGGCGGGTTCCCCTGCCAAGACCTCAGTAAGGGCAAGGCCAACCGGCAAGGACTCAAGGGCAAGCGAAGCGTCCTCTACTACGAGTTCGTCCGCCTCGTCGAAGAGACAGCGCGGATCATCGACGAGGCAAAGCCGCGCTGGGTCTGCATCGAGAACGTCCCCGGACTTCTCACCCACAACAAAGGACGAGACATGGAAGCCGTGGTCAGGGGGCTGGAAAACATCGGGTATGGGTGGGCCTACCGGCTGGTGGACGGGCGACATCTCGGATCAGCCCAGCGACGCAAGCGAGTCATCATTGTTGGACATCGTGGAGGTGACGGTCGACCCGCATGGGACGTGCTGGCTGACGACGACACAGGCAGCGAGTCACCTTCGATACATGACCAACCCCGGCGGAACTCCCGACCCAAGATTGGAAGCGTCGTTACGGACGATGGTCGAGGACTGATCTACCGCAAGTCACGTCGGCCTCGGTCGAAGGATGACTACTCAACGTGGGTACTCGACGGCGACGCAAACACGCTCACGAGTTACGACAAAGGTAACTCTTTCCAGACGCACATCGTTGTGCAAGGGGGGCGTGCGAGGGTGCTAACACCAGTCGAGTGGGAACGGCTTCAGTGCTTCCCCGACGACTGGACTGCGGGTGTGCCAACAGGCCACCGCCATCAGGCTCTCGGCGATGCCATGCATGTCGGCATGGCCGAGTGGTTAGGGCGCAGGTTCATGCACACGCATGAGTCTGTGCCATTCATCGGATGAAGGGAACAAACATGCAGGATNCAACGATCACAACCCGCATCAAAGATTGCGGCCAGTACGACTTCGACGCNGTGGATCTGCNNANNGCGGCAAGANCANTCTGCNNCCNCNNACCGCCTNCGGTCGAANNCTTNATGGANNNCATGCAGAACTNNCTCGGNCTGTGGTTCGGCGAGGAAGCAGACGGTGTCGAGTACGACGATCTCTTCGCTCACGCCTTGATGGCNNTGGCGTGGTANNGCCGATGCCAACGAGAGNNGGAAGAGTGACATGACCAACACNGANACGGACACCGAGTACGANGGCTGGNAGCCGACGTGCAANAACGGNCACGACAAACGCACGTCGGGCTGGACGCAACTNAATGGCTGCCGTGAATGCAAGCGAGAGGCAGCACGTCGATACCGGGAAGCACGCAAGGCCGGTGTCGAGAAGCAAGCAAGCAAGGCGCAGCCGAGAAGGGATCTCGGCTTCGACAAAGTGAAGGGGCAGTGATGGCTAGACGGCGTAAGAAATACGACACGAAGTATGGCAACGCACCCGCTGGTCAGGTGTGGTTGTTCGACCTGTCGCTGAACAATCGCAACGTAACCAGCGGCACGAAGTTGAAGTTCAAGGGTGAGCGTGGCGAGTTCTCGTTCATCAAGTACGTCGAGCGTGACGAGGGCAAGGACTGGATCGACGTGTTCGACAAGAACGGGCAGTTCCGTGCCCTCTATGCCGACCGCTTGAAGACGGTCAAGAACAAGACGAAGCGTGAGAAGGGGCAGTGATGGATGATCACATCTGTTGGATTGACGACACGGTGTGCGAAGACTGCGCCGTGGTTCACATACCGCTGGATGGATT
>NHBH01000007.1 GCA_002168225.1 Micavibrio sp. TMED2
CTATCGTGATCCGGCCAGCCTCAAGCCCCATCCGCGCAATACCCGCACTCATTCCAAAGCGCAGATCGAACAGATCGCACAATCGATCCGCAGCTTTGGCTTTACCAACCCGATCCTGATCGATGAGCAGAATGAGATCATTGCCGGCCATGGCCGGTTGTTGGGTGCCAAGGCTTGCAGTCTGACGCAGGTACCGGTCATTCAGCTTAGTGATCTCTCCGAGGTTCAGAAGCGTGCCTTGCGGATTGCGGATAACAAGATTGCGCTCAATGCCGGCTGGGACCGTGATTTGCTGGTGGCCGAGCTGGGCGAGATCCAGACCATGGATCTGGATTTTGATCTGACCCTGACCGGGTTTGAGACCGGTGAGATCGACGTGCTTCTGGATAGTGTTGGCCAGGATGAGGAGCCGCCAGTCCCGGAGGCGGCTGTAGTGCCGCGTGCGAGGCTGGGTGATGTCTTTGCGCTGGGCGATCATCGCTTGGGCTGTGGTGATGCCCGTGATGCCGGGTTCCTGCAGCAGGTAATGGGGCAGGGGCACCAGGTCGCAGCTGCGTTCATGGANCCGCCTTATAATGTNCCGATCAATGGTTTTGTGAATGCCCGTGGNNGGCATCAGGAGTTTGCCATGGCCTCGGGTGAGATGAGTGAAGCTGAGTTCCGAAGCTTCCTGACCGAAACCCTCTCGGTCGCCGCNNNTGNNTCAAAGAATGGGGCNGTTCANTTTGTCTGTATGGATTGGCGCCATATGGATGATCTCAGCCATGTGGGTGACGCGGTCTATGGCGATCTTCTGAACTTGTGTGTCTGGAACAAATCCAATGCCGGGATGGGNTCGCTTTATCGCTCCAAGCATGAGNTGGTGTTTGTGTTCAGGGTTGGTGACAAGCCGCACTTCAATGCGGTTGAGCTGGGCAAGCATGGTCGCCATCGCAGTAATGTCTGGGACTACGCCTCGGTCAATACCTTCCAGAAGAGCCGGGCCGCTGATCTGGCCCTGCATCCGACGGTCAAGCCGATCGCGCTGGTTGAGGATGCGATCAAGGATGTAACCCGGCGGGGTGAACGGGTACTGGATCTGTTTACCGGATCCGGCACGACCTTGCTGGCAGCAGAGCGTGCGGGTCGCCAGTTTGTNGGGCTGGAGATTGATCCGGCTTATGTCGATATCGCAATCGAGCGCTGGGAGCAGATGACGGGCCAGATCGCCAAAAAGCTGGAGCTTGCCGATGCGTGATTTCAGCGANGAGTATATGGNGCCTTNTCCCGAACTTCTGGAGACCGGGTCTGATGATGANGATGACGCTGGTCACAAACCGAGAAAGCGTCGGACCCGCCAATCCAAACAACAGCTTCTGGCGCTGGAGCTATCCCCCATAGAGGTGATGCTGGATGAGCCGATCCAAAAGGCTGATGGCGCTGCGCTCAGCATCGATGATGCGCTGATGTACAAGACGGTGCAGGATGCGCTTGCAGGTAAGCGGACCGCAATCAAGGAGGTTATACACGCCCTGATTGAGCGTGAGGAGCTCAGGGTTGAGCTGCGGGCAAAACATATCAAGCCAGCCCCTCTGCAGATTGTTGTGGAGACAGAGCCGTTCAATGCGTATCGGGCCATGGATGTCCTGGGCATTATGCTTCGGGTGGAAGAGCCGGGGTATGACTATCTCCTTAACAGGCTGGACAGTTGGGTGATTGAGGCGGCAATGGCCCGTCGGCGGACGGCTGGTGCGCTATCAGACACTGAGATGAATGCAGTCCGGTCGGCCGCAATTGACCCGAAACTCCCGGTTATTGAAGCGGAGTACGATGACTGATAGCGGCGCTTCAACCGATAATGGCGCCTATGCCGGTTATGGTGCGCCGCCAGCGCATGGGCGTTTCTGCAAGGGGCAGAGCGGCAACCCGCGCGGTCGTCCCAGGAAGCCGCCATTCGAGTTGCCGTATGATGCTGTATTCAATGCCAGCATTACGGTCATGCAGAACGGGCAGCCAAAGCAGGTGACAGTGGAAGAGGCTTTGATCCTGAAGATCAAGAAAGACGCACTCACTGGCACAGCACGGGCAACAACGGATCTGCGCAAGCTCCTGGCGATCGGGCCCAAGGTCAGGCAGGCCCGTCAGGCGGGTGTCCCTGACAAATTTCATATCCGGACAACGGAGGTGAACAGCATCGGTGAGGCAATAAGCGCGCTGCGGATTGTAAAGAAGTTTGATCCCTACGGGCCAAACTGCCGATACATGCTGGAGCCATGGATTGTGCAGCTGGCACTTAACCGTTTGGGCAATAGGCAGCTATCGGTTGAAGATCAGCAGCAGGTCTATGCCAGCACGAGAACCCCGCATAAGGTCGACTGGCCAGACTGGTGGGTTATTAAGCGGGGTTAGAGCTGTGGCTTTTGTCATCGTCTGAATGGCCTAACATAAAATAACTGCACCAATGACAATGATGCAAAAAATAACCCTTGAATTTATTGGTCTGAGGTGCATATTATGCATCATGATTGATGATGCGCCATATATCTGTGAGCTAAGTGAGATCGCCGAGGTTGCTGCAGGGTATCCTATTCGCGGCTCCGTGGAGTCGCTGCCTGAAGGCGAAGTCGGTGTGATCCAGCTTCGAAATGTGGATGCCGATCAGGCGATCCGATGGGGCGAGATCTATAAAGCCGATATCCCGCGAAAGAGAACGCAAAAGCGGCTGGATGAGCGATCAGTGCTTTTCAGTGGTCGCGGGCTAAACATTTATGCATTGAGCATTGGTCAAACGCCATTTCCAGCTGTGGCCTCGCCGCATTTCTTTGTGATTTATTGCACAAGCGATCTTCTAATCCCGTCCTTTCTTGCTTGGCAGCTGAATCAAGCGCCTGCGCAAAATTACTTTCGGTCGGTTTCGGCAGGCTCCGCCCAAAAGAGTGTGCGGCGTCGTGATCTGGAAATGCTGGAAGTCTCCGTTCCGTCCCTGTCCAAACAAGAAGCTATTTTGAATCTGTGGCGCACCGCTCAAAAGGAGCGCGAAGCGTTGCGCGCCATCGAGGCGTGTCGCATGCATCAACTTGAAGCGGTTGCAAACGATCTCCTCTCCAGCCGTCAGGAAAGAGCCAAATGACCACTGCCATCAAGCAAGAAGAAATCAATAAAGCCGTTTGGTCAGCCTGCGACACCTTTCGCGGTACCGTCTCTGCCGATATCTATAAGGACTATGTCCTGACCATGCTGTTCCTGAAATATATCAGCGATGTGTGGCAGGATCATTATGACCGATACAAAGGCGAATATGGCGATGAGCCCGAGCTGATCGCTGAGATGATGAAGTCTGAGCGCTTCATCCTACCTGAGAGCGCCAACTTTTATACCCTTCACAAGCGCCGTCATGAGGCGGGAAATGGTGAGCGCATCGATAAAGCGCTGCACGCCATCGAAGAGGCTAATATCGGCAAGCTGCGTGATGTTTTCCAGGATATCAGCTTCAATTCGAACAAGCTGGGTGAGGAAGCCCAGAAGAACGAGCTGCTCAAAGACCTACTCGAAGACTTCGCCAAAGACACCCTCAATCTGCGCCCGTCGCGCATCGGCAAGCTCGATATCATCGGCAACGCTTATGAGTATCTGATCAAGCAATTCGCGGCGGATTCAGGGCGTAAAGCCGGTGAGTTTTATACCCCACCGGAAGTATCCGAACTCATGGCAGAGCTAGTGGACCCGAAGGAAGGCGATGCGATCTGCGATCCAACCTGCGGCTCCGGCTCGCTTTTGATGAAATGCGGTCGGCTGATCCAACAGCGCTTTGAGGGCTCTAAGAAATACGCTCTCTACGGTCAAGAAGCCATTGGCAGCACCTGGGCGCTCGCCAAAATGAACATGTTTCTGCATGGCGAGGACAATCACCGGATTGAGTGGGGCGACACGATCCGTAACCCAAAACTCCTCGATGGCGAGGACCGGCTCCAGCATTACGATATTGTTGTCGCAAACCCGCCTTTTAGCCTCGACAAATGGGGGCATGGCAGCGCAGAGGCCGACAGGTTCAGCCGCTTCCGGCGCGGTATTCCGCCCAAGACCAAGGGCGATTATGCATTCATCCTGCACATGATCGAAACCATGAAGCCTAAGACAGGCCGCATGGCGGTGGTCGCCCCCCATGGCGTGTTGTTCCGGGGATCGTCGGAGGGGAAAATCCGCAAACAACTGGTCGATGAAAACCTCCTCGATTGCGTGATCGGCCTGCCGGAAAAACTGTTTTACGGCACTGGCATCCCGGCAGCCATCCTTGTGCTGAAAAAGCAGAAGGCTGACAACAAGGTCCTGTTCATCGATGCCAGCCGCGAGTTCCAATCCGGCAAGAACCAAAACCAACTATCCGATGACAACATCAAAAAGATCATCGAAACCTATCAGGCGCGCGAGACTGTCGACAAATATGCCTATCTCGCCACGCCGGACGAGATCGCCGAGAACGACTATAACCTCAACATCCCGCGTTATGTGGACACGTTTGAGGAAGAGGAAGAAATCGACCTGATGGCGGTGCGCGCTGAGCGTGAGAAGCTGAAGGCTGAGCTGGCCGAGCTTGAGACTAAAATGGACGGCTACCTCAAAGAGCTGGGGTATCTCTGATGAGCCAGGCCGAGCCGCCAAAGGGTGAGCTGATCCTCTATCAGACCGAGGATGGTGAGAGCCAGATCCAGCTCCGTGCCCTGGACGGGACCGTCTGGCTGACCCAGGCCGAGATTGCCGAGCTGTTCGACACCACGAAGCAGAATGTCAGCCTGCATCTCAAAAATATATTCGAAGACAGCGAGTTAGACGAGGATTCAGTTGTCAAGGAATCCTTGACTACTGCCGCCGATGGCAAGGGCTATCGGACAAAGATCTATAATCTCGAAGCGATACTCGCCATTGGCTTCCGCGTCCGCTCCCCGCGCGCGACCCAGTTCCGGCGCTGGGCCAACACGGCGTTGCGCGAGTATCTGGTGAAGGGCTTCGTCATGAATGACGAGCGCTTGAAAGACCCGGACGCGGATTATTTCGAAGAGCTGCTCGCCCGCATCCGCGACATTCGCTCCTCGGAAAAACTGTTCTACAAAAAGGTGCTGGAGATTTACGCGACCAGCATCGATTACGACCCGAGCGATGAGGCATCCCAGCGGTTTTTCCAGACGGTGCAGAACAAGATGCATTGGGCAGCCCACGGCCATACGGCGGCGGAGATTGTGGTCAAACGCGCCGACGCGGCCAAGGATCACATGGGCCTCACCGCCTGGGCCAACCAGTCAAAGGGCGGCCCACCACGCAAAGCCGACGCCGTTATCGCCAAAAATTATCTGAACCAAGAAGAGATCGAAGCGCTGAACCGCATCGTCACCGCCTATCTGGAATTTGCCGAGGTTCAGGCGATGAACCGTAAGCCCATGACCATGGGCGACTGGATCACCAAGCTGGACGATTTCCTCAAACTCGGCGACCGCGATGTCCTCACCCATGCGGGCAAGGTCACGGCCAAGCTGGCGAAGGACAAAGGCAGCGCGGAATACGAACGCTGGCACACCCGCGCCATCAACGCCCCCAGCCCGGTGGAGGAGCATTTCATCGATGCTATAAACAAAACCAAAAAGCTCGAAGCCGCCAAGCCGAAGGCAACGCGCAAGCGTTCAATCAAGAAGGGTACTGAGGAATGATTCCAGAAGGCTGGAAAGAAAGGCCGCTTTCACAACTCGTTTCGCGTCTGGATGCGGGTGTGAGCGTCAATTCAGGAGATCGACAGTCTGACGGGGTTGAGCCTGGCATTCTCAAAACGAGCTGCGTATCCAATGGAGTGTTCCGACCGCAAGAAAACAAAGTAGTCAATTCAGAAGTGGAAATCATTCGCCTAGCCGAGTCCGTTAAGGCGGGAAGTATAATAATCAGCCGAATGAACACACCGGCTTTGGTCGGCGCAAACGCACTAATCAAAAGAGACTTTCAATATCTTTTCCTGCCTGATCGCCTTTGGCAGGCAAAGCCTAGAAATTCCAAAGTAGATATGCCGTGGCTCGCCTACTATCTTGGAAGTCCACGTGGCAGACATGCACTCTCTGCAGGTGCGACTGGCACTAGTGGTAGTATGAAGAATATCTCGAAATCCGATGTATTTGCTATTCGATTGCTTGTTCCACCGCTTTCCGAGCAAAAGCGGATTGCAGAGATTTTGTCGACCTGGGACCGGGCGATTGAGACGACCGAGAAGCTGATCGCCAACAGCGAAGCGCAAAAAAAAGCGCTCATGCAACAACTCCTAACCGCCAAAAAACGCCTCCCGGGTTTCAGTGGGGAGTGGAAAGCAGTCGCTTTTAATGAGCTATTCGAGCGCGTGCGCGATAAAAATGTTGAGCTCAACGAAAATGTCTTAACGATCTCAGCCCAACATGGCTTGGTAAGCCAAACCGAATATTTCAAAAAGAGTGTAGCGGGTAGAGATCTGTCGGGATACACGCTGATCAAGCAGGGTGATTTTGCTTATAACAAAAGCTATTCAGCTGGTTACCCTATGGGCGCGATAAAGCCGCTTGAGCATTATCACAAGGGGATTGTGTCCAGCCTATACATCTGTTTTCGGGTTCTGGGACGATCGGCTCATCATGATTTTTATCGGCATTATTTTGAAGGAAGTTATTTCAATAAAGAGATTTACGGGATCGCCCAGGAGGGCGCACGCAACCATGGCTTATTGAATGTAAGTGTAACTGACTTCTTCAGTGCTCGAATTGTAGCGCCCCAGATTGAAGAGCAAAAAGCAATAGCATCTGTAATAAACGCTGCCGAGCATGAGATCATCAAGCTAGAAACACTTTGCCGTGACTTAAAAGCAGAAAAATCGGCCCTGATGCAGCAACTCTTGACCGGCAAGCGCCGCGTCAAACTCGATAAGGAGGTCGAAGCGACATGAAGTTTGGATTGTTTTTTGGCGCAGGCGCGGAAGTTGGTTACGGCCTGCCCTTGGGTGGGAAGTTCGCGATTGATCTCTTTCGACAAGACAATACGAAAGAAAAGAGTGCCCTTAGAGAAGTATTGAACGGGCTTAATAACCTTACGATGTACGCAACAAAATGGCTTCCTGATAACTACAAGGGAAAACGCATCCATGCATTTGGCAAGACAGAGTTTAGATCGTTAATTGAGTCTTCAATCGAGTATCGAAAAGCGACCATTGTAGAGCGGCTGAACGCGTTCGACCAATTGGCTGCAAACGCGCTGGATAGTTGTGATATTAAGCAGGAAATTCTTGAGCAAAAATTTAAAGAGTTCACAGGGAAAGATTATGGATCTGAGATTTACAGCCAAGAAATCAAAGTAAATCCAACGCTTACAGGTAATGTTCTTTTATTTGAATCGGAGTTCTACTCTGCAGTATTGGATGTAATTCGTAAAGAGGGCGACACAGCAGACATCGAAAAATACGCTACCTCGATCCTTCAGCTTCTAATCGGTGCATACGGGCAAGAACTCGTGCAAAAGGTTAATCAGGAGATATTTACAAAGGCCCCGGATGATCTCACAATACTGGACGACATCAGCGGCATGTTTCGCCTGGAATTTGACAAGATAGGAAACACAGCGCTTGGATTACTTCTCGCCTCGGGAGCTCGCTGCGAGGTAAATGATACCTCAGGAATTCAGGACATACTTCTCGCTGTTCTTCAAGAAGCATTGGAGCTTCTGTTCACTGAGGTGCTGGACTATCAATCGCTGATCGATAGTCATTGGCGCTACCTGTACTCACCGCGTGAAGATTGGGCCAAGTTCACAAAGATGGTGATCTTCCTGCACACAACCCGTAGTTACATGCTCCAACAGCTTGAAGCAAATATCGATGCTGACGCTGAAGGATATTATCACGATATGCTTAAGCTGCTGGATAGTAGCGATACAATTGAGGCAATCGGCACTGCAAACTATAATAACCTAATCGAGCGTGTATGCGGTAAAATTATCGAAAAAACTTCTATTTATCATTTAAATGGAAGCGTGAACGACTTCTATAATCCGTACAAAAATACTGTCATCCACGACGATGACGGGAAGATACCAACTGATCAAATCCATGTACCCTTTATGCTTACACAGAGCGGGGTCAAGCCACTTACGTCGATAAGCATGTCACGTCGTTACGTGGAGCTATTTGATAAATTCAAAGAGACAGATGCGATTATCGCTATCGGTTATAACTTCAACATTGATGACAACCATATTAATGGTCTGTTCCGACAGCTAATTGAAGATGAGGGCAAAACTCTATTCTGGGTGACCCCAATCGATGAAAAATCCGATGGTCATCTCACAAAAACGCTAGAAGAAAAAATGCGTCTTCCAACGTCTGTTAGAGATCAAGTTCATATAGTCCGCGTAAATCGAGAAAGCCGACAAACTGACGATGGATTATTATGGGTTGATCAAATCAGGGCAACTCTTGCCGAAAGCTCTGTAGAGAGTTCTGAGGCTAAATGACCCAAGCTCCAAACACCGCCGAGCAATATTCTGCGCATGTGCCTGCGTTGGCGACATTGATGGGGCTCGGTTGGGGTTATCTGCCGGCGGATAAGTGTGCGGCGCTGCGGGGTGGTAATAAGCAGGTCATCCTCAGAAGCGTGCTGATCGACGAGCTCAAGACGCGACGGTTCGACTATAAGGGCCAGAGCTATCCGCTATCGAATAACGCCATCGACCAGATTGTGCGCGACCTGTCCGCGCCGAAAATGCAGGAGGGCCTCGGCGAAGCGAATGAAAAGCTCTACCACATGCTCACCCTCGGCATCACCGTCACCGAGTTTGTGGAGGGTAAGAAGCATGCAGTCACCGTGCCCATCATCAACTGGGCGGAGCCGGAAAAGAACAGCTTTCTCGTCACCGATGAGCTGGAGGTTCTGACCACCGACGGCACCCGCACGCGCCGCCCGGATATTGTATGCTACGTCAACGGCCTGCCGCTGGTGATTATTGAGGCGAAGCGCCCGGATTCCGGCAATCCGAATAAATCCATGGTTGAGGAAGGAATCAGCCAATCGATCCGTAACCAGAAGAACGATGAGATCCCGCACCTCTTTGCCTATTCACAGCTGCTGATGTCGGTTAGCGGCACCGAGGGCCGCTATGCCACCACCAAAACGCCCAAGAAATTTTGGGCCACCTGGCATGAGGAGGAATTCGGCGAACCGCATTTCGCGCGTATCAAGAATGCGCCGCTGCCGCTGGCGGATCGCGACGCGCTACTGTTCGGGCGACCGCCATCGGTGCAGCGGCATTTCAACCGCCTGTGGGATGGTGAGCAATTCGTCACCGATCAGGACCGTTTGCTGATCAGCCTGTTGAGCCATGACCGGCTGCTTGAATTCATCCGCTATTTTATTATCTTTGATCGCAAAATCGGCAAGGTTGCCGCACGTTATCAGCAGGCTTTCGGTATTAAGGCACTGCTCAAACAGATAGCGAGTTTTCGGCCCGATGGCGGGCGTGAAGGCGGTGTGATCTGGCACACAACCGGCTCGGGCAAGAGCTTTACCATGGTCTTCCTGTGCAAAGCGCTGTTGCTGCGCGAAAGCCTCGCCGAGTGCCGGGTTGTGGTGGTGACAGACCGGGTCGATCTGGAGAAGCAACTGGCGCGCACGTTCCTGACCGGGGGTGCGCTCGGCCTCATGGATGGCGGACGACGTGAAGAGAACAAGGCGAAGGCGTCCACGGGGCGTGACCTTGCCAAACGGATCGGCCAGGGGAATGAGCGGATCATTTTCTCAATCATCAACAAGTTCGGAACCGCGTCCAAACTGCCGGAATGCTATAACCCATCAGAAAACATTATCGTCCTGATTGACGAAGGCCACCGCAGCCAGAGTGGTGAAAATCATGAGCGCATGAAGAAGGCGCTGCCCAATGCGTCCTATGTCGCGTTCACCGGCACGCCGCTGCTCAAGAACGATAAAACCACGAATAAGTTTGGCCCGATCATCCATGCCTACACCATGCAGCGGGCGGTGGAGGATGGCACGGTCACACCGCTGCTTTATGAAGAGCGCCGTCCAATCCTTGATATCAATGATACGGCAATCGACAAATGGTTCGATAAGATCACCGGCGACCTTTCGGACAAACAGAAGAGCGACCTGAAAGAGAAATACGGCAAGAAGGGGCAGGTCTATGGCGCGCAAGAGCGGATCAATCTTATTGCCTGGGATATCGCCACGCATTTCGAGGACAATTTCAAGGCGCTGAATAACGGGCTCAAAGGGCAGTTGGCGACCGACAGCAAGCTCTCAGCCATTCGTTATAAGAAGGCGTTGGACGCGACCGGCAAGGTAACCAGCGCCGTGGTGATCTCACCACCGGACACGCGCGAAGGCCATGAAGATGTTGATGAGTCCGAACTGCCAGAGGTTCAACAGTGGTGGAAGGACAACGTCCATGATGAGCCTGAGGAGTATGAGCGGAAGATCATCGAGGATTTTGGTGAGGAAGGCCCGCCTGATATTCTGATCGTCGTCGATAAGCTTCTCACCGGCTTTGATGAGCCCAAAAACGCGGTTCTGTATATCGATAAACCGCTGAAGCAGCACAATCTGATCCAGGCCATTGCGCGTGTTAACCGGCTGCATGAAGAAAAGAAATACGGTCTGCTTATCGATTATCGCGGCATCCTGAAGGAGCTGGATACGGCAATCTCGGAGTATCAAGACCTCGCCGAGCGCACCCAAGGCGGGTTTGATATCGATGACCTTGAAGGACTGTATACGGATGTCTCAACGGAGTACAAACGCATCCCCGGGCTCCATGATGCGCTCTGGGCCATCTTTTTTGGCGTCAAAAACAAAGGCGATCGTGAGCAATACCGTCAGCTTCTGATCCCAGCCTATGAAACTGACGATGACGGCGAGAGCATCGATGGCAACCAGAAGCGGCGCGAAGACTTTTATGATGCTCTGACGGAGTATGGGATGTGCCTGAAGGTAGCCCTCGGGTCGCAGTCCTTTTTTGAAGACCCATCAATCACTGAGAGCCAGATTGCCCGATACAAGAGAGACCTCAAGTTTTTCAGCGAAATTCGCCGGACCGCAAAGCAAGACGCGCAAGAGACTATCGATTTCAGCGCCTATGAAGACCAGATCAGAAGGCTTGTTGATCGTCACGTGGTTGGTGAGGACATCCGCGAGGCCGATGGTGTCTACCTGGTCAATGAGCTCGGTATCAAAGATGATCCGGAGGAGTGGTCAGAGGAAAAGCTCAGAAATGAAACCGATCTTATCAAATCGCGTTTGAAACGAACGATTGAACAGGAGCTCGCGGATGATCCCTATGCTCAGGCCCATTTTTCGGAGTTGCTAAAGCAAGCGATTGCCGAAGCTGATGCGCTTTTTGAGCATCCGTTTAAGCAGTATGCCCTCTTTAAGGAATTTGAGGAGGGGGTTAAAGACCGCGATATCAAGGCCATTCCTAATATCATCGCTGATAACAAACACGCCCGCGCCTATTTCGGCATTTTGACCCTCGAGGTTCCAGAAGGAGATCCAGACGAGTTTGCACAAATTGGGCTCTCTCTCGACAGTATTGTTACTACTGCAGTCGCTGAGAATTCCCTGAATACTCAGAACATAGAAGCCGCCATTCGGAAAAATGCTCTTCCACTGTTGTTCAAATCGATCGGGCTTGAGAAGGCTAAAGTGGCTATTGAGAAACTCATCGACGTCACGCGGGTGGGCCTTTCACGAGGTGATCTGTGATAAGTGGCGAAATCCGCTATGGCTCTGAACGAATTGGGTTCGACGTTACCGTTAACCCAGGCCTCATAGATCGCATCCGCATACACGTGCACCCAAATTGCCGAGTGGAAGTTGAAGCACCACCCCATAAGAACGTCGGTGACATAAAGAACTCTGTCGCAAAACGTGCACGCTGGATTTCTAAACAGCTTGCCCAGGTGCGTTCGGCACGTGCGTATGCGTTACCTCGAGAATACATCACTGGAGAAACACATTTCTACATAGGGCGGCGATACAAACTTCTAGTGATTGAATCTCTGGAGATGCCGAGTGAGGTAAAGCTACAGGGCGGCACTATTCAGGTGATGTTACGGAAGTCTGATAAAGCTGCCATTCGACGTAGGCTTAACGAATGGTATCAGCACCGCGCATATGATTACTTCAGTCGTCGTATGGTTTTGGTTGCAAGTGGTTTTTCGTGGATCAAAGAGACGCCGGAGATCAAGCTGGTTGCCATGGAGAAGCAGTGGGGAAGTTGTGCACCGGCAGGTACAATTCATCTCAACCCCTGGCTCATAAGGGCGCCGGTAGATTGCATTGACTACGTTATCGCCCATGAGCTGTGTCATCTTCGTGAACGCAATCACAGCCAAGCTTACTATAAGCTACTAACGCGCTACTGCCCGGATTGGGAGCACCGGAAGGCTAAGTTGGATGGCATGGCAGAACTTATTTTAGCTGAGTGATTTTTCCGGCACTGGGCACTGTACGAAGAAACTGCTCCCTAAGCTGATTGGTGCTAGGTTTTCCGCATGAGCAATCCGTTCCGCCATTTCAAACCCTCGTCTAAAAAGCACCGTTTTTGAGAGGTACGGACAGCCCAGAGCGACTGCTCAAACCCTTCCGCGTGATGCCCGAAATCCGTCATTCGATGCGGGCTCAGCAACAGCCAAGGGCGGATTCCGGACCTTCGCCGCGAATGCGCGAGACTCTTGGCCATCCTGCGAAAGCAGACATCACCGGGACTGCCGTCTCCGACGAGACTCTGCGACACCGCGTGACCGCACCGCACGTCTTACCTTATGCTGGGGTGGTGATAGACGACCGGTTGCTGGCTAACGTACAAACGGATTCTCAGCTGAATGGGACGCAAAACCGTCCCGGGCAGGGACCATGCTCTTAATTGAAGGGTCCGGCTGGGCGTGGCATATCATCAGAAGGATGATACTTCCGGGAGCAGCTAAGTTGTGTATTGAGGAATTAGAACAGAAAAACATCTGTCATCAGTGTATTGGGGAAGGATATCTGTCTGACGCAGTTGAAAGCGCGGGCACCATGGGTAAGTGCGACTACTGTGGCGACGATGAAGAGCCTACAGTTCCGCTGGTCCAAGTGGCAGATAGGGTAGAAGCCGTTTTCAATGATCATTTCGAGCGAACGCCTGCTGAACCCAATTGGTATGAAGAACAACTTCTTAAGGACAAGGAGATTGAATTCTCATGGTGGCGCGAAGGCCAACCCACAATTGACGCCATTGAAGAAGTCGCAGGCGTTAGCTTGGACGTGGCCCGTGATCTGCAAAAGATCCTAAACGACCGTCACGCAAGTTATGATGAATATTGGGAAGAGACTGAATTTGACGAGGATGCACATTATTGGGACACACCTGCTGACTATTCTGATGTTTGGGGGCAATGGCGGGCTTTCGAAAAGGAACTGAAGACTGAGACCCGATACTTTAGTCCGCGCGCAGCAGAATTTTTAAAGATGATCTTTGCTGATCTCGCCACCTTGAAGACGCGAGATGGGAAATCACTTGTGATTGAAGCCGGCCCGATACCGAGGTTGAGGAGTTCTACCGCGCACGCCATTTTGAGACTGAAAGTTCTTTGATCCGCGCCATGAAGGCGCCAGACCGCGAGCTTGGTCCACCTCCCTCGAAGCTTGCTTCAGCTGGACGTATGAATTCGCGAGGTGTTTCGGTTTTTTACGGCGCGAACGTTCCTGACGCTGCACTGGCGGAAGTTCGCCCACCAGTCGGGAGCCAGGTCCTGGTGGCAAAATTTCGACTAAAACGTAACGTTAGATTGCTCGATTTATCTTCTTTGCCACTGATTGGTATCGCCGGGAGCTACTTCGATCCCGAGTTTCTACCTCTTCTGAAGCGAACCAAATTTCTTGGAGACTTGGCAGCGATCATGTCGATGCCGGTCATGCCAAACGACGCAGACTTGGAATACCTGCCAACCCAGGTTATTTCAGACTACTTGTCAGCAGCCACTGACACTCCTCTTGATGGTATATTGTTCCCTTCCGTGCAAACTGATGTGCGCGAAGAGGAAGAGGGTGAAGGAGAGGTTCCTAAATTCGTAAACGTAGTGCTCTTCAACAAGTCGTCACGGGTAACAAGAATAGATTATCCTGAAGAAGCCGTGATCGATGCAAGTACTTGGCAAATGTACAATGAAGGGCCGGAACCAGAATACCGAGTGAGTGTTCAGGTGCCAGAATCTGAAGAATCTGGGGCAGTCGAAGTGGACGTGACAAAGACACCGTTTGAGCTTGCATTGGAAATGCAAGACGTTCCGATTGATTTAGACGGGCGTCTTGAAACACTTGAAGTGGACGTGAATTCTCTGTCTGTTCACGTTGTTAAAGGCGTTCGCATTCTTGCTGCCTCGCATGATGTCAGCTGGTCACAATACACTGAGCGAAATATTAGTGGCTTCTAATTAAAAAATGTATTTATTGTCTCGACCGCAATGCTCGGCTTTGCAGCCAAATAGGCGTCACAAAAACACTGACGCCGGACCTTGGAGCAATCTCAGCGAATTCACCTTTTTTTCGAGGGGCTGCCGCACAGCGTTAGAATATGCTGTGCAATGCATCACGTCCGGTTGGGTTATATTCCCCCACCAATGCCAGCTTATGGGAAGCTGCAATGCATCAACGGTTCATGCAGTGAACGGCGGGTTTGGGCCGGTCGCGCCCATGCTGCAACTCCGAACACACACAAGATCGACGTGGTCAGCTTGAGCCCCTAGTTGACAGTCGCTTCGCTTTCGAAAACGAAC
The DNA here is from genome assembly GCA_002168225.1 of Micavibrio sp. TMED2. Classification (NCBI taxonomy): domain Bacteria; kingdom Pseudomonadati; phylum Bdellovibrionota; class Bdellovibrionia; order Bdellovibrionales; family Pseudobdellovibrionaceae; genus Micavibrio; species Micavibrio sp. TMED2. The sequence continues at coordinate 14,798 of NHBH01000007.1, forward strand.
GTTTTTCGGACGCCTTGAGAAGCCCGCTTTGAGCGGGCTTTTCTATCTTCAGCTGTATCCGAAAACTATGTCTTGAAACATAGTGTCCGAAAAGCTATGATATATACAAGTTTTCGGAAGGCTTGATTGTGCTTGTCGGTTACGCCCGTGTCTCGACCCAGGACCAGAAGCCCGAGCTTCAGCTCGACGCGCTGACCGCTGTTGGCTGCGAGAAGGTGTTCGAGGAGAAGGCCTCCGGCGCACAGCGCGATCGGCCCCAGCTGCAGGCGGCCCTGGACTACATGCGCGACGGCGACACGCTGGTAGTCTGGAAACTGGACCGCCTGGCGCGCTCAATCAAACAGCTGATCGAGACCGTCGAGATGCTTGAGGGCAGGGGGATCGGATTTCGCTCGATCACCGAGGCAATCGACACCACCACCTCCGGCGGCCGTCTCGTCTTTCACATCTTTGCGGTCCTGGCCGAGTTCGAACGATCGATCATCCGGGAGCGCACCATGGCCGGTCTGGCATCGGCCCGCGCGCGCGGACGGCTGGGCGGACGACCGGCAGCCTTGTCCNATGAGGATCTGGCACATGCACGGGCCTTGCTGGCTGATCCGGAGATCACGGTGCATCAGGTTGCGAAGCGGCTTGGCGTGGCGCCGTCGACGCTCTACCGGCATCTGCCGGGCGGGCGCAGCCAAGTGTCAGGGGATCAGTGATGTTATCGCTGCCCGGCCGTCCTTTCCATCTGATGCTACTGGCACCAGCCTTTACACCTTTGCCGCGACAGATGTAAGTCGAATAAGCATGATAATTCCCACTATCGCTGCGATGGCCGAACCAGCCAGGATTCCGAGCTTCGCAGCATTAAGCATCGCGGAGTCAAAGGCCAGACTGGCGATAAATAGCGACATCGTGAATCCGATTCCCGTGAGAAATGAACCCGCCGCTATGAACGACCAAGACAAACCGGGGCCAAGCACCGCCACGCCGAAACGGACGGCTAGCCAGCTGAACCCAAGAACGCCGATCGGTTTGCCGAGCATCAATCCGAGAATAATCGCCAAGGAGACGGGTTGTCCAAAATCGGTACTGTGAATCGTGATACCGGTATTGGCCAGCGCGAAGATCGGCATTATGGCAAAGCCGACCCAAGGGTGCAGCAGCATCTCGAGCCGCTCAACCGGTGAGAACGACTCTGTGACTGCCCTTCCGGCCTGATGGAGTTCATTGCGGCTAGCTGCGTCTCCGCTCCGCTGATTACCGGTCGGAATGGCAAGCACACGCCCAAGTATTGCGCGTAAACGTATATCGCTCACCCAGATGTGTGTTGGTGTCATGAGGCCGAGAATGACGCCCGCGATGGTCGCATGGATACCGGAGGCATCGAAGCACAGCCAGATAGCTACTCCGAGCATAAAATAGATCGGGATGCTCCTGATCCCGAGGCGCGAGGCGCATGCAACGATGCCAATTCCTGTAAAGCCTAGAGCGAGCGCAGACCCACTCAAATCCTCCCCGTATCCGAGAGTGACCACAAGTATCGCACCGACATCATCGAATATTGCGAGGGAGAGCAGGAAAAGACGCAAGGTAGGTGGGATCCGGGTTCCGAAAAGCGCCAGGCACCCGATCACGAACGCCGTATCGGTTGCCATCACGGTTCCCCATCCGTGCATTCCGGGCTGTCCAGACATCAATGTCAGATAGAGCAAGACCGGCACAACCATACCACCCAAAGCGCCCGCGAAAGGCAACGCAGCCTGCCGGGGATTCCGCAATTCGCCAAGCACAAACTCTCTCTTGAGCTCCAGCGAAAGCACAAAGAAAAAGAGGGTCATCAACCCTTCGTTGATCCAACGGTGCAGAGAACGGGTGAACTCCAAAGAGCCGAATGTCAGTCCAATAGGGGGCTCCCAGAAGCCCATGTAAGCTTCGCGCCATGGGGAATTTGCCATCAATAGCCCCAGCAGCACCGCCAAAAGCAAGAGCCCACCCGCCGCCGCTTCGACCTTTAGAAAGCGGGCGAAGGGCTTTGTGATCATGTCAGCAGCCTCATCAGGCAATTTTGCGTCGTATTGATCAGCCATTGACTCTGGGTGCTTCATTGCTTTTTGAATTATTATTAGCCGCGAGAAGCATGAATCCTGTAAGTTGCGCCATAATTAAAGTGATGGGTCAATCTGCTCAGGGTCTTCTGACTGAGTTTCCACCGGAAATTATCTGGTTTATTAGATCGGCAACAGCCCGGTGTGCCTCTACCTCGTCATCAGTGCCAATCGCGTTTTTGTGAGAAGCAGCCGCATCGCGGAGAATGTTCACGATTTCATGCTCGGGCAGAAGCTTATGATCGTTCAGAGTCAACAGCATAGCTTCGCAAATTGAGAGAGCAGCCATTCCTGAAAGATCCCTCTCGTTCAGCATGTTGCATGCTTCCTTTCGAGTAACGATGATGGATTACAAAATCCTATGGCCATATATGTCATATAGTATAGTCTCAGATAGTAAGAAATGCTGAACTGATCGAAATCAGTCTATGGCAAATTTATTCTGGAATATTGAATAGACTGGTGGAGAATCTATGAGCGCTACAGAATTGAGTCCATTAAATCGCAAACTCCTTGCATTTGTTGCTTTATCGGAAGATGAACTGGATGTGCTAAAGCGTCTGCATATGCGCCAGCGATCCTTCGTGGCAGGGCATGATCTCGTGCAGCAAGGACAGTCGGATCAGGCCGCTTATATCTTGGCTGATGGCTGGGTCTGTTCCTACAAGCTTCAACCTGATGGCACGCGACAGATCGTGGACTTCCAGATACCAGGAGACTTTCTTGGATTGCGCAGCGTGTTGTTGCGCACGTCCGACCATAGCTTCGAGCCCATCACGGAAATTAAGGCAGCGGAAGTTTTTGCAAGCGACCTTCTGGAGGCATTCGAGAAGACCTCTCGTCTAGCGATGGCCATCCTCTGGGCGGTTTCACGGGATGAGGCCATGGTAGTTGAGCATCTGGTTGGCGTAGGACGACGCGACGCGAATGCCCGTATGGCGCATTTTCTGCTGGAGCTTGGAGCGCGGCTGGCTCTGGTTGGGATGGGGAGCAAAGAAGGGTATGGCTGCCCGCTCACACAATATCATTTGGCCGATGCTCTTGGCTTAAGTGCCGTCCATGTAAACCGTGTACTGCGGCAACTTCGCGAAAATGGTTTGGTGACCTTTCGGGACGGCTATGTTGCGTTCAATAACTATAATGGATTGGTGGAACTTTCTGAGTTTGATCCTGCCTACTTAGATCAGAGCGGCCCACTTCTTGTCTGAGGATCGGCTATCGCTGATCTTCTCGGGGCCGCTTCCAGATTGATCTGTTAGCACTGGAGATTTGGTGCCACTAACTTGGATCAGGGCAGAGCCTTCCATTTCAGGATAAAAACAAAACAGTCAGAAGAATAGCTGCCCTCATGCACCACATGGAATGGGCGACCATAGCTGAAAAGTCAGCATAAGAAAAACACTGAAGCAGCGCTTTACTCAACAGAGGATTTACCATGAATATCCCTGAATGGCTTAGGCCCGGTATCTACGGCGTTGCAATCGGAGCAATTCTTGTTGGTGTCGTGGGTTTCTCCTGGGGCGGCTGGGTAACAAGCAAAACCGCAGATGACAGAGCTCAGGCATTGTCCCGGGACAATGTTGTCTCGGCCATGGTGCCTGTTTGTCTGGATATAGCTCGTAAGGATCCAGAAAGAATGGCAAAGCTGGAAACGATCGAGTCGGCAGCAAGCTACAAGAAACGGGATGCTCTGATGGCTACTGGCTGGGCCACCGCACCGGGAGGAGAGACTCCGGACCGGGATGTCGCCCAAGCCTGTCTTTCAGCCCTCGAACTTTGAGAGAACCAGCCGTATCTCTGATCCGCACATTCGAGGCTAAATAACTATGGTGCAAACAAGTAAGTTGCCTCCTGAGATGACCGATCTCGAACGGCGCGTGCTCGCCCATGAAAGGGTCCTTCAGACGCTGATCGCCTATATGTCCCGCACGGAACCACGTTTTGTTGAACACCTTGAAGATAAATTCGTAGCACCGTTGAAGATGGTGCCTCATGAGCATGATTATCGTGATTCCGACGATTACGCAGCCGAATTTATTCGGGCGGTAATGCTTCTGGGAGAAGCAAGTGTGCCTCGGGATTCGGCATCAACCCAAGCCGTGGATCATCCGCAACCAATAGCGGATAAAAGATTGCAGGATTTTTCATCCGGCTCTCCCGTACGACGTGAAAGAGTTCAGATCAGGCAAAGAAACGGCATTTGGGAAGTGAAGGTCGATAACGTCTTTCACGGCGACTACCACCAAAAAGAGCAAGCCATGACGGCAGCTGCCTTGTTGAAACTGTCCCTGCGATGACGAATGGTATCAGACCAAAAATACCGCGAGAATTTCCAATTCAGGAGGCTGAAAACGAAGGCATGCCGCCGATAGCTGATGTCGACGACATCTTGCCAACTACTACCCGGGCGGGGCGGCAAAAAGTTATGCCCCGACGGTGGCAATCGAAGTCCAGAAAAGAGGAAGTGACTGGCGGCGGTGAACCCAAGGGAAGCAGGCTGGTACGGTTTCTTGTAAGGATGTTCGCACTGGCCGGCATAGTTTCGTGTGTTGCTTTCCCGGCGCTTGCACAGAATGGCACAACCAGTCCGCTCCCTGATAACGCACAGCCGCGAAGCTATGGCAGCGGTTGGGACTGTATCCCTGGTTACCGATTAAGCGGTACTGAGTGTATCAGGATCATGATTCCAGAACATGCCTATGCGACAGGACGATCATATGGAACGGGCTGGGCGTGCCACCGAGGATACGAGGAAATAGGCAAGGCATCCTGTAATCCAATTCATATCCCGGCCAATGCATTTCTCGAATCTTCGGGCTATAACTGGCAATGTGTCCGTGGGTTTCGGCGGGAACGAGAAACCTGTGTACTCATTGTGTTGCCGGACAACGCACATCTATCGGATCGACCTTCAATCTCGGGCTGGGAGTGCGATCGCGGTTTCACGGAAAACGCACAGAAATGCATCCAGATTGCTGTACCCCGGAACGGATATCTTACAGATGATAATTACCGGTCAGGCTGGTCCTGTGAAAGAGGATATTCTAAAATCAAAGAGGGGTGTGAGGCAATACTACTGCCCACCAATGCTTTTCTCGATCCGAGACCTTATGGACCGGGATGGCGCTGCGAGCGCGGGTACGAGCCTCAGAAAAGCACGTGTGTTTTGATCGACGTTCCAGAAAACGGACATCTAGATCGCTCTGGTAACCAGTGGCGCTGCAATCGAGGCTTCCAATTGAAAAGAGGGACATGCGTCCTTCAGCAATAATACACCTGCCTCTCGATTTGATAGGACATCAGAAATGCGCGTTAGTATAGGCTGTCGTCTACGCTATGAATTTGCACAACCGACACCATTAATTGCAATGTTAAATGTTCATTTTTCTCGCTTTGGCGATTTGGAGCGAGCCGATTATCTTGTGACCTCACCCAGCGTGCCGATCGAAAACTACAGAGATGGCTTTGGGAACTGGTGCACACGACTGGTGGCGCCTGTCGGTAAGTTCACATTATATTCCGATGGTATATTTCGTGATCCTGGTACACTTGATCCCATATCGCCGGATGCAATCCAACATTCTGTTCAAGATCTGCCTTCCGATACACTGGTCTTCCTTTTAGGGAGCCGCTATTGCGATACGGACATTCTCTCGGAGGAAGCATGGCGCCTGTTTGAGAATACTCCACCAAGTTGGGCACGGGTACAGGCGATTTGCAACTTTGTACATAAGAATGTGTCATTCGATTATATGCAGGCAAGTGCGACGCGCACGGCTTCCGATACACTGGCAGGGCGACACGGGGTATGTCGTGATTTTGCGCATCTCGCTATCACCTTCTGCCGATGCATGAACATTCCGGCCCGTTACTGCACAGGTTACCTCAGTGATATAGGCGAGTCTCATCCCTACCCGCCGGGGGACTTCGCCGCTTGGATGGAGGTTTTTCTGGATGGTCAATGGTGGGTGTTCGACCCGCGAAACAATAAGAGGAGAACTGCGAGAATACTTGTTGCACGAGGGCGGGATGCCGCAGATGTGCCTTTGACGCAAACATTCGGGTTGAACACAATGACAGATTTCGAAGTCTGGACTAATCAATTAACGTGATTGAAGCCTTATAAAGCAGGAACAGCTGAATATATCTGAGTTTTCAATGTCGATATTTATTGCGAGCTGAAATCAGCTTCCCCTCTTTCCACTGAAGCCAAAGCTGTTGCTGAACACTGTTTCAAAGGAGTACCCAATAATGATGGACGATCCGGTTGATCTCGATGCAAGACGAAGTGCGGAAGGAAAGATCGAGACCGAAATCCGGCGGCACTCCCTAAAAGACTTCGAGGCGGATCAGAGGGCGCTTCGCCTACGACAGGAAGAGCTTGAAGAGCAACTTCTCGCCGAACCGGCCTCGGACTGGCATGAGGCGACGATAAAGGCACAATATCTGATTAGGCTTTATGCCGAGACAGCTGAAGCCCAGGATGCGAGGCGACAAAAACTCATTAAGCGCGCGCTCGGTGATCTTGCGCGGCTGATCCAGCAGGAGCGCACAGAGAAGTGACCATGCATACGCATCAGGGCGTCCGCCGATAGCCGAATTGGCATCCTATTGCCCACACACAGGATGTCGTACTGAGGGTAGAAGATGGTGACACTGAAAGTTGTGCATGAGACAATCTACCGATATCGGAATCCGGTTGGTTTGGGCAAACACCGACTAATGTTGCGCCCGCGCGAGACACGGGACCTTCGGCTAATTTCGTTCAACCTCGACGTGACGCCTCATGCGTCCATAACCTGGGCACAAGATGTGGCGGGCAACTCTGTCGCCACAGCAGACGTTGCTGCCCTTAGCAATATCATGGAGATCAAGAGTGTAGCCGTACTGGAATTGACCGCTCCAGTTTGGCCAATTTTTGATATCGCTGCTTCAGCAATATCCTACCCGTTTTCGTACTCGGACGATGACTGGACAGATATTGGCGCACTTTCCCAATCGCAGCACTCTGACCCAGACAATCGTCTGGCAGTTTGGGTCAATAGTTTCGTCATGCATCGTCCCACCGATACCTTATCACTACTCAAGGATATTTCGAACGGGGTGTTCAGAAAGATTGCCTACCAGGCGCGCTACACCGAGGACACGCAAGCGCCACTGGATACATTGAACAGAGGCTGGGGGTCCTGCCGCGATTTTGCAGTTCTGTTTGCAGAGGCCGTTAGAACTCTTGGTTTTGGTGCCCGGCTAGTTTCAGGTTATCTACTTGATTCATCGGATTGTTTGACAGGCTCTACAAACGGCGGTTCCACTCATGCGTGGGTTGAGGTCTTTGTGCCAGGGGCTGGCTGGATTGCATTCGACCCCACGAACCAGGCAGTAGGTTCAGGCAATCTTATTCCTGTCGCCGTTGGTCGCCATATTGGGCAAGTTGCTCCTGTGAGCGGAAGTTTCCGCGGGACCGACACGGATCTCATCGAAATGGTTGTCCTGATAGCTGTCCATGCTGGATGAGCCTAATTTAGGGTTGATTTGGCTTGCAAAATAAACTTGCCCGCGAAGGTTGGTGCCAGTTACGGACCCTGCCTCGAGCTGATCGCCGCCTGATCTTTCTTTCCATAAGATAAGTTATTGAATTTACAAATCTAAGCCACGATGGGCACTGTCAGAAGAAACAGCGGGATTTGCTGGCATGCTCCACGCCGGGCAACCGATAAGGCAGGCGAGCCCTATATCGGCCTATCCACACCGCGCGGCGACCGGTTCGGCAACGGCCGCGCCGTGCGCAACCTGTTTGAGACCTATCTCCGCCGCCAGGCCAAACGGCTGTCAGTTGCATCCAAGAAGCTGACCCGNGCTCAGCTGAGAATGCTCTCGGTCAAGGATGTGCCGGAAGCCGCAGGAGGTCCAGTGAACGACTAAAAAAAAGGGGGGGGGCTAATGCTTGAAACAATTTTCTCGGTGCCAAGCAACAAACTCGCGCCTCGGCCGGTTGGCAGGACGGTCTGGAGCCATAAGCTTACCGGACAAGTTGACGATAGTCTTTACGGCATCAGGATCATTACTCTGCCTGGATACGAGTATATCCAAATCGTCGGATAGCCCAATCAATCCTCGATCAAACATCCAATGTGCAGTGCCGGATAGTGCGAGCCCGTTGCTCACAATGTCTGGGCCGTCATGCTCCACTGGTTTTATGTGAGCGGCCTCGGCCTCTGCACGTCCGCCGCCATTTATAATTCGTAGCCCTGTTATTGCGCATCGTTCACCGTAGGCGCGGAGCACGTTTTTTCGAAAGTTCCGGTCACGAACAGCACGGTTCGTTAACTGGCTTATCCGTTGACGGGCGGGCAGATGTTGAAATGGTGCATGCGCTTCTTGCAAACCACTGACCGGCACGCTTTGATCAGTTCGTGGTAGGATATCGTCATCCTTTCCGAGACCGCGTTCAACGATCCGTGCAAAGTCTTCTGGAGATAGCACTCTTACAGCTGCCTGAGCACGGCCCGATATCTTTCCATCATCATTCAAAAGGCCCTGCTCTATGATGTCGTCAGCATCGCGAAACGGTACCGGGTCGCCAAAGTCTAGATATGACCCAGGTTCGATGACAGCTAGATGCATGTCAGCGTTTCGCGGGTCGGCAATGATCTCTTGCACTTTGGCCACGGCGAAATAACCTTTCGTGCCCCTCACTTTTGAAGGTTCAAGATAAACAATCCAATCGCCCTCACACTGCTGCGCACGTGTGAGGTACTGTTTCGGAAACTGATATCTTTCCGAAGGGACATCATCGTAGATTGAGTCTGTTCGATGAATGAAAACACCAAAAGTCATGCGCTTCAGAATGCCCATAAATTAAGCGAGAGCCAACTTGAAAGCTTCCGATTAAGAGGCTCTGTCAGAAGAAGCTGCCTCCTCGGGCGAGCGGTGGACCATGAGGGCGAGGTGCTCGAAAGCTTCGTTACCAGAAAGCGCGACAAGGCAGCGGCACTGGCGTTTATGAAGAAAGCCATGAAGCAATACGGCCAGCCAAAATCGATCGTCACGGACAAGCTGCGCTCATATCGCGCCGCCATGATTGAGATCGGTAATGAAGATCGCCAGAAAACCGGACGATACCTGAACAACCGGGCGGAGAATGCGCATTTACCATTCCGGCGACGGGAACGTGCCATGCTCCGGTTCAGGCAGATGAGCTGCCTGCAAAAGTTCGTCTCAATACACGCCTCCGTTCACAACCACTTCAACCAGAACCGTTCACAGACAGCCCGATCTACATACAAGAGACTCCGCAACCAAGCCCTCGCAGAATGGCGCCAGTTGCTGGCGGCCTGAAATAATCCTCAAGCTGGAAATCTGATAGAGGTTGCGTTTAGCTTGAGGGCATCAATTTTGGTCGTGTTTTCTAAATTTTATTTTACTTGAGAAAGAGAGGCGTTTTATTTTTTTTGATAAATGCTGATTATAAATTTGCTAAAATTGTTTTTATATGTTTAGTTACGAACAACATATTTGCTTTTGAATTTTTGTAAACCAGCGATACGCTGAAACTGACCTTCTCTTTCAAATTTGTGATATCTAACTCTGTTGCACATGCTGTGCAGCAGTGATTTTCTATGATTGATTGAAAGGAATCGTCATGAATACTGGTACTGTAAAATTTTTTAATTCTTCCAAGGGTTTTGGCTTTATTGAACGTAATGATGGTGGATCAGATATTTTTGTTCACATCTCCGCGGTTGAGCGTGCGGGCATGGACTCGCTCGCCGAAGGTCAGAAATTAAATTTTGATGTTGTGATGAATAGCCGAAGCGGTAAGAGCGCGGCCGAAAATCTTGTCGCAGCATAATGATGTCGCATCTATCCATCTCTGACCACGGATGTACTGGCATTGATTGAATAGATGTATAACGGAGGCCGGGTTCGCCCGGCCTTTATTTTTAATTATGAGGTAAAAATGAATAAGACTTATAATAAACATACTCTTTTTAAACCTAGAGTTTCGAAAGCTGAGACGAAGGCTGATATAACAAACAAAGTTGCAAGGGCAATAATCAGTGCTGATGCTGAGCGTCGAGAGAGTAAGATCGCGCGTCTGAGGCAGGTACGGCTCGAAGCAAAAACCTGTTGAGGGGCGCTGTCAGAAGAAACTGCCTCCTAAGCTGATTGGTGTTAGTGTCGCGGCATGAGCAATCCGTTTCGCTATTTCAAGACCTCTCCTGAGATCATTCGTTTGGCCGTGATGCTGTATGTCCGGTTTCCGCTGTCACTGCGGAACGTTGAGTATCTGCTCCACGAGCGTGGCATCGATATCAGCCATGAGACTGTGCGCTACTGGTGGAACCGGTTCGGCCCGTTGATGGCCAGTGAGATCCGAAAACAGCGTGCACAACAGATGCGGCAACACATAATGGCGATGGCATCTCGATGAGGTCTGCGTGAAGATCGATGGTGTTACGCACTACCTGTGGCGAGCGGTGGATCATGAGGGCGAAGTACTCGAAAGCTTCGTTACCAGAAAGCGCGACAAGGCGGCGGCACTGACGTTTCTGAAGAAGGCCATGAAGCAATACGGCCAGCCCAGAGTGATCGTCACGGACAAGCTGCGCTCATATCGCGCCGCCATGATTGAGATCGGTAATGAAGCTAGCCAGCATACTGGCCGGTATCTGAACAACCGGGCGGAGAATGCGCATTTACCATTCCGGCGATGGGAGCGTGCAATGCGCCGGTTCAGGCAGATAAGCTGCCTGCAAAAGTTCGCCTCAATACATGCCTTAGTTCACAACCACTTCAACCAAAACCGTTCACTCGAAACCCGCTCCAGATACAAGGGCCTCCGCAACCAGGCCCTCGCAGAATGGCGCCAGCTGCTGGCGGCCTGAAATAAACCTTAGGCTGGAAATCTGAGACTCGATGCGTTTAGTCTGACAGCACCGCCATCAACCCCCGGATACGATCTTTGTAAATCTGGCAGCACCGTGCCTTGTTTTGTCCTAAACAGCGGGGAAGATCAGGCGGGCCTGGAAGTGGTGATTGTGCTGGCTTTCCAGTTCGAGGCGGCCGTTATAGGCCTCGACAATATCCTCGACGATCGCGAGGCCGAGGCCGGAGCCGTGCATGTGTTCGTCCAGCCGGTGGCCCCGTAGCTTCAGGTTGCCGAGTTCACTTTCTGCGACACCGGGGCCGTCATCACGGATCGACAGGATGATGTTTTGGGTACCGGCCACATAGTTGATGGCGATCTCGGTCCGCGCATGTCGAATGGCATTTTCCAGCAGGTTGCCGAGGATTTCGGTGAAGTCGCTGGCATCGATGGCCAGACTGGCATCCTCATCGATGGTGATGACGAAGTCTATGTCCGAGGCCTGGGGCAGACGTCCCAGAATTTGCACGATGCGGGTGACATGCGGGCGTATTTCCAGCCGGGTCACAGCACCGGCTGTTGAACCGCGCACGCGGGCGCGTACAAGCTCACGACGGATATGGTTTTCGAGCTGGTCGACCGCCTGTTCGATCCCTTCAGCCTGTTCTGCCGTTACGACACCGGTATGCCGCAGGTGCTCCATCTCTCCCTGAATGACCGTCAGTGGTGTTTTCAGGCCGTGGGCCAGATCGGCTGCCCGTGAGCGGGCTTTCTCCACCGCCTGATCCAGTGCATCCAGCAGGTCATTCATTTCGCTGACCAGCGTGGTCAATTCGCTTGGGCCGGTGCCGGGCAGGCGGGCTATGGTGCCCCGGCGGATGGCACTGACGGCATTTCTGATCCGGTTCAGCGGATGGCTGGCGATCTGTATCTGCACCATGCCCACAAGAAACAGCAGGATGCCGAGAATCCAGAGATAGATATCAATCTCGCTTTTAAAGGCCTTGAGCGCATTATGAACCTCGCTCCGTGGCACGGTGGCGATGAGATGGGCAACAGTCGGGGTGCGCCGGCCATCAATCACGATGCTTCTGCTGACTGTGCGCAAGGCGGCGATCAGGGGCTGATCGTCGGGCCCCTGAACCGGGATGAAGTCAATGCTGCCGTTGCTGGTGTTACCTGCGACGTCAAGCGAGGCGTCCCATAGCGAGCGGGAGCGCAATGTCTGGCCATTGGTGGCAACCTGCCAGTAGTAACCGCTCAGAGGTCGCTGATAACCCGGCTCAAGCCGTGCCAGTTCCTCGCCCAGTAACTCACCCGCATTCTGTGCCGATCCGGTGCCGAGGGCGTTATCAAGCTTGGCGCCCATGAAGTTCAGCCGTTCGTTCAACTCGTCATGCACCCGCTGCTCCACATGCCGCTCGAACAGGTCGCTCATGAAGATCTGGGCGACAAACAGCATGATAAGGAGTGAGACAAGGGTGCCGAGCAGCAGCCGGCTGCGCAAGGACTTAAACAGCGGGACAATCATGGCGCGGCCACGCCTTCTTCCTCGCCCGCAAGCCGATAGCCGAAGCCCCGGCGGCTCTCGATCTCTGTCTTGCCCAGCTTGCGCCTTGTCCGTGCGATCAGCGCTTCCACGGCATTGATGTCTTTCTGATCGGCATGGTCATAGATCAGCTCGAGCAGATCGGCACCGCTCAGCCAGCGATCCCGCTGGGTCATCAGGCACATCACCAGACGGTATTCAAGCGGGGCGAGGTCGACTGGCTGGCCGTCCTTGCTGACCTTCATCTGGCGCGGATCGATGCTGAGACGCCCGGCCTCCATGATCGGCGCGGCAAATCCGCCGGTACGCCGCATCAGGGCGCGCAGACGGGCGAGCAGTTCCTCGGTGCGAAACGGTTTGGTCAGGTAGTCATCGGCACCGGCATCCATGCCATCGACCCGTTCGATCCAGCTTGATCGGGCGGTCAGGACCAGCACGGGCGTATTGATGCCTTCCTCACGCCAGCGCCGCAGCATGGTCATGCCGTCGAGTTCCGGCAGGCCGAGGTCGAGGATGATACCGCTGAGGGTCTCGACCGAGCCGAGCTCCCAGCCCTCCATGCCATCGCCGGTGGACAGGACGGCATAGCCATTGCCTTCCAGTGCCCGGACGATCTGACCACGCAGCCGTTCGTCGTCTTCAATGACGAGCAGTTTCAACGCTTCAGCTCCTGATCCACAAAAGCGCCGGTGCTGCCATCGACGTAATATTCGATCACTTCACCGTTCGGCTGGATCATTTCAAATTCATAAACCCAGCGGTCATCGATCTGCTCCAGCTCGATTTCGATCAACTGGCCATGCAGCCTGTCTCTGGTCAGGGCCAGAATATCGACCAGCGGTTTGATCTCACCGCGTTCCATCGCGGCCCGTGCCTGTTCGTGATCAGGAGCGCTGCCGAGCATATCCGCCTGTGCCATGCCGGCAAGCAGGCACAACAGCAGGCTGCAAACGAGCGTGTACTGCAGACGGTCGAACAGTCTTTTGCAAGGATTGGTCATCATGATGCGCACTCTGCCTCAACGAACCTGACATTTATCTGACATCCGGCGTCAGGATGCCATCAGTAATCCCGCCCTAGTATCCGCTCATCGATTTTTAACCCTCTGAAATCCGGGAGATGGATATGCGTTTTGCTCGTATTGTTTCTGCTGCTGTGATCACCCTGGCTGCGATTGCTGGCGGTTCCGGCAATGCCCTGGCCGACAATGATGATCTGGTCTGTACCAAAGCGCCGGAGAGTGCCTGGATGTCGCTTGACGAGATCAAGGAGCAGCTGACCGAGGCGGGCTATGAGGTTCGCAAGGTCAAGGCGGAAGAGCATTGCGCCGAGGCCTATGTGATCACGCCGGAGCATGAAAAGGCCGAGCTGTATATCGATCCAACGACAGGCGACATCGTCGATCAGGACATTGACTGATGACTGTCGAAACGGAAGGTCAGGCGCAGTCGGGCACAATCAGGGTCTGGGACCCGGCTGTACGGCTGTTTCACTGGTCGCTGGTAGCGGCATTCATCACCGCATATCTCAGCGGTGGTGAGATCCGCTGGCTGCATGAGAATGTCGGCTATATCGCGGCTGGACTGATTGCGTTCCGGGTCATCTGGGGATTTGTCGGGACGACACATGCACGGTTTGCCGATTTTGTCCGCAAGCCGGGCAGTGTCCTCGACTATCTGCGGGACATACGCCGTGGCCATCCCCGCCGCTATCTGGGGCATAACCCGGCAGGTGGGGCGATGGTGCTGGCCCTGATGCTGGCAGTCTCGCTTATCGCGCTGTCGGGCTTCCTGATGACCACTGACCGGTTCTGGGGCGTTGAGTGGGTTGAGGATGTGCATGAACTCATCGTCAACGCCACGCTCATCCTTGTTTTTCTCCACATCGCAGGCGTCGTCCTCGCTTCCCGCCAGCATCACGAGAATCTCGTGCTCTCGATGCTGACCGGGCGGAAGCGGCGAGACTGAACTCACCATCATGGAAAAGGCCAATCCCATGCCCGATTGCATCGCAACCGGCAGCGAACTTGCTGTTACCATCAACATGAATGCCGCTGTCGAAGTGTCGGTGGTGATCCCCGCGCTCAATGAAGCCGAGAATCTGGCCGCGCTGGTGGCGGAGGTTTCTGCCGCTGTCGAGGGGCGTTACAGATACGAAATCATCGTGATCGATGACGGCAGTACTGATCCGACCCCGACAGTGCTTGCCAATCTGCAAGCAGCTGATGCCGCTATCATCGGTCTGCGGCATCGCCAGCCCTGCGGCCAGAGTGCCGCCATGCTGTCCGGTGTCCGGCGGGCAGAGGGGCTGATTGTGGTCACGCTTGACGGTGACGGCCAGAATGATCCGGCGGATATTCCGCGTCTGGTTGAAACCCTGCGCTATGCGGGCCGCCATATCGGCCTCGTCGCTGGGCGGCGCAAACGTCGGCAGGACAGTCTGGTCAAGCGTCTGTCGTCCCGCTTTGCCAATGGGCTGCGGCGACGTTTGTTGAATGACGGCGTTGACGATACCGGCTGCGGTATTCGGGCGATCTGGCGTGACCTGTATCTGGAACTGCCATATTTCGATCATATGCACCGCTTTCTGCCGGTGCTCGTACAGCGGGAAGGGTGCGATGTGGTATCGGTTGACGTGAACCACCGCCCGCGCAGCCATGGCCGATCCAAATACGGCACGATTGATCGAGCCCTGGCCGGTATTCTCGATCTGGCCGGTGTCATGCGGCTGCAGCATCGGCGCAACCGCGCCCGCATTCATGCCGACCCGGATACACGCCCACAGTCTCAATCCATACAATCAAGGCTCTGAGATGTTCAGCACGACAACACTCTGGCTTGCGCTTGGTTTTTCCGGGCAGGCACTGTTTTCCGCCCGGTTTCTGGTGCAATGGCTGGTCAGTGAGCGTGCCGGACGCAGCATTGTGCCGGAAGTTTTCTGGTACCTGTCGATCGGTGGCGGGGCGGCACTGCTCTGCTATGCGATCTGGCGTCAGGATCCGGTGATCATTCTGGGACAGTCGACCGGGCTTGTGGTCTATACCCGCAATCTGGTCCTGCTCAAACGATCTGCACGGGCAGCGACGCTTGATGACGTGGAAGGTGCATCAGTGCCATGAGCCTTGATACCGTTGTCCTTAAACCAGCCGAACAGGCTGGTCGTGCCAGCCTTGCATACTGGCTGCCTTTGGCGCTCATCGCAGGCTATTGGCTGATTGCCTGTGGTCATGCCGTTCTGTTGCGCCCGCCCTTGCCGGTGGATGAGACCCGTTATCTGAGTGTGGCATGGGAGATGTTTCACACCGGTGACTGGCTGGTGCCGAGCCGCAATTTTCAGCCCTATGATCACAAACCGCCATTGCTGTTCTGGCTGATCAATGCGGTCTGGTCACTGACCGGCTTTTCCGTGCCGCTCGCCCGTATCCTGCCGTTTTTCGAGGCCATGCTTGTTGTGGCCCTCACCATGCGGCTGGCGCGTCGTCTCTGCCCCGATGCCGCTGACGTTCCGATGCTTGCCGGGATGGTCTATTCCGGTTCGGTGCTGATCACCATCTATGGCACGCTGGTGATGTTCGACCAGTTATTGACGGCCGGCATTCTCGTCTCGGTCACGGCTGTATGGGATGCCGCGAAACACGGACGATGGTGTTGGCAGGAACTTGCCGCCCTGTCTCTCGGGCTTGGCCTTGCCATGCTGGCAAAAGGGCCGGTGGCACTGGTTTCGGTCATGGCGGTTGGTCTCGGCTGGCAGTTCTGGCGACCTCCAGGGAGTGCGTCATGCAGCTTTCGGAACTGGTATGGTGGTCTGTTTTTCGGCGTCTTGCTCGGCGGTCTGATACTGGCAGCCTGGGCCATACCGGCCGCATTAACCGGCGGCGAGGCCTTTGCCGAAAAGCTGCTCTGGGAACAGACAGCGGGCCGCATGCACAATTCCTTCGCCCATAAAGAACCGATCTGGTGGTACTTGGTTGCGGCACCAATCCTGCTCGCCCCATGGGTCTTATGGCCTGATCTGTGGCGCATGGCGACCGATGCCGTGAAGCGCTGGCGGTTGTCGGAGGGTAAGACAACGGCATCGAGCAGAATGCTTGCCATATGGTTCCTGTCCGGCCTGTTGTTGTTCTCGCTGATCAGCGGGAAGAAGCCGCACTACCTGATCCAGCTCATGCCTGCCGCTGCGATCTGGATTGCCATGATGGCCAACCGTCTGGATCGACAGGGCAATGCTTTCAGCTCTGGGCGGTTATTGGGACTGTTGCCAATACTACCTGCATTTATTGCGATGGCTTTATGTGGTGTCATTCTGGTGCAGCCCGGTTTTCTGCCTCCCAATGCTCTCGACTTCATCAGTGAGTTAAGCCGCCCGGCGACCCTGACCGGTTTGGCTGTGCTGATTGTCTTTTGCGTATTTGCTGCTGTTCGGCTGCCTGATCGACGGGATGGCAAGACCGGTACGAATACCGTTGTCCTGCTCTGCTGCCAGAGCCTGATGCTGTTTGTGATTGTGCATCTCATCGGTGGTGGCTTTGTCCGGCGTGAGTTTTCGCCGGAACCAATGGCGGCCTATCTGGCCCAGCATCTTGGCGACCGGCCATTGGCCAATATCGGACGCTATGACGGCGAGCTTGGTGCCTTCGTGCCACTGACCCGCCCGGTTGATGAACTGACACGGGACAATGCCCCACTCTGGCTGACCCATCACCCCGACGGCATTGTCCTGCTCCGTGATCGCCATCCGACCATGGATTTGCCCGGTGCTGTCGAATTCGCAACCCGCTACCGCAACCGCGACTGGCTGGCGTTGGTCAACCAGTCTAAA
This sequence comes from Micavibrio sp. TMED2, assembly GCA_002168225.1. Taxonomy (NCBI): domain Bacteria; kingdom Pseudomonadati; phylum Bdellovibrionota; class Bdellovibrionia; order Bdellovibrionales; family Pseudobdellovibrionaceae; genus Micavibrio; species Micavibrio sp. TMED2. The sequence goes on from NHBH01000007.1 coordinate 32,127, forward strand.
TAATAGTGATATCAGTGCTGTGTTGCATATATAGACAAATCGATATTTCTATATTCGACTGTTCAACGCTTTGCTGCATAGTATGTTTTTCAGCAGGAAATCTGAGACCTGTTGCGTTTAGTCTGACAGCACCGCCATAATTCCCCAGATACGGTCTTTGTAAATCTGGCTGCCCTGTAAGCCGCGGTTTTGCCGTGTTTAGTGTGGCTGCATTTGGAAACCTGCGCAGGAATGGTTTGTCCCGTGTCAGCGCAGCACTATGTCATGTTGTGTAGTTCCAGATCGTCACACGGCAAGCAAGCGGCCATCAATGATGGATTCTTCAACAGCAACCCGGCGCACTCTTTTGCAAGGTGGTTCTGCCGCCTTGCTTGGCACAATGCTACATTTCACCGGCCTCGTTCGGTCGGCATCTGCGCAAAATTATACGCTGGAACAGGTGCTGGAGAATGCCGATGCACTCACTGCACTTGAAACCGTGCTCGTTGCCAAGGGTGGGGAAGTTGTCGCCGAGCGGGGCTATAATGGCCACTCGGCGACGGTGCCAACCAATATCAAATCCGCTTCCAAAACCGTGATGTCAGCGTTGGTCGGTATCGCCATTGACCGGGGAATGCTGTCAGGCACCGATCAGCCGATTATTGAAATATTGCGTGATGATATGCCGGCCGACCCTGATCCCCGGCTGTCCGAGATCACGATCGGGCACCTGCTTTCGATGCAGGCCGGATTGCAGCGAACGTCGGGCGCCAATTACGGCAGTTGGGTTGCCAGCAGCAACTGGGTCCGCAATGCGCTGTCCCGGCCATTCGTTGATGAACCGGGTGGCGACATGTTGTATTCGACCGGCTCCAGCCATTTGCTCTCGGCAATCCTGACAAAGGTGACCGGCAAATCAACCCGTGCCAATGCGCTGGACTGGTTTGCAGCGGTTGACGGTTTCGGCATTGGTGGCTGGGATCGCGATCCGCAAGGGATTTACCTGGGCGGCAACCAGATGGCCATGAGCCCACGGTCGTTGCTGGCATTCGGCGAGGTATATCGCAACCATGGTCAGGCGGCAGATGGCACGCAGGTGGTTTCTGCTGACTGGATCAGGCAATCATGGACTGCCCGCACCCGATCCCGGTACACCGGTGACGGTTACGGTTACGGTTGGTTTCTCGGTCGGATCAATGGAGCAGATGTGCGCTATGCCTGGGGCTATGGCGGGCAAATGCTTTATGTCGTACCGGATCATGACCTGACCGTGGTGATGACGTCAGATGCCAACCCAAGGCGTACAACCATTACCCACCGCGATGATCTGCACCAATTGCTGGGCTCCATTATCACGGCACTATCTGGCGATGACAAAGCTGCCTCCCGATCCTGAACGCAATACCGCTTCTGCTTCATTGGTGCCTATGACCGCACCTGCTACAACCTTGGCGCATAAACTAGCCTTTCAGCAGGTAATCTGAGGGCCGTGGAGTTTAGTCTTACAGCGCCGCTATAAAATCCAGACTTTGTCTTCGTCAATCCTGACGTCACAGAAGCGCTGGTATTCTCACGGCCCTGCGGAACAATCTGTCGTCTCTGTTAATTTTTAGGCAATTGTCAAAATTGATATTGTATTTATTTTTAATATCTTGGTTTGAATTTTGTTGAATTATTATTTAATAATTTTAAATATAGGGTTGTTGTGAATGGTTTTATTATGGTAATGCTCGATTGTTGTTTTTTGTAGAAAGTAGTAAAAATTCAAGAGGTATGATTTAGTAATGGCATATAAAGCTACTGTATTTTCAGTAATGATAGCATCTCCTGCTGATGTTATCGAAGAAAGAAATATTATTCGGGATATTATCCATGAATGGAATGACATAAATTCAAAATCGACTAAATGTGTTGTTCTTCCAGTTAGTTGGGAAACGCATTCTGCTCCTGACTTGTCTGGCCGAGCCCAAGATATTATAAACCAAAATGTTTTGGATAATTGCGATTTACTGATTGGTGTGTTTTGGACTCGATTAGGAACCCCTACGGGTGATTTTGAGAGTGGAACAGTTGAAGAGATCAAACGTCACATCAACGAAAAAAAACCAGCAATGGTATATTTTTCTACTGCACCGGTTGCTCCAGAAAGCCTCGATCCGGTTCAATACTCTGCTCTTAAAGAGTTTAAAAAATGGTGCTTGGATCAGGGGTTGGTCGAAACCTATGACAATATCTCTGATTTTTCAGACAAATTTAGGCGACAAATTCAAATAAAGATTCGAGATAACCTTAATTTGTCTCAAGCTGTCGCTGGAGGTGCGCAAGAATTTTTTGGGGAGGCAAATTCGGTAAGTGATGGCGCTGTAGAAGAACGTTTGTCGAATGAGGCTCAAAGATTGTTGGTTGAGGCAGCAAAGGATCGCAACAGAATTATTACTCACATGCGGTATATTGGTGGGCAAGCAATACAGACAAATGGAATTAACTTTGTAGATTCAAAAGACCAGCGGTCTATTGCCCGCTGGGAGGCCGCACTCGAACAGTTGCAAGGCGAAAAGCTAATAAAACCGCGTGGGGTCAAGGGTGAGGTATTCGAGGTGACGTCAAGGGGCTTTGATATTGCAGATAAGCTGTCTCCGCTTGTGGGCTAATTTACTATTGGAATTATGATGTTTTACGCGCTGTTGGTGGGTTAATTCACTCGTTCTGGCCGTAACCTACTGGGTATTAGTAGTGGCCAGTTCCGGGTCGAAATTTTGGTCGGCGGCTTCGACGTCATGTTCGGGGAAGCCCTTGATCGGGCCGATTTCCTCGGCGTCGCGCTTGATGTCGACCGGGCTCAGCGCATAGGCGGTGAGCAGTTCGGCCAGCGACTGCAGGGCATGCATGTGAATACGTTCATACCCATGGCTGGCGTCGATGCCGAAGGTGGCAAGTGCCGTGCGTACATCGGCACCGGCCTCGATTGCCGAGGCGCTGTCGGAACGGTAATGTACGAAGACGTCCCGTTGATGGGGAATATCGTTTTCCGTGCACAGGTCGATCAGCTTGTGCGTGGTGTAGTAATCGAACGGGCCGGTCATATCGGCCATGCCGATGGTGACGCCGAATTCGGCGCTGTTCTGGCCCGGTGCGGTACAGCCGTTATCCACCACGACCATTGATGCAATATCCTGTGTCAGCACGTGGCTGGCACCGTGGCCGACCTCTTCAGAGATCGAGAACAGCCAGATCGTGTCGACCACCGGGGTGGCGTTGGCATCGCGCATCGCCTTGAGCGCGGCCAGCATGGTGGCGACGCCAGCCTTGTCGTCCAGATGTCGTGACACGATGAAGCCGTTATCGAGAAACTCCGGCTGCGGATCGATGGCGACTATGTCACCGATACCGATGCCGAGCGCGGTTACCTCCTCGACACTGCCGGCGCGCGCATCAATGCGCAGGCGCACATGGTCCCAGCCAACCGGCGCGGTATCCACTTCTTCGCCGAAAGCATGGCCGGATGCCTTGGGCGGCAGGATGGTGCCGCGATAGCTGCCCTGTTTCGAGAAGATGGTCGCACGGGCACCCTCGGCAAACCGGGCCGACCAGTGGCCGATGGAGACGAGCTTCAGCTTGCCGTCTGTATCGATGCTGCGGATTTGTGCGCCCAATGTATCCAGATGCGAGACAAAGGCCCGTGCGGGCTGCTTGTCCACGCCCGGCATGCGCGCGCGGATGGCACCGCGGCGGGTCAGTTCAAAATCCACGCCGAGCCGGGACAGCTCGTCGCAAACCTCACGCACCACATTGTCGGTAAAGCCGGTCGGGCTGGCGATATCCAGCAGTTGCTGGAGCTGGGTTCGGAGGTAGTCGGTATCGATTTCAAGTTTTGTCATGTACGCGCGTCGGCCTTGTCGGTTTCCTGTTCGACGGTCAGTTCGTGGAACTCGGCCCGTCGCTCCTGTGCCCTCTTGGATAAAGGAAACAGGAGATCAATGAAACGCTCTGCTGTCGGTTGCGGTTCATGATTGGCAAGACCGGGGCGTTCATTGGCCTCGATGAAGATGTAGTCCGGCTGGGTGTGATCCTTGATCATCAGGTCGATACCGGTAACCGGAATATCGATTGCCTTGGCCATGCGGATCGCGGCACCAATAAGGGCCGGGTGGGTTTCGGCGGTGACATCGTGAATTGTCCCGCCGGTATGCAGATTGGCGGTCTTGCGGACAGTGATCTCGGTGCCCTCTGTTGGCACGCTGTCGAGGGTATAGCCGGCATTCTCGATGCAACGCTCGGTTTCCGCATCCATGGGAATACGGCTTTCACCGCCGGTTGCCGCGGCGCGGCGCCGGCTTTGGGCTGCGATCAGGTCGCGGACGCTCCGGTGACCATCGCCGACAATGCGGGCCGGTCGCCGGATCGCTACCGCAACGACCTCATAATCGATTACGACAAGGCGAAGATCCTCGCCGTCATAGCAGGCTTCCAGGATCACATCCTCACAGACCTCTTTGGCCCGGGCGATGGCGGCATCGACTTCAGCCACTGTTTTCAGACCAACCGAGATGCCCTTGCCTTGCTCGCCGCGTGCCGGTTTGACCACGACAGAGCCATGTTTTTCGAGGAAGGCGGCATGGTCTTCCGGTGTTGTGCCGATACATTGTTCCGCGACATTGACGCCTACCTTGTCGGCAATCCGGCGGGTGACGCGTTTGTCATCGCAGATCGACATTGCGACGGCGGAAGTAAATTCGCTGAGGGACTCCCGGCAATTGACGGTGCGACCGCCGTAGCTGAGGCGGAAATATCCATCCTCTGCATCGATGATATGAACAAATATACCCCGGCGGCGCGCCTCATCGGTGATCAGTCTGGCATAGGGGTTGAGCTCGCTGTCCGGCAATTCACCAGCATAGAGCTTCTCATTGATCGGGTTCTTGTGCTTGACCGCAAAGGCCGTGATCTTGCGAAAACCCAGCTTCTCATAAAGCGCGATTGCCTGTTCATTATCGTGCAGAACAGACAGGTCCATATAGGATGCGCCGCGTGCCTTGAAATGTTCGGCCAGATGGCGGACCAGTGCTTCGCCGAGACCGGCATGAGGCGCCTGCGGTGAAACCGACAGACACCACAGGGATGATCCGCGTTCCGGGTCCTTGAAGGCGAGGTGATGATCCACCCCCATGACAGAGGCCAGTATTTCCCCGGTTTCGGCATCCTCGGCGACCAGAACGGTTAGTGCCCGGGCATCCTTGCGTGACCAGAAGAAATCTGCGGCGATATTCACCATGCCGCATTTGGAATAGATCAGATTGATCGCCTCGGCATCTTCTTGCGTGGTCAGGCGGCGGATGAAGAACGCCTTGTTCTGCCGTCGTTTGGCCCGATAGGTCGCCAGATCAAGCCGGAAGGCGTGGGACGGATCGAGAAACAGCTCCTGCGGTGCGTTGGCAAGCAGCAGGTGCGGATCCTTGACGTAAAAGGCGATGTCGCGTTGTTCCGGCGCTTCGGCCCGGATCGTATCGGCGAGTGCCTCGGTTGATTCGAATGTCTGGGCAAAGATAAGTCGCCCCCAGCCGCAATCGAAGACGACATCCTTGTCGCCTGTCTGCTCGACAGCGATCGGCGGCCGCATCCCCTCGCTGCGGATGCGGCGCAGACGGTGTTCCTGACTGCGCTGACGGACCTGACTAGTCGGCGCCATGATTATACCCCCTGTGCCTGCAGCCACATTTCGACCATGCCCACCTGCCAGAGGGCAGAGCCCCGCAGCTTGGTGATGTGACCGGTTGGGTCATCGAACAGCTGGTCAAGATATCCCTGTTGGAACAGGCCGCGTTCCTTTGCCTTCTGGCTGCTCAGGGCATCGCGCACCATATCGAGATACGGGCCTTGTATGTATTTCAGTTCCGGCACCGGGAAATAGCCCTTGGGTCTATCGATGACCTCGGACGGGACGACCTTGCGGGCGGCTTCTTTCAGCACGCCTTTGCCGTTCTGGGCCAGCTTGTGTTCGGCGGGAATGCGGGCGGCAAGCTCGACCAGCTCATGGTCGAGGAACGGTACCCGCGCCTCGAGGCCCCATGCCATGGTCATGTTGTCGACCCGTTTCACCGGATCATCGACCAGCAGTACATTGGTATCAAATCGCAGTGCCTTGTCGACCGGATCATCAGCGCCGGGCTGTGCGAAATGCGCCTGCAGCAATGCCAGGCTCTCATCCCGTTCCGGCAGATAATCCGGGTTGATCTGCGTTGCCAGTTCCTTGTGAGTTCGATCAAAAACCGTGCCGGCATAGGTCTCGACCGGATCATTGGTTTCGGCCAGTGGCGGATACCAGTGGTAGCCGGCAAAGACCTCGTCCGCGCCCTGTCCGGACTGAACGACCTTGATCGATTTTGTGACCTCCCGGGACAGCAGGTAAAAGCCGATATTGTCATAGGAGACCATCGGCTCTGCCATGGATGAAATGGCGTTTGGCAGGTTATTCCGCATCTCATCCGACGGAATCATGATCTTGTGATGATCGGTGCCGTATTTGTTGGCGATTATGTCGGAGTAGATGAACTCGTCGCCCTTTTCGCCATTTGCGGCCTCAAAGCCGATGGAGTAGGTCGAGAGATGCTGTTGCCCTTCCTCGGCCAGCAGGCCGACGATCAGCGAACTGTCAACACCGCCGGAGAGCAAGACGCCGACGGGAACATCGGCAACCATGCGACGCCGCACGGCCTGACGCAGCCCATCAAGCACCATGTCGCGCCATTCGGCCATCGGGCGGCGCGCGTCTTCTTCGCTGCGGGTGAAGTCCGGCTCCCAGTAGCGGATATCCTTCAGGCGGCCATCCGGCTCGACAAGCCGAACCGTGGCTGGCGGCAGTTTGCGGACACCTTTCAGGATTGTGCGCGGCGGTGGCACGACCGCGTGCCAGCTCATGTAGTGGTGCAGGGCAACCGGATCGATTGTCGTATCGATGTCGCCGCCGGCAAGCAGTGACGGCAGTGTCGAGGAAAAGCGAATGCCGCTGTCATCCTGTGTGTAGTAGAGCGGCTTGATGCCGAAACGGTCGCGTGCAAAGGCAACGCGGCCAGTCTCGCGGTCATAGATCGCAAAGGCGAACATGCCTTGCAGGCGTTTCACGGAATCCGGGCCCCAGGCATGCCATGCCTTGAGAATGACTTCGGTATCGCCGGTTGAGGAAAAGCTGTAACCGGCGGCAATCAGTTCATCGCGCAGTTCCGGGTAGTTGTAGATACAGCCATTGAAGGCAATGGTCAGGCCGAGCTGGGTGTCGACGAAAGGCTGTGCCGATGCCTCCGAAAGATCGATAATGCGTAACCGTCTGTGACCGAAGCCGACCCGTCCGCGAATGACGATGCCGCCGCCATCAGGCCCGCGCGGAGCAAGGGCTTCAGACATCCGCTCAATGCGTGCCGCAGAGGCGGTCGCAGAGGTTTTATTTTTGAAGAGAATTTCTCCACAAATTCCACACACAATTCGTACCTGTTTCTGATTAATGCTAAAAAGATGTCCAACGACATATGGTTGTTGCGTGTCAGATCAAGGTTATTTTTTCATTTTTTGCTAATAAAGGCCAAATTTTTGACGTTATAAGTAATTTTCAAAATTCTGGAGTTGTTGTTTCGTAAACGGCAATGACTTGTTTGTTGTACTTTTGTGTGCTTGATTTTTTGTTGCGATGGGGGTTTTATTTTTTGTGGCTCTTGGTTGTAAATTTTGCGACCAACGCGGCACTGAATTTTTCCTGACAGCATCACAGCGTTGCCATTTCCAAGCCGGGCTCAATAAAAAAGCTGCGCCCGAGTGGTTACGGGCGCAGCCTTTATCTGTTGTCTGATGATGCCTGATCAGGCGTGGAGATCGAAGCGATCGGCGTTCATGACCTTGGTCCAGGCGGCAACGAAATCCTGTACGAATTTCTCTCCATTGTCGTCCTGGGCATAGAGCTCGGCATAGGAGCGCAGGATCGAGTTCGAGCCGAATGCGAGGTCAACGCGTGATGCCGTCCATTTGACCGTATCGGTCTTGCGATCACGGATTTCATAGACGCCATTGCCAGCCGGTACCCATTTGTAGGCCATATCGGTCAGGTTGACGAAGAAATCGTTGGTCAGGGCGCCTTCGCGGTCGGTGAACACGCCATGTTTGGTGCCACCGTAATTGGTGCCCATGACCCGCATGCCGCCGACCAGTACGGTCATTTCCGGTGCGGTGAGGCCGAGCAGCTGGGTGCGGTCCAGCATCATTTCTTCTGCCGTTACCACATATTCCTTCATGATCCAGTTGCGATAACCATCCGCCAGTGGCTCGAGAGCCTCGAAGGAGTCCGCATCGGTCTGCTCATCGCTGGCGTCGCCGCGACCGGGTGCGAACGGTACCTCGACCGCATAACCGGCTGCCTTGATCGCCTGTTCGACGCCGACATTGCCCGCGAGGACAATGACATCGGCGATGGATGCACCGGCCTCTTTGGCAATCGGCTCAAGTACTGACAGAACTTTGGCGAGGCGCTCCGGTTCGTTGCCGACCCAGTCCTTCTGTGGTGCCAGACGGATGCGGGCACCATTGGCACCGCCACGCAGGTCGGAGCCGCGGAAGTTGCGGGCGCTGTCCCATGCGGTGGCGACCATCTCGGCGAGGCTGAGACCGCTGGCGGCGATCTTGGCCTTGACCGCTGCCACATCGTAATCGGTGCTGCCAGCCGGGATCGGGTCCTGCCAGATCAGATCCTCTGCCGGCACATCGGGGCCGACATAACGGATTTTCGGGCCCATGTCGCGGTGGGTCAGTTTGAACCACGCGCGGGCGAAGGTGTCCCGGAAATAGGCTTCATCGGCCATGAATTTCTGACAGATCGCGTTGTAGGTCGGGTCCATCTTCATCGCCATATCGGCATCGGTCATGATCGGGTTGTGACGGATCGATGGATCGGAGGCATCGACTGGCTTGTCCTCTTCCCGGATATTCACCGGCTCCCATTGATGGGCACCGGCCGGGCTCTTTTTCAGTTCCCAGTCGTAACCGAACAGCAGCTTGAAATAGCCCATGTCGAACACGGTCGGATTGGTGGTCCATGCTCCTTCGATACCGGAGGTGACAGCGTTGGATGCCTTGCCCTTCATATTCGGGTTGTCCCAGCCGAAGCCCTGCATTTCAGGGCCTGCCGCTTCCGGCTCTGGCCCAAGGGTGCTGGCATCGCCATTGCCGTGGCACTTGCCGACCGTATGGCCACCAACGGTAAGTGCAGCGGTTTCCTCGTCATTCATCGCCATACGGGCAAAGGTTACCCGCACCTGCTCGGCGGTCTTGAGTGGATCGGGCTGGCCGTTCACGCCTTCCGGGTTAACATAGATCAGGCCCATCTGGACTGCCGCCAGCGGATTTTCCATGGTGTCGGGCTTGGTGAGGTCGGTGTAACGGCTGTCGGACGGTGCCAGCCATTCCTTCTCGGCACCCCAGTAGATGTCTTTTTCCGGATGCCAGATGTCCTCACGACCGAAGCCGAACCCGAAGGTTTTCAGGCCCATGGATTCATAGGCGATATTGCCGGCGAGGATCATCAGATCGGCCCAGCTGACGCTGTTGCCGTATTTCTTCTTGATCGGCCAGAGCAGACGGCGCGCCTTGTCGAGGCTGGCATTGTCCGGCCAGGAGTTGAGCGGGGCAAAGCGCTGGTTGCCGGTGCCGCCGCCGCCGCGACCATCGGCGAGGCGATAGGAACCGGCCGCATGCCATGCCATGCGGATCATGAGGCCGCCATAATGGCCCCAGTCGGCAGGCCACCATTCCTGACTGTCGGTCATCAGTGCATGGAGGTCTTTTTTCAGCGCATCGACATCAAGCTTCTTCAGGGCTTCACGATAATTGAAGTCCTTGCCCATGGGGTTGGTCTTGGTGTCGTGCTGATGCAGGATGTCGAGATTGAGGGAATTGGGCCACCAGCTCGTGACGCTTGAGCCTGCCATGGTGTTGCCGCCATGCATGACGGGGCATTTGCCGCCGCCTGAAACATCGATACCGTCCATTGTTATGTCTCCTCTCCTGCAATCAGGTTTGTTTATCGGTTGGTATAAAATTGGTCATATCGGGCGTCGCGCGCGCATTGTCCGAAGCCCGCAATCGAGGCCTGTTTATAACAGTTCTAAATATTATTGGAATTTTGAAATTCTAATCTTTGTGATAAGTTTTTCTTATGAATGGCCTGACTATGAAACATCTCAGATACTTCGAGGCACTGGCGCGTCATGGCCATTTTGGTCGGGCCGCCGATGCCTGCGGTATCTCGCAGCCTGCACTCTCGGTTCAGATCAAGGAACTGGAGGCATTGCTGGGTGCGCCGCTGACCGAACGCAGCGCCCGGCAGATACGGTTGAGCAGTCTCGGTGAGACCTTTGCCCGGCGGGCACGCGAAATATTGCGCTCGGTTGATGAACTGAACGACCTTGTCCGTGCCGAAAGCGGCGTCCTTACGGGGCGCTTGCGCATCGGCATCATCCCGACCATCGCACCCTATCTGCTGCCGGGGCTGATCCGTGAACTGGGGGCGCAAAGCCCTGATCTCGATATCCTGCCGCGTGAGGCGGTGACCCAGACCCTGATCCGGGATCTGAACGAGGGGAGGCTCGACATGGCCGTTGTGGCGTTGCCGGTATCTGAGCCCGCGCTACATGAAGAAGTCCTGTTCGATGAAGAGTTTGTGCTGGTTCGGCCCCGTGCCGATGCCGACAAACCGGTACCCGATGCCGAGCAGTTGCGGGAGATGCGCCTGCTGTTGCTCGAGGAGGGCCATTGCTTTCGCAATCAGGCGCTGTCCTTCTGCAAGCCGTCGACACTGGCGGCACGGGACATGATGGAGGGCTGCTCACTGTCGACACTGGTGCGCATGGTTGGTTCCAATATCGGGGTCACATTGATCCCGGAAATGGCGGTGCCGACCGAAACCCGTCTCGCCGATGTCTCGGTTGAACGTTTACCATCACCGCGTCCGACGCGCACGGTCGGCATGGTCTGGCGCAAGTCCAGCCCATTGGCGCCACAATGGGCCGAGATTGCCCGTACCCTGCAGGGTTGTGGCCGCGACCGGCTGATCTGATTGGCCATGCCGCGCCGCACCTCTCTCCGCTATGTCCGAGAGCATGACGCAGGAGCGCCTCAATCTTGTCATGCCGGTATGTTTCGCGCTTCGTTGAGACTGCAGACTAATAAAATCAGTCGCCTAGAAGAGGTGTCGCTTCTGCAAATAAATTATCATCGTTATCTACCAGCGGGGTTTCTGTGCGAAAGCGAATGTAATTCCCATTGCCTAAATCTTGATGATTCATTTCAAGTGGCCCGAGCGTATCGATAATTGACTTAGCCACAGATCGGTCGCCCAAGAATCCTACTAAACGCATGGAGTAGTTCCATTCTATGGCCCAAGACCAGCATTTCGTGTCTGGGTAGTGTCTAATGCAGATGCTATAGAAACCTTCCGCTGTATGTCCAATTACACATGGTGCCCAGTTTGATACGGCATCGGCAAAATCCGTGATGATCTTGTTACCATAATCAGTACGTCTCACGATAATTAATGGGTGGAAATCTCCTGGCCAGCAATAACCACGTTTTTTGTTCTTCTGGTACGTTATCCAGTAGAAAAACCCAGTAAGTTGTAGGCGTGCTAACGCAAAGGCACGTTTTTCGTCAATCTGTGGTGGAGATACGAAGTTGAAGTTACAGGTGATATTAGATCCAAAAGGTAAGCTGAATTTAATGTTTTCGTGACTGTACTTCACTGGCTTTTTTGTTCTACGACTAATTGCATTTGTAGCCTTACGGCTTGCCTCTTCTTTGGTGGCACTATCATAGTTTGGATTTGCTTTTTCGCCCTCAAACTGGAGCGTAATGGCCGATATATCATCTTCCAAGTCGGCCTTGCGATTATTGCATGGTTCACAGGCATTAACGATCAAGTTCCAATGCCTATTTAACTTCCCTTTAGGGACGAATTTACGCCCTACGACATGTTCCTTGCTGATAACGGGTACGGTAGTCAGGTCACAGCCACAATAAGGGCAAGTCATATTTTTAAGACGAATTACCTTGTTGGTGGGGTAGTGGGTTAGAGTTGAATTCAATGCACTTGTCCTAATTTTTACCGCTTTAAACTCATGAGAGCGCTTTCTAAAGTAGCAAACATTCTGAGTGTCCGATTGCATATTGATGAAAATCCGCACTACGTTGATCTGAATCAATGCCCGCAACTTACAGTTGTATTTTTATAAGGCTGTCGACTGGCGCTATTCGGGCCTGACGGCACAGCAACGGGAGGGACCATCTGATGAGCAAAACCAGAAAAACAACAACCGGCCCCCGGTCATTTACAGGCGCTTTTCCACTGTTTGATATGGAAGCGCTGATTTGCGCCCATGAGCGGTCACTGAAATCCGCGGCTGAGGCGCAGGAACATTTCTTCCAGCAAATCATCTCGATGAACCGGGAGTGCTTCAAGTTCATCGAGAGCCGTCTGGAGCAGGACCGTGAGGCCCTCAAGAGCCTCGGCAGTTGCAACTGTCCCGGCGATGTCATGAAGGTGTATGGCCAGTTCTTCGAGACGGCGGCGAAAAACTACTCCGATGAATTCGGCCGGATTGCCAGCCTGTATGAAAAACAGGTCGAGGAAGCCGTGGAGGACGTCAAACAGCAGGTTGACCAGACCACGATGGCGGCACTTTAAGCCCGACTGCTCCGCCCGCGAGGGCTGCTCAATGATCAGGATTTAACCGTGATCAGGATTGGATGTTGTCATGCCTTACAAATCCATAGTGACCTATATCGAGGACAAACCGGATACCCAGCCATGGCTGAAGACTGCCGTGGAAATCGCCCGGCAATATTCTGCCCATCTGACCATTGCGGTGCACAGCCGGTTGGCCGATCATCCGCCCTTCATCTATGGCGATGCTTCCGGCATGGCGGTCGCCGAGTTCATTGAAGAGAGCAAGCAGGCGACCGAAGCGCTCGTCGCGGCGGCGCGGGAAGTCTTGCTGGCTGAGGATATTCTCGGCGAGGTCTGCCCGGTTGCCTATCCATACGGTGCGCCCGGTTATGAGTTCGGTCGATTGGCACAATTCGCCGATCTGATCGTGCTTGGCGGGATGTACGGTGCGGGGGCTGGCAAGACCATGGCCGAGGTATTCTCCGGCGCGCTGTTCGACTGCGATGCGACGCTGCTGGCAGCACCGTCAGGTATGGGCGCACTCCGCCCGGACAATATATTGATTGCCTGGAATGACAGTCGTGAGGCGCTGCGGGCCGTGCGGCGTGCCATGCCGCTGCTGGGCAAGGCCGGTACGGTGACGATCCTGATGATTGACCCATCCACCCGCGCCGATGATATGCCGGGTGCCGAGTTGGCGACCATGCTTGACCGCTATGGCATCAAGGCGGAGATATCCACGATACCCCGCGGCAACCAGCCGGTCGGTGATCTGATCGCGCAACGGGCACAGGAGGCGGGCGCTGATCTGGTGGTCATGGGCGGCTATGGTCATTCAAGATTTCAGGAATATGTCCTGGGTGGTGCGACCCGCGATTTTCTGAAGCAGTTGCCTGTCCCGGTCTTGATGGCACATTGATCAATTCGTGAACGCCCAACCGTGTAAATGATGCTGTGGCTTGCGATTTCTTTGGTTTCGTTCGATATCCGAAATATTGTTTTCCTGTGCAATAAACGGCATTATATAAAAATAAATATATAATTTTATCATTTTTTATCTTATCCGGTTATGCTTTTAAATTGATGGGTGTATGGTTTTAACTTGAATTAGTGGTTTTGTTTTCTTTAGTCTTGTTGCAGCAGGATATGAGGCGTCCGCTCAAGCCTCTTCTATATGGTGTCTTGACGGTTTGATGGCGTCATCCGGGAACGGGCGAGTTTATGGAGAACAAGTCGGCTCTGGCTGAGCGGCGTAGCGGATCTGCAGTGCTATCGGCGCATGCGCTGTCGACCCTTGGGCCGAGCCCGGCACTGGACCGGATTGTCAGGCTCGCCGCTTCGCTGTTCGACATGCTTATCGCCGTGGTCTCGGTACTTGACGACAAGCGGCAGTTTACCCTCGCCAGCTATGGCCCGCCCCTCGGGGAGGTGGAGCCTGAAACTGCTTTCTGCGCCCATACCCTGTCATCCGATGGCGCAGTGGTGGTTCCGGACACCGTGGCAGACCGGCGGTTTTGCAATAACCCGCTGGTAACCGCTGATCCATCAATCCGCTTCTATGCCGGAATACCGTTGTGTCAGGAGGGGCAGCGCTCCGCCATTGCCACACTGTGTCTGATGGATACCGAACCGCGTGACCGTTTCTCCGCTGAGGAGATGGCACGCTTTCAGGAACTCGCGGCCCTTGTGGTCGATATTATCGAAGGCTATGGCGCGGCTGCCCGGCAGCGTGAGGGTGAAGCCGATGCCGATGCCGCAGGTCTGGGCCTCGACCCGGTACAGTTGCAGCGGTTCTTCCAGCAACTGCCGATTGCCATGGCCATGTTCGATCTGGACATGACCTATCTTGCGGCAAGCGCCAGCTGGCTTGATCTCAACCAGCTGGGCCAACAGGACCTGATTGGCCGGAACCATGATGAGGTCATGCCCTATCTGCCGGATGAGTGGCGCAAACAGAGCAGGCTCGCGCTCGATACCGGCGCGCTGGTTATTTCCGAGAACGTGCTGCCGCTGCCGGACGGGCCGACAATCTGGGTACGCCGGACCATCGTGCCATGGCATGACCGGCATGGCGGTATTGGCGGGGTAATCAAGTTCTTCGAGGATATTACCGATGCCAAGCTCCATGAGCAGGAGAAGGCACGTAACCGTGTCTTTCTGGAATCCGTGCTGGCCAATATCAAGGATGGCATCGTTGCCTGTAACGAGGATGCCGAACTGATCCTTTTCAATGATGCGGCGCAGGAGTTTCACGGCAAGGGAGTGCGCAATCTGCCCCCGGAACAGTGGGCGGCACATTATGATTTGTACGGATCTGATGGTGTAACTCGTCTGGCTGTCGATGAGGTGCCGTTGGTTCGGGCGGCCAAGGGCGATCTGGTCATCGATCAGGAGATGGTCATTGCACCGAAGGATGGTTCCAGAAAGATCATCATGTGTCATGCCGCACCAATGCATGACCGTGACGGGCAGCTGACGGGCGCCGTGGCCACCATGACCGATGTTACGGCGGAACGGGAAGCGCGCGCCGAGGCCACAAAGGCCGAGTTACTCTACCGGGCCATCTTTAACCAGACATTCCAGCTTTGTGTTGTCCTGGATATCAGGGGCTACATTATCGAGGCCAATGATGCGGTTCTGGAGTTGACGGGTCGTACGCGTGAGGCGCTGACCCAGAAACCCATATGGATGCACAACTGGTGGCCCAGCCGGGAAAATCTCAGTCACGAGCTTGAGGTGTCTTTCCGCCGTGCTCTGCGTGGCGAGTTTATACGCTACAATGTGGAGATTCAGGATCGGAATGGCCGTGTGGTGCCGATCGATTTCTCCCTGAAGCCGGTATTTGACGGCCATGGCAATGTCACCACCATCATTGCCGAGGGCCGGGATATCACCGAACAGCGCCAGCAGGAGGCGCGGATCAATGAGCAGAAGGATCGGTTCCGCCTGCTCTATGATGAAACGCCGGTGATGATGTATTCGATCGATGCCACGGGCTGTCTGATCAGCGTCAGCAACTACTGGCTGCGGGTTATGGGTTATGACCGTAACGAGGTGATCGGCAGGCGCTCGGTTGATTTCCTGACCCCGGAATCCCGGAAAAAGGCGGTGGACGAGGTATTGCCCGCATTCTTTGAAAAGGGTGAATGCCGCGATGTTGAATACCAGATGGTCAAGAAGGATGGCGAGCTGATCGAGGTGCTGCTCTCGGCCATCGCCATGTATGATGACGGCCAGTTCCAGCGCTCTCTTGCGGTGATGACCGATGTCACGGACCGCAAAGCCGTCGAGTACAAGCTGGTTCAGGCACAGAAGATGGAAATGGTCGGGCAACTTACCGGCGGCCTCGCCCATGACTTCAACAACCTGCTCAGCGTGGTGATGGGCAACCTGCAACTGCTGGAGCGGGAGGTCGAGACAACCGAAAAGACCTCAAGGCAGATTACGGCGGCGCTCGATGCGGCCGAGCGTGGTGCCGAACTGACCCGGCGCTTGCTGGCGTTCTCAAGGCGTCAGAAGCTCGAGAGCAGCATCTTTGAACCCAACCAGATGATTAGGGGTTTACGCGATCTGCTCACCAGCAGTCTAGGGGAGCACATCAAGCTGCAGGTCAGCCTGATGCCTGACATTGCCAATGTGGTGACGGATCGGGCGCAACTGGAATCCGCCATTCTCAATCTTGCGGTCAATGCCCGTGATGCCATGCCTAACGGCGGCAACCTGACCATCGAGAGTGCGGAGACAAGCATCACACATCCGCGCCGGTTTCAGGCGGATGAAATCCTGCCGGGCAATTATGTTGTGATTTCCGTAATTGATACGGGGGTCGGTATTCCACAGGACAAGATTGCCAGCGTGTTCGAGCCGTTCTTTACCACCAAAGCGGTGGGCAAGGGCAGCGGGCTGGGGCTCAGCATGATCTATGGCCTGATGCGGCAATCCGGCGGCTATGTCCAGATTGACAGCGTGGTCGGGCGCGGCACCACGGTCCGGCTGTATCTGCCTGCCGTCACCGAACGCGCCGATCGGGCGGCAGAGCCGGTCAAATCAGCCGGTCTGGTCAAAGGGTCCGGCGAGATTATATTAGTGGTCGAAGATCAGGATGCGGTGCGTGATGTTGCGGTCGGACTTATCGAGGAGCTCGGTTACACGGTCCTCAAGGCGACAAACGGACCGGAGGCTATGGAGATTGTTTCCTCGATCTGTCGGATCGATCTGTTGTTTACGGATATTGTGATGCCGGGTGGTATGGACGGGCCAACGCTTGCGATTGAGGCACGCAAGTTGCGGCCCGAACTGCCGGTGATCTTTACCACCGGTTATGCCGATGCGTCGGTTCTGAGAAAAATCCGCAAGTCGGTTAATGGAGGCGTGGTGACAAAGCCATACAGGCGCGATGATCTGGCAGAAAAGATCAGCATCGCGCTGGATAAAAAAACTGTTTCCTCATAGGGCACTACAAGATTTTGAGAGGCGAGTATGTCTGGTGAGCTGAAATATGACGACAAGATTGCGCTGGTCATTGATGATCAGGAGCCGGTGCGTGAAATGGTGCGTTCCATGCTGCGATCGCTGGGCTTCATGGAAATCCGTGTGGCCAGCAACGCCCTTGATGCCATCGAGCTGATGTCCAAGGGGCGGGCGATTGATCTGATCGTCTGTGATTATTCGATGCCCTATTTGTCCGGGCTGGATTTTGTCGGGGCGGTACGCACCGATCAGGCAAATGCGCGTAAGGATACGCCGATCATCATTCTCACCGGCTATGCCGAGGATGACAAGGTGCAGACCGCTGCCTGGCTGCAGGTACAGGCCTTCATCCGCAAGCCGGTTTCGCTCGACCATCTGGCGAAACGGATCGGCCATGCAATGGAGAACCCGCCGGGCGAGGTGGGCCATATCATTGATCCCGAGCGGGTAAAGGCGAAACTGCTGCAGGCCGAAATTGAGCGGATGCAGTTTGATGCCTCACCGAACGAACTGATGGATCAGGCCAAGCTGGATGAACTGTTCCTGACGCTCAAGAAGGAAGCCGACGGCGACATGAATGCGGCGATGGAACGGCTGGTTGTACCGGTTGATGATGTGCGGACCGGTGATGTTGTGGTCAGCGATATCAAGCTTGGCACCGGCGAAATCATTGTGCCCAAGGGGGCTATCGTCACCGAGAAGATCATCAAGACCCTGCGCCGGATGGAGGAGCGGAATATGCTCGCCGGCATGGCGGTTGTCCCCCGCAAAAAGGCGGTACCGGCGGCATAACCGAAAAACGGGCCATCAAGGCCCGTTTTCCATATCCGCTGGAGCTATTTGAACTATGACCCTCCTCAGCCCGCTGCCTTCACCTCGAGGCGGCGTTTGTGCAGGGTTGGTTCGGTATAGCCGTTTGGCTGTTTCGTCCCCTCGAAGACGAGGTCGCAGGCAGCCTTGAACGCGATAGAGTTGTCGAAATTGCCCGCCATCGGCTTGTAGTCGGGATCACCGGCATTCTGCTCATCGACCTTCTTTGCCATCCGTTTCATTACGGTCATGACCTGATCTTCCGAACAGATACCGTGGCGCAGCCAGTTGGCGATGTGCTGGCTGGAGATACGCAAGGTGGCGCGGTCTTCCATCAGACCGACATCATTGATGTCCGGCACTTTCGAGCAACCTACCCCGGCATCAACCCAGCGCACCACATAACCGAGGATGCCCTGCGCGTTGTTCGCCAGTTCCTGCTCGATATCGCTGTCCTGCCAGTTCGGGCGTTCGACCACCGGAATGGTCAGCAGCTTGTCGAGCGAGGCCCGCTCACGGCTGGCCAGCTTCTCCTGCTGCTCGGCCACGCTGATTGCGTGATAATGGGTGGCATGCAGGGTGGCGGCGGTTGGTGACGGCACCCATGCGGTATTGGCACCCGCCTTCGGGTGACCGGTTTTCTGAACCAGCATATCGGCCATCATGTCGGGCATGGCCCACATGCCCTTGCCGATCTGGGCCTTGCCGCGGAACCCGCATTCGAGGCCGATATCGACATTCTGGTCCTCATAGGCGCTGATCCAGTCGGCGCCCTTGATGTCGCCCTTGCGGACAAACGGACCTGCCTCCATTGAGGTGTGGATCTCGTCGCCGGTGCGGTCGAGGAAGCCGGTGTTGATGAAGAAGATGCGATCCTTCACCGCGCGGATGCATTCCTTGAGGTTGGCCGAGGTGCGGCGTTCCTCATCCATCACGCCGACCTTGATGGTGTTTTCCGCAAGGCCGAGCAGTTTCTCGACGGTCGCGAAAATCTCGTTGGTGAAAGCGACTTCTTCCGGCCCGTGCATTTTCGGCTTCACGATATAGACCGAACCGGCCCGGCTGTTCTTGCGGTCGCTGTCACCGCGCAGGTCATGGAGGGCGACCAGCGGGGTGATAAAGGCATCCATCAACCCTTCCGGCATCTCATTGCCAGCGGCATCGAGAATGGTCGGGTTGGTCATCAGGTGGCCGACATTGCGCAGCAGCAGCAGCGAGCGACCGTGGAGGCTGACCGTACCACCGGAACGGGCGGTATACTCACGGTCGGCATTCAGGCGACGCTCAACGGTCTTGCCACCCTTCTGGAAGGTGTCGGTCAGGGTGCCTTTGACCAGGCCCAGCCAGTTGCGATAGGCCAGCACCTTGTCCTCGGCATCGACGGCGGCAACGCTGTCCTCAAGGTCGAGAATGGTCGACATGGCGCTTTCCAGCACGAGGTCGGCGATACCGGCCTTGTCATCCTTGCCGATCGGGTGAGTGCGGTCGATGCGGATGTCGATATGCAGGCCGTTATGCTGCAACAGGATCGAGGACGGATCGGCAGCATCACCCTGATAGCCTTCGAACTGGGTCGGGCTGGCCAGCGCGGTTTGCTTGTCGCCCAGAGCAACCATCACCGCATCACCGCTGACGCTCAGTTTGGTCGCATCAGTCCAGTCACCGCTTTCCAGCGGGGCGTATTTGTTCAGAAAGTCACGGGCCCAGGCGATAACCTTGGCACCACGGGTCGGGTTGTAACCCCCGGCACGTTCTGCGCCGCCTTCCTCGCTGATGGCATCGGTGCCATAGAGCGCGTCATAGAGGCTACCCCAGCGGGCATTGGCAGCGTTGAGGGCATAACGGGCATTGAGGATTGGCACCACCAGCTGTGGACCGGCAACCTCGGCGATTTCCGGGTCGGTATTGGCGGTGGTGATTGCGAATTTGTCGCCTTCCGGGACCAGATAGCCGATCTCGGTCAGGAATTTCTTATAGGCACCCATATCGCTGACCGGGCCGGGATTGGCGCGGTGGTATTCGTCGATCTTGGCCTGCAGCGCATCACGCTTGGCGAGCAGGGCGCGGTTCTTCGGGGCCAATGTGTCAAGCCCCGCGGTAAAGCCGTTCCAGAATGTATCCTGATCGATACCGGTGCCGGGAATTGCTTCGTCATTGACGAAATCGACCAGTTCCTTGGCCACCTTATAGCCGTTTACGTCCACGCGTGCGGTCATGGGAAATCCTCCAGATATGTTTGAATTCTTGTCGGCGTGCTGCTGCTGGCTTAACCGGCATCGGCGGTCAGGCCGACCGCTTCAATCCCGGCAATGGCGCAGGCCTCATCATTATCAGAGGTATCGCCGGTGATGCCGACAGCGCCGATCAGCGTGCCTGCATCCTTGATCAGCACGCCACCCGGAACCGGTACCAGATGACCGTCAGCGAGGGCATTGACCGACTGAATGAAATAGGGCTGTTCCTGCGCGCGGTTGAAAATCGCACGGCTGCCGATACCGAGGGAGATCGCGCCATAGGCCTTGCCATGGGCAACCTTCGGACGGAGCAGGCTGGAGCCGTCTTCACGCTCGGTTGCAACGGTGACGCCATGGACATCAAGGACCGTAACCGTCAGCGGTTTCAGGTTCAGTTCCCGACCCTTGGCACGGGCGGCTTCAATGATTTTCTTTGCGGTATCGAGGGTGAGGGTAGCCATGATCTGCGGCACTCCGTTTTTTATCAAACTGTTGGTCCCTGCTAACTAGGCTGTTGTAGGCCGGGCGGCAAGACCTTGGCTCGCAAAACCGTGATCCGCAAATAGCTTATGCACAAAAGACAATAAAGCCGGACAATGCTGCCGAGGCGGGTTTTGCCGCCGGTCGTGCACGGATCATTGGAAACACGAGATTTTTTCACCTATGCTGTTGAAAATACAATAATATCCGCATAACGGGTTAGGCAGTGCAGCTATATTTCATCAAGACCACCGGTGAAGATGGCGTCGAACGACTGGATTTTCAGTTCGGCGATGCCGATGCCGATATGGCTGTGGATGGCCGGTTTTCCCTGCTGCCTGATGAGCGATTCCGCAATCTCGACTATGCCACGCTGGCCGCCGCCGCGCCGGGCATTGTCACGCTCGATGCCAATGGTATCGCCCATCTGCAGCCGGAGGATGGCTGATCATGGTGCGGCGTACCCATCCGGTGCTGAAATTTGTTGGCGGCACGTCACCCGGCTTCCGGGAACAGGTTGCCGATGCCGTTGATGCGATTGACACCAACGCCCTGACCCTGATCCACAAGGCGCGCTATACGATCTATGGGGTATCCAGTCTGGTTGCTGCTGATCCTGAACTCGCCACAACCAGTACCGGTGCGCATAACACTGCGCCCAGCTTCGCCCATGTCGAGGGCATCGCTCAGCAGAAAAAGCGCCGGGCCATGATCGCCGAGACCTATACCAGCCTCGTTGATGACAAGCCCCGCCGGAATGCCCGTATCGGCGGGGCCGTGCGCCATGAGGTCGGGCATGTCATGTCCTATATCCTGAACAATATGAGCGAGGACAGGCTGTTCCAGAAGGCCCATGCCCATGATGTCGGCAATCTCGCCAAACGGGTAGGAGCCCAGACCGCCCGCGGCCTGCGCTATTACACGGCCCAGACCAAACGGGGACGAAGCGAGGCTTATGCCGAGATGTGGGCCCAGACCAATGGCGGCGGCTCCATGGCTGTCGATCTGACCGAGGCCATGCCGACGGTCGCTCGATATCTGCAGGTGGTAAACCGCAACATTGCCGCCGGTCGTAATCCGCGGGCCAATCTGGTCGCCGAACGCATCGGTCTGCCGGGGCGGCTGGAGACACTTGGCAGGCTCCTGACCGGCGTGCCAAAAACCGGCAAGCGCACAACCCTCTACGTCAAACCAGCGGCGGAACCGAAACCGCAGGCGGAAGTCAAACCGGTACATCTGGCGCGTGATCAGGTTGTGGCGGCAACCGCCCGATCCGATGGCGACCGGAATGCAGATAAAATGGCGGCTTGGCGGGCAAAGCGGGGCTACGGCAGAAACGGTCTGGCACAGGTGGAACCGAAAAGCCGCTCAACAGTCGATCTGAGGGCCTAAATATGCTGATTTGTTGCCGGGCGATTGAACGACCCGTCATGTGAGTTTAAGAGACTGATTATCATTTGCTTGTTTTTGATGCCGATACCGGCCGTTAAAGGAACACTCCAGTGACCCATTATGTAGCCAATGACTTGTTGCAGGTTATGCCCGAGGCTATCGCCGATCTGGCAAACCGTGTCCGGCTGACGATCCTCGAATACACACCGGATTGCGAGGAAGCGACGATCCCGGCGGCAAAGTCGATACATTACATTCTGAAGGGGTCAAAATACGTGCCGGGTCCGTTCCTGACACTGGCCGTCACGCCGCGGACAATTACCCTGCACTTCCTCTATGGCGATCAGGTCAATGATCCCGAGAAGCTGCTTGAGGGTTATGGGGGGCGTCAGCGGATTTACCGGGTTACCAATGTGGATGAAGCCCAGCATCCGGGTCTGAAAGCGCTGATTGAATCCGCCCGCATGGTACGCCAGCGCTGATCTTATAGCTGCTATCCCGCCGCTGGCTCTGGACAGATGGCGGCAAGCACGGCATATCTGCGCGCAAGATTACCGGCGGATGGCCTTCGCATATCTTTGCACCCCATCCGGACATCCGCCTCCAGCAGTTGAATTCCGAAGGTCTCAGAATAATGACGGGTATGTTTGCACAACGGGTATCGATCGAGCAAATCGAGGAAGGCTTTGAACTGGCACCGAAATTCGATGCCGATGGTTTGTTGCCTGTGGTCACCACCTCCGCCAAGACCGGTGAGGTGCTGATGCTCGGTTACATGACCGAGGAAGCGTTGAAGCTGACGATCCAGACCGGTGAGGCCCATTATTACAGCCGCAGCCGCAAGAAGCTCTGGCGCAAGGGTGCAGATTCCGGCCTGCTGCAGATCGTCAAGGAAATCCGCGTCGATGACGATCAGGATGCCGTCTGGATCTCTGTCGAGATCGACGGCCCTTACGGTGAGGCGAGCTGCCATGTGGGCTATCGCTCATGCTTCTATCGCTCGGTCGCCGTCGGTCAGGGCGAGGACAAGCCAGCCAAGCTCGAGTTTGAAGAGGATGAGCTGGTTTTTGACCCGAAAGAGGTCTATGGCGACGCGCCGAACCCGACCCAGGTCTGATTACCGACAGGCCGGTTTCCTTGTCTGGTGATCCATCAGAGACAACAACCGTAAGGCGCATAGCATGGCGTCGCTGGCTGGTGCGCGGCTTCTGGCTGTTCGCACTCATCGGTGCGGTTGTGCTGCCTGATCTGTTTTTTCAGCAGCAGGACAGCGGTACCGGCGACGCGCTTGCCCGGCTCGAGGCACAGCTGAAGGATCGCTATAGCTTCTCCCATATTGATCCCTCGAGTGTCGACCGCCTGCGCAATGGTGAGGGCGGCGTGGTTATCTTTGACGTGCGCCAGCCCGAGGAATATGCGGTCAGCCACTTGCCCGATGCCATTCGGATTGATCCCGATATCTCCAATCTGGATTTTCTGGCGCGCTACGGGGCCATGGTGGCGGATCGGCAGGCGCTGTTTTACTGCACAGTCGGTCGCCGCTCCTCACGCCTGATTGCCCGGCTGGAAAAGCCTTTGGCCGCAGCCGGTACCACGCTGCACAACCTGTCAGGCGGCATATTCCGTTGGCACAGCGTTGGCGGTGATCTGGTCACCATTGATGGTCAACCAACCGACCGGGTGCATCCCTATAATGATCAGGTCAGGGCATTGATGCCGGACACTGAACGACAACCCTGACAGGTCTATCGCATGATAATGTCGATCATGCTCGGATCGGCTGTGCAGCTCTCGGTCATATGGATCATAAAGTCGCCAAGGGTAATCGGCATGTTCTCAAGCTTGGTGCCATTGATATAGAAACCGACCACCCGTGGCTGATCGAGGGTCAGGAAGCCGAGTTCGACACAGATGCCCCGGGGCACATTGGTCAGGTTGAGCCGGGCCAGCGCATTGTCATCGCCAAACGGGGCGGCACCGATGCCGCCATTCTCCCACGGTACGCTGAGGCCATTCTCGCCGACCAGTCCGGTCGGTACGATATCCCATTTGCCGAGCAGATCAGTGCTCAGCTCTGCATAATTGCCCATCTGGTCAGCCATGACCGGAATCACCGCGGCGAGGCGGGCGATTTTCAGGGCCGACTGGTCCGGTGTGATGGACTGGGCGGCGGCATTCAAGGGGCTGAATATCAGGCCAAGACACAGACAAATCATGGCCGGAACGGCACGGCAGAGAGAAAATTGCATGGTCATCATGAGCGTAACTGTCAAACGGGCCACAATCTGAGGCACACTGGCATCATACAGGCAAAGAGCGCCATGACTACCAAAGCGCTGAAACAGCAATACTGAATAAAATCAGCATCGGGGAGAGTTTTCGTGAGTGATGAGCCGATTGCCGCCCAGCGGATGCCGGTCGATCTCGAGTTTCTGGCGCTGGCCGAGCATATTCTGAAGGAAGCGCTGATTGTCCGTGATGCCGATGGTCATGCCATGGACCCCCATTCCGTTGAATCTGATCCGGCCCGGTTTGATTTCCGGGCGCGTCTCGCCTGGACGCTGGTGATTGTCGCCTTCTGGCAGTTGGTGGATGATGCAGGCTACACGCGGCAGGAGTTGAATGTGGACAACCGCACTCTCTATGACGCGCTGAAGGGTTTGCGCACGGCGGCGATCTTCCATGACTGGGAACTGCAGCCGCTGAACCCGGTCAGCCAGCAGAATGCCCTGCGCAGCATCATCCGCCGCTGTGAATTTGAAGGAACGATTGATGGCATTCCCTGTAACCTTCGGGTTCAGGCGGGACGGGTCACATTTGAGGGTGATTGTCTGATCAGCCTGATGCGGCATTTGCTGCATATGCTCGACCCGTCATTGGCAGATGCCGAAACGGCTGCTAAAGCCTGAATGCCATTTGCGCTCTCATGCCTGATGATTGCCACTGACGATGATCGAATGACGATGACCGAACCGACCGCCCAGACACCACGCCCGCTGTTCAATGCTGCTGAAGACCATGCCATGTCCCCGGTTAAACGGCTGGTCGCCTGGATTGTCCGGGGCACGATCATCAGTCTGTTTCTGGCGATTGTCGGCACGATTGTAATCTTTACCGGCTATGCCGAGACCGGTGAGGCCGGGGCTCCCTGGCTTGATCATGTGACCAGTATCACCGGGTTTTTCTGGGGGCTGGTTCTGCTGTTGCTGGTTGCCCTGCCGGTACCGTTGTTCCTCAGTCTGAAACAGCAGCGTAATCAGAAGCGCGGGCAATAATACGCATATCCGGGTGTTCATGCCGGGCTGTGCATATCATTGTATTGAAGTCGTTGCCAATTCGCGCGAAAGCACCTATAAACACTATTAGGGGTTTTTATAGGGGGACTAAAGTGTGCTGTATGGCATGCTCGAAATTCATAAAAACTGGTAATGCACAGTAAGGCGATGCGGGCAATCCGCATGGCCCATTTCGCGTTTGGGAACGCTAGTTGGGGGAATAGAACATGTCAGTTATCGAGGGAACCAGTGGAAATGATCCCTTAAATGGTGGATCAGGTGCCGACTCTATCGTGGGTTATGCCGGGTCTGATACCATTTATGGCAATGCTGGCGATGATACGATCGCTGCCTATTATCCCCCATCCGATACCGTGCCCCCCGGTGCTGCCGGGTCCGATACCATTTACGGCGGTGCGGGCAATGACCAGATTTACGGTTCGCCGGATAACACCGAAATGTATGGTGAAGGCGGAAATGACATTATATCCGGCAGCGATGGTATTGATATCATCATCGGGGGCAGTGGTGCCGATACCCTTGCCGGCGGTGCCTCGAGTGACATTTTCCTGGGTGGATCAGCTGCTGACATGGCTGGCGATGTCATTACCGATTACATCGCTTCCAACCAGACTAGTCAGGCGGCCGAGGTCGATGTCATCGGGATTATCGGCAACTTCTCCTATCAGGATTTCAGCCTCGCCTACACGACCGTTTCCTTCAATGGTGAAACCCGTGACGCGACCGAGGTAACAATCAGCGGTACGCATACATTCACCATGCTCGGCAGCTATACGCTGGACAGTGCGGTATTTGATTCCGGCGAAGGCGCAACCATTCTGGACTTCCGTCTGTTCGCCACCACGCTGGAGCCGATTCCGGGCACGTCAGGTGCGGATACCCTCTATGCCGATGATGGTATTACCAGCAGTGGTTACGAGTTCTTTGGCTATGGTGGCGACGACTTCATCTATGGCGGGCGTCTGGATGATCGTGCCTATGGCGGT
The DNA here is from genome assembly GCA_002168225.1 of Micavibrio sp. TMED2. Classification (NCBI taxonomy): domain Bacteria; kingdom Pseudomonadati; phylum Bdellovibrionota; class Bdellovibrionia; order Bdellovibrionales; family Pseudobdellovibrionaceae; genus Micavibrio; species Micavibrio sp. TMED2. The sequence continues at coordinate 58,471 of NHBH01000007.1, forward strand.
GCCGGTGCCGACACAATGTACGGCAATGAAGGCGGCGATACCCTTTATGGTGAGGGCGGTGATGACGTCATCTATGGTGGTGACGGTCTCAATATTATTGAGGGCGGTGCCGGTAATGACACCCTCTATGGCGGCAATAACCAGGACTTCCTGAAGGTAAGCTTCGCCCTGACCGGCTCGGAAATGAATTTGATCGATTACTTCGGCCCGATTGATCTCGGTGTCGATGGCACTGACTGGATCTACGGCTTTGAATCCTACATGGGGGTCAATAACGAGATCATCATCTTTGCCGATGCCGAAAGCAGTGATGGGCAGGGCTTTGATGGTAACGACACCCTCTATGGTGGTGCCGGTAATGATACCTGGATCGGTAACGGTGGTAATGACGTCATTTATGGCGGTGCCGATAATGACAGCATCCAGGGCAATGCTGGTAACGATATACTGTTTGGTGATGCCGGTGCTGATACCCTGCTGGGTAATGAGGGCAACGATACGATCGAGGGCCTCGGCGCCGGAACCGACTATATCGATGGTGGTACCGGCTGGGATCTGCTTCTGGTCTCAAGCTTCGCCGGTCTGTCCTTAACTGTTGGCGGTACTTCCAACGTTGGCGGTGATACCGTCGTGAATGTGGAAGGCTTCACCAACGCGGCAGGTCAGTTCTATACGTTTGGTTCTACGATTGCTGACTATTTTGTCGGCAGCTCACTTGCAGACACACTCGGTGGTGATGCCGGTGCAGACAGCCTGTTCGGCGGCGATGGCGACGACAGCATTATTGGTGGTGCCGGTGATGACAAGCTGGATGGCGAGAACGGTGCCGATACCATTCTTGGCGGCGGTAATAATGACCGTCTGAATGGCATGAACGGCAATGACATCCTCTACGGGGATGATGGTAATGATACCCTCGGTGGCGGGGAGGACTTTGATACCCTGTACGGTGGTAACGGTGCCGATTACCTTGATGGCGGCAACAGATCCGACTCGATCTTTGGCGGTAATGGCAATGACACTATTATCGGCGGGAACCATAACGACCGACTGTTCGGCGACAATAATGACGACAGTATCCTTGGTGGTGCCGGTGTAGATACTATTAATGGTGGTGCCGGTGCTGATACTCTGGATGGTGGCAACGACAATGACATGATCCGTGGTGATGCCGGCAATGACCTGCTGTATGGCGGTTTTGGCTCTGACTCAATAGATGGTGGCAATGAGTTTGATACCATTTATGGCGGGTACGGTGCCGATACCATCAATGGTGGCGAGAACTCGGATTGGCTCTTCGGTGATGAAACAAACGATACTATCTATGGTGGTAACCATAATGACCGTTTGTTCGGCGGTGATGACAATGACCTGCTGATGGGCCAGAGCGGTAATGATACGCTGAATGGTGACGATGGTGATGACACCCTCGATGGTGGCGCAGGGGAGGATTATATCAAAGGCCTGCTTGGTGCCGATCTGATCTATGGTGATCTTGAAGCGGATACCATTGAGGGCGGTAATGACGACGACACCATTTATGGTGGTACCGGTAGTGATCTGATCTATGGCGATGCCCAGAATGATCTGATTTTCGGTGAGAATGAGTGGGACACTATTTATGGTGGCGATGGTGCCGATACCATTGATGGTGGTGCCCGGTCGGACTGGCTGTTCGGGGACAATGGCGATGATGTCGTCTATGGCGGGGATAATGATGACCGCCTGTTCGGGAACGGTGGTGCCGATATTCTCTATGGCAACAATGATAATGACCGCCTGAATGGCTATACCGGCTTTGATACTCTCTATGGCGGTATGGGCGATGACTCGCTGGATGGCGAGTTCGGAAACGATCTGCTGTATGGCGAGGATGGTAACGATCTGCTGATCGGCGGGAACGAGTTTGACACCCTCTATGGCGGGATCGGGAATGATACGCTGAACGGCGATGCAAACTCTGACTCCCTATTCGGGGGCAGTGGCAATGACCTCATGAATGGCGGCGATCACAATGACCGGATGTTTGGTGAGGACGGCGCTGACATCCTCAACGGTGATGGTGGTGTCGATACACTGAATGGTGGTGATGGAGCCGATACCATTGATGGTGGCAGCGGTTCGGATCTGATCCGTGGCGATAATGGTGCTGATGTCCTGATCAGCTATGCCGGGGATGACACGCTCACCGGCGGTGGCGGGGTAGACTCATTCGTCTTCGATACCTCCAATACCAATGATGTGGTGATTGAGGACTTCGATATCTCGACCGAGATTATTACGGTTGCCGGCGATGTGGCGGCCGACCTTGCGGCATCGGCAACAGGCACCGATGCGGTGATAACGGTCTCAGGTGGTGGTACGATTACCCTGCTGGGCGTTGATGCGTCGGAAGTTACGGATGCACTGTTTGCTGTATAGGCCTTGCTGACGCCAGCAGGGACAACAAAGATCAAGATTGCGCGTGAGCCGGTTCCAGGTGATTACCTGAACCGGCTTATTGCTTCACAATAGAGTGCGAGATCAATCCGATTTCGGGTCGTGAGCGCGGGGAGGCAGGTAAATGCCTCCTTTTTAGATACGCCGCCAGCGGTCACTTGCGTATTCGACCTTGGCAAGGTCACCGGTTTGATATCAAGCATGGTCGCAAGCTTTGTGGCCATCGTTGCCGTATCTTCCTGAAAACCGACGATATCAAAGGTATCGAGGTAATCCATGGCGCATTCAAAGCGCTGCAGATCTGTCATGGATTCGAAATTGTTTCCACTTGCTGCGACCAAGGCACGTGTCTGGCCATTCCAGAGTTCATTGGCAAATTGTGGATCGATGATGGCTTCGGAGAGGGACAGGCCGATCATGTTGGCATATTGCAGATCGTTTTTGTCATTGGCTATCTGGTTGTAGGCAGACACCACACGATGTATCGGATTTCTCAATAGAGTAATCTTTTTGTATTCACCGGGCACAAATTGAGCTGCTTGATAGAAGTGGCCAGAAATAATATCAAAATCAGTAAAGTAAGCTGATTTATCACGATCATTTACTTTGGTAAAAAATTCAAAGTCACTCCTGATGGGGCACGTCTTGGCTTTTTTCAGGGTGTCCGTCAGGAAATCAAAAAATGATGTTCCGGCTGTCTTGCGTATATGAAGATGAAAGATTTTCATAGTGATCAGATGAGCTGGATCGCTTCTGTAACAGACTCTTTGAATGTTGCTTCGCTGTATTTCTGGCTGCTGCTTTGGCACTGCCTGGCGAGTGTTTCGCGCTCTTCCTTGCTCATGGCTGCGATCTGGCGCAGCTGGGCAACGGCTTCATTCTGATCCCGATATAGAAAGCCGCAATTCGTGTCACGAATAATCTCGGCCGGGCCGCCGGCATCATATACCAGCGGAATGCAACCATAGGACATAGCCTCAACCAGGGTTATGCCAAAATGCTCACAGCATTCGGGACTGATGCTGTCTACCAGACCATAACCGCAAGCGTGGATATAGACACTGTTCTTCAGATAGGCCTGATGAAGCCTGTCTTTATCCAGATTGGCGGCCACGGTGATGCCGTCATATGCCTGACTCTGCTGATATATTGACTGGTAGAAGGCATTGTCATCTTCAGCAGTGCTGAGCCCGCCGATAATATCTGCAGACTCAATGATGTTCTGCTGCATGGCAGTTTTGGCAATCTCCAACACAATATCCTGCCGTTTGTTGTGCCCATGGGCGATAAAGCGACCCACATTCAACAGCGAAGGCTTGCTGGCCTTCCGGCTTGGTTCTCCACCGGCACAGAGCTTGATCGGGGGATATACCACATGGGTCTTGATACCGGGGAAATTGTATTTCAGCAGCTGGTCGGTGTAGTGCCGTTTGGTGAACTCTGAATTCACCATTACCAGATCATAATCCCTGATATTATCATGGCTTAATTCATCGCGATGATATTCGGGGAATGGGAACTGACAGTGATAGACATTCTTCCTGGCCATGCCCGGTATCGGTGGCGTCAAATGGTTGCCCATGGCAATCAGAAGGTCCGGCGTGACCTTTCGGGATATGCTGTTCAGATCGGATATATGGATTGTCGTTTCAGGAATGTTCAAATCATCCATAACCTGAAGGAACCGGAGCTTGCTCGTGTAATGCGGCGTCAGGAACCAGACCTCATATTCTTCCGATAATGACTGCGCTATCGAAAGTATATAGCGTTCACCCCCGCCAATGCGTAAATCAAAGGGGGTATACACAAAGCACAGTTTCTTTTTGGAATAGCCCAGATCTTTGTCGGATTGGTTCAGGACCGTGTGACGATCATGCAGCCTGTATCTTAATGAGGGGTTGTCATTCAAAAACCAGCGATTGGAAAACTTGTTCTTTTGTCGCTGGATCAGCGGCATAAAATCATCCTGAAATCGCTCTTTGGTCGATGAGTTTTCGATATGGACTGCGACGGTTTTCGGATTCACTGAAACGACAAAATTTTCGTTTTTCAGACGTCGGCATAAGTCCGTATCTTCGTAATAAAATGGTTCAAAAATATAGTCAAAGCCGCCTGACGATCTGAACACATCGGTTTTTATCAGCATGCAGGCAGCGGAAATATAATCGACCCTGATGGGCTCTTCTATTTTCTCCAGCTGGCTTTTATAGGCATTGTAGTTCAGGAACTTGGCGACCTGGATAATTTGTCCGCAATCGGAAATTTTTCCACCGAACTCGGAGATATCACCGTCCTGGGTGATGATCACGGGCGCGATGGCATCAGATTTTGAGGCCTTCAGGGCAGCTATGTTTTTCCGAATATCTTCTCGTTTGATAAAGCAATCATCGTTCAGGAACAGGGAGTATTTTGTATCCGTATAATCAAAGCCGATATTATTGGCTTCACCAAACGATCGGGCCGCATCAAGGCGGGTGATTTTAATCCCCGGCAGGTGAGATAGGTTTCGGTGCAATATCTCAACATGGAATGGTTCGCTGCTGTTGTCGACAACATGAATGTCAAAGGGCTGGCTGAATCCCTCCGTCAGATGATAGCAGGATATAATGACAAGTATCGGATTGTTGTAGTGAAGTATAATTGCCGTTGTATTCAATGTTGTTTTTAATTTTTTCTTTTTTTCTGTCTTGTCGTGCGTTTGTACTATGATATTTTTATATAAGCTCCAGTCAAAAGAGCAGTTCTGGGTAGATGCAATGATGAGATTGTTAACTTTTTTGGCAGGCGGAATATTGTTTTCCTGCATGGCCAGACACAGAAGAGACGCATAATCCTGAAATGCGATGCCGTTGATGGAGGCATAATGGCGCATGAACAGCAGATCGATAAAGGGTGATGGAGATCGGTGATCATCATTGTCCTGCTGGTAAAAATCGATCAATGCGATCCCGGTGCCGGGCTTGTAGTCGGGCTGGTCATACAGATAGTATTTCAGGTCAAAAAGAGGGTGGGGTGACAGGCCCTGCTGTTGTCCGATCAGAATATGATGGGCCAGACTGGAAAGCCCATCAAGCGGTTCGGTCAGTTGTGATTCGTAGTATTCTTGATCAAATAATGTGCAATAATTGACATTATTATGTAAATCTTCAAGTATAGTTATTACTTTTTTGTCGTTTTGCTGTTTTGCTTTATCAAGGTAGGCCATCAGGGCATGGTCTGATGTGTTCGAGAGGGTTTTTATTATGGACAGAAGAGAAATTTCTTTATTTATTATAAATTTTTTCTCATCAAAATAAATATTAAATTTTCGGTTTTCTTTGTATCCATATTTGCAAAAATGGTAAAGTGGTGGAATATCAGAATTTTTGAGATCTTTGTTTATCAGCTTGTACTGTTTTTCGCAAAATACAGCATTGCTGATTTCTACTTCTCCATTAAAATAAGATTGAATATCAAGCGGATCTTCTTCTTTATAGTTTGCGGCGATCTTGAAAAAGCTCAGCTCATCACCGGACAGATCAATATTCATGTCTGCGGCATGTGCTGAGCTGTCCGCTCTCAATGGGGTGGCATCCATTTTTATGCTTCTATTTTAAATCAGGGAGATTTGGGTCTGGAACTTATCATGCGCGTATGGGATTTGCCACCAACGGGTGCGATGCCACCATCAATCATTTTGGTACGTGCCGGTTCCGGCAACTGATGCCATTTTTGCGCTAACTCATTGATGGCCTCTGCCAGTTGACTGGCGCTTTCGGGCGATGCCTTGGGGCCAGCGGTTTGGAGTTGATCCTTCAGATCAAGCAGCCAGTCGATCTTCACGCTCAGGCTGTCGAGGTGGCTTTCATTGCTCATCAGACGGGCGCTGGCCTGCAAGCGGGTCAGTTTCCTGCCCGGCTCCATGGCAAGCGGTCCTGATGGCAGGATGTTCTCTGCCTGGCGGTTGAGAAGTGCTGCCGGACCACGCTTGCCACCGGCGCGGAAGTTTTGGCGCCGTTCTTCCATCTGTTGTCGGGCAACGCTGGTCATCAGGCTGTCGAGGCCGCTCCGGATGGAAATACGGTCATAAATTCTGGCCAAACGGTTGATCAGTCTGGTGCGCCGCTCGGCTTCTGCCTCGGTATAGGCGCGTTTGCCGACCGATCGTTCGAGGGTGGTCAACTGTTTGTAGGTACCATGGGTCTGGGCATTGGCGGCCTCGATGGCGCTGTGAACCACCTGAATTTCCGCAATAACGCCGTTTGGCATGCGGATCTTGGCGTTCATGGCCCGATAGCCATGACGTTTCGGCTCGGCGAAATTATCCTTGATCCGGGTAATCACCGGCTCTGCAGGCTTGCTGGTGTCTTGCCGCGGCCGGCCATAGCGGGCAATCGCCAGTTCCTGCTGACGCCATAATATCTGCTGGACCTGCTGGACCTCTTCGGTCGTCTGGCAGGTGATTTTGACCCGGATGGCATCGCCAACCAGATCAACGATCCCGTCATGATCCTTGATTGCCTTCTGGGCAATGCGGGTCTTGGACTTGTGATTGATTTTGCTGACATCGACGGGCAGATCGCCGAACAGCCGGTCGACAAGTTTTCGGAACTCGGGCGCAGCCTCGAAGCCGCGCCTGCGTAATACCTCTGCCGCCGCTCTCGCTTCATAGAGAGTGACGCGTTTGTGAAGATTGCGGTTGCTGTTCGCCATATAGTCCGATCAGAGGTTGCGGGATGAGTGAGAACGGCACGGTGCTGCCATATCTTCACCTCATACTCGTCAATTTTGCAGACTATTTTTGAATGTTGCAAATCCATGATGACAAAACTTACTGATTACCAGTGCGTTAGCCGTGATTTTGCGTATACTGACAGGGTCTGGGTGTCATGGGTATGGCAGTTTCTTTTGGGTTTTCTGATTATGGATTTTAGCGCCACTCGGTCACAATTCGCGCGTCTGGCCCTGTTCGGGTTCGCTGCGGCCATATTATCGGCAACCGCCATGCCCGTATCGGCACAGGATTATGAGCGACGGGATCCGCGCCCGGAATATGATGTTCTGCATTTGCGTCCGTCCAGCCCGACACTGGTGCGGCGCTGGGATGCCAGGAACGGGTTATTGAATCCGGCCGGGGCAACCATGGATGCCAGCAACCCCTACAGTGCCGCGCCGAGCGCCTTCTTCGAGTTCCGGAGTGAGGGCAGCCAGCCCGTTACGCATTTTGAAAACGCCAATGGTTTGCCGCCGAATGTCTATCAGATCTATGTCGTAGCGAAGGCCGAAAGGGTGGTCGGGCCTCTGACTATCACGCTCAAAAACAGCTATGTCGATGGCAGCTCCGAAGAGCCCACTTACCTGATGGAAAGCAAGCTGTCGAAGTTTGACTGGCGGACATTTGTATTTGAGATCAGCAACCCGGATTTGAAGGCACCACGCCTGAGCGGTGTTGACGTCATCCTGAATGCCCGCGGTACAGGACGGGTATGGATTGGTGCTGTTGAACTGGTCAATCTGGGTTTGCCGGAGCGACACCCGTTCTTTCAAGAGGATCGCTACGGTCCGGGTAACTGATGATCAAAGACAATAAAGCTTATACAGGCTGATAAAAATGAATGTGAAATCCAGATTACTGATGACTGCGGCTGTGGCGGTCTCCCTGTTGGCAACCGCTGGCACCGGCAATATTGCATATGCCCAGCAAAACAAGATGCCACCGGTTTATGGCATTCTGGATGAGCGCGGCCTTGAGCTGCAGCTGAACACGCTGCAAACGCGTATCGTGAATGTGACCCTCGACTGGGTGGGCGACCTGTATGATTTCAATTATCAGGCGATGCAGGAGAACATGTCCCTGCCATTTCACCTTGAGGATGAAATCTATCGCGATCCCCAGAATCTGGCCTCAGCATTTCGCCAATGGTATGTGCTGAATCAGCTGGATGGTTATCGCGAACAGCATTGGGTGGTTGAGAAGGTGCTGCTCATTCCGATGCCGGAGTGGCTTGCCGATCCCAATGGCAAGGGGGATCAGGCGGTTGCTGACGCCCTCGGTGTGTCCAGAGACGGCTATATGATGATGGTCCGGCTTAACCATCCGACGGATGAATTGCAAAGCGAGTTGGCAACACTCTATTTGCGCATGAACGGCACAAAGCCGGAGATTGCAGGCATCTGGAATTACAACCCGGCCAACTATCAATAAAAACTCTGTTGCAGCAGGCTGCGGTTTTCGACAGCTATGGCTGAATTGCGCGTGCAGTGATCCAAGGTAAGGTTCAGGTTCTGAACAGCTTTCGGATCGCGCGTATCACTGATGCTGCATCATCTTCTGGAACAGGCGTCCCGTGATGCCCGGCGATTGTGCGGGGCAGCACTTATTTATTGGTGCCAACCCCGTACATTCTCTCGGCCTCGCCGGCTGCCCAGGCTGAAACTACGGCTGCGGTCTGCATCTGGCGCTCATAGGCCTGCCAGTTCATGTACATTTTGGTAGCGCCGATCAGGTTGAATTCACGCACCAACTGGCCGCGGCTGGCTGATGAGTTGACGAACTCCATCCAGCCCGGATCCTGGAACCGGTATCCGGAAACCAGCTTCATCAATTCCAGATGGGAAATGTGTTCGGCATCGATATTCAGACCGAGGTCTGCGGTTGCGCCGCAGGAGCCACCGGGGCTGCCCGGATAACTGCCATCGGCATAGTTGCCGCTGCCCGGTGCCGATTGCAGGCTGCCGTCAAGGGCAATCCAGGTTGATGGATTGGTGCCGCCGCCACTCAGGCGACCGAGATACTCGACCGTCTGCATGTTGCTACCGCAGACATTTGCCGGAAGACCGGAAACGACCGCATGCGGGTTGATATCGTGGCCATCCGGGGTTTTGACGATGAAGTCAAGGTGAGCGCCGCCGCTGCCACCGGTATTGCCCATCTGGCCGATTGGCTGCCCTGACCCGACGGTATCACCAACCCGGACATTCACGCCGCCCGGTGCAAGGTGGTTGTACTGTGTGGTAGAGCCGTCGGCATGACGGATCTTGATATAGTTACCCCAACCACCACCACAACCGCGGCTTGATGAGTTGCTGCCACTGAATCCGCTTTGCGGGCAGCTGCTAAGCACAGCGATAACCTCACCGGCACCGGCAGCATAAACCACACCGCTGTCACTAACGATATCGTTGGCCGGATGGAAACGATTGCCATCAGCACTGCGGTTCCCGAAACAGTCGGTCTGGCGCAGGCCGCTGCCTGCCATGGGCGATTGCAGGGATACGGTGATTGGACGACCGGGAACACCGGAGGCTGCCGCACTGGTTGTTCCACCACCTGTGGATGTGTGCACCAGAACCGGTGACGTGCCGCCGGTTGTACCGCCGGTTGTGCCACCAGTGCTGGCAACAGGGGCACCGCTACAGTTTCCAGCGGCCAGATCATCAAGACCATTGCTGTCAATCGCACTCAGAATATGGCCGGGACGGGTGGCGGCAGCGGCACCATAAGGGCGCACCCAGTCATGGGTAACAATGCTGACCGCCTGGCTTGCATCGGTCATCGGCTGGCTCAGTGCGCTGGCAACGCTCGGCTTCTGGGCCAGGTTAGACAGCAGGGCGGCGACGTTGTTCTGAATGGCGGCTTCATGGCTGGGGGCGCAGCCTGCGGGTGCGGCAACCAGATCGCATTTCTGGAAATTCATGCCGGTATTCGGGTTCACACGCTTTTGCAGGTTACAGCCCTCACCCCAGCAGCCATCCTCTTCCCAGCCTGACCACTGGATCAGGCCAAGACCGGTTGGCACATAACCGCAAGCGCCGGCAGGGGTACAATCCTGACGCGCACCGGAAATCGGTGGCAGGGCACACATCGTTGGACCGTTTGTGGCCGCCGGACAGGATGAATACCAAGCTTCCTGCAGGTTGCGACCGGCATTGGATTCCTCAATCGCGGTCATAGCCACAGCCAGTGCCGCATAGTGGTTGATGCCGTGTGAAACCAGTTCCGAATACATCAGGTTGAGGACGTTGATCTGGTCGGACCCCAAGGTACCTTTGCCGGGATAGGAGAAGCCGGGTTGGAAGGGATCACAGGCTGTCGGGATATACGGCATGTTATAGTTGCCGCTGCCAGCCAACGGTCGGCATGAATTTGCCGGTGGTGGCAGACCGACACCGCCGGTGATCCGTTGCACGACTTCTTCAGCCCATGCCCGGATTGACTCTTCCGGCAGTTCGGTGCGCATGGCGACCAGATAATCGCACATGGCGAATGCGGTCATGGAGCGGGCATTGGCGGTATCACGCGATGCCAGTCCGGCAATGCCAGATCCCGAACTGTAGTCGCTGGCCGTTGGTGCGGCGTTCGGCAGACCGGTCAGGTTGCGGCAGCGATCAATGGCGGCACCGACGAGTTCCTCATCGAGTGTATGGGGTTCAAGTGTCGACGCATCCACATCGGCATCAATCAGCCGTGGATCGGGAAGATCACACAGGCCAAGCGCTGCATCACGCTGGTTACAATACATCGAGAGGCGGCGGTTGTTATGATAGGCGGCATTTGCCGAAGCGACGCTGGCTGTGCCTTCATCAAGGTTGGTCAGCCATTCGTAGTTTTCCTGCAGAATGGCATCGCGGGCAAGATTGGTGTTCAGTTCTGCACCACCGGCCCCCGAGGCGGCAGTCGCCTGAAACCCGGCGGTAGCAGGACGCATGCTCTCCATGGTTTGCTGTTGGGCGATTTGCTGTCGATGTACATGAGCGACCGCCTGGGTCTGATAGCTCATTGTCTCCTCATTGGCACCTGTATTGCCGTTGATCTGGGTATGGATGGCGGCAAAGCCCTGCCAGAGGACGAGGTAGAGTTCGGTTACTTGGGCGAGGGTGAAGGCGGTAATGGTGGAGCCGGTGGCGGCAACAAAGGCGGCACCAACGCCGCAAGGGCAAGTTGCGGCCCGTGGTTTTGACACTATCGTGGCACCCAGAATGATGGCGCAGATGCCGACAATGGCAATGGTCTGGATGGCCGCGCTGTAGCGCCGGATGCCACGAAACATTGAGAAACCCCCACTTCTCTCAATAGGAAAGCCGTAGTTTGCCCAAATTTTGCCACCAAGGCCAGCGAAAAAATTATCAATAACTGATAGTCAAAACACTAAATTTCTGCCGATGCTTCCGGTTGCAACCAGCTTCACCGGTTGCGATGTCGGGGATTTTAGGAAAAATTTTAGCAAATTTTGCGGGTTACAGCCCACCCACCATCCGATTGAGCCCCTCTTTTTCCAGCCACAGGGCAAAATCGGCTTCCGACAGCGGCTTGGAGAACAGGTACCCCTGCGCAAGGTCACAGCCATGTTCACGCAAGGAGTCCAGTACCTCATCGGTTTCGATGCCCTCGGCCACGACTTTCAGGCCCAGATTGTGGGCCAGACTGATCAGGGTATGAACGATGGTGCCGGCCTCCGGATCGGTCAGCATCCGCGCAACAAAGCTCCGGTCAATCTTCAGGTCACTGAACGGCAGCTGGTGCAGGACGGTCAGGGAAGAATATCCAGTGCCAAAATCATCAATCGACAGCTCCAACCCGGCAATGCGCAGCCGGGTCAGTACCTGCATGATCCGCTCGATGCCGGAAAAGGCGAGAGACTCTGTCAGCTCCAGCTTAATATGCTCAGGTGTGCCCCCGGCTTCATGAATGGCGGCCAGAAAGTTGCTGCTGAAGTCAGGCTTGATGACCATGGAGGGCGAGACATTGATCGACAGGCACAGCGGCTGATCAAATATCGGCCAGTTTTGGCTGATGGCGATGGAGGATTTCAACATCTGCATTGTCAGTTCATCCATGAGACCGAACTGCTCAATGGCATCGATAAAGTGGTATGGCGCCATGAGGCCATGGGTTGGGTTATGCCATCGTGAGAGAATTTCCACGCCAGCCACCTCATCACGATGGAGGTCGATGATCGGCTGAAAAAAGGGCACGAATTCTCCCTTCTTCAGACCATCTCTCAGCGCTTCGATGCTTATAGCGGAATTGGCCGTCAGGGCTTGTTCGACAACATGCATGAAACGGGTCATGGAGAAGGGTTTTTCCAAGACATCCAGGACCGTCGCGCCCATTTGGGTACATACCTGCTGACTGAATTTGCAGACCCGTTGATCGCAGCCACTGATCAGGATCACCTGTCCGCGAAAACCATCTGCCAGCAGCTTTTCAAGACAATCGATACCACTGGTGGCACCCAGATGCAGATCAAGTACCAGAATGTCTGGTGGCACCACTTTGCCCTGATGCAGCAATTCCGCTGCATCTCGGTGAATGACGGTATCAAGTCCGATATTGGCGCAGGCCTTGCCGAGCAAAAAGGACAGGCCATCATCATCCTCAACAATCATGACGGATGAGCTGGTTATATAGCTGGTTGATTGTTGCCCACCGATATCCCTTGTGGGGAAGCCCTGCATTGGCTCTGCAATCTGGGGCAGCGATGTTTTGCAGGTTGCATTCACGATATTGGACCATTTATCTGGCGCGGCACCTGTCTGGGTGCCGACGGGTCGGTTATTCGGGGGCAATCGGCGCTATTTCAGCGTCTATAAGTCGTATCGTGGCACAGGCAAATTACCGGGTCGTAAATGTTGACCCAGTGTTTTCGGAATCTCGTAAATTTTATGCGTGTAAATTGACAAGAGCGCGGGGCTGCTTAGAGTCGCGGACGCAAGACAAGGACGGCCTTGACGGACATTCCCGTGCCGGTTCCCGCAAACCGCATATAACCCTCATATAATATTGGGCTTCAGATGCTGCACCATTCCACTGTTTCGATGGTTTCACGTTTCATGCGTGCCTGTCTGGTAGTCGCCGGACTGTTGATGCTGGCCAGTTTCATGCTGCCTGCACAGACACTGGCCCAGTCACAGTCACAGTCACAGAGCACAGAGCAATCGGCAGATCCGGTTATGGCCAATGCCTCACCCGAGGCAATCAGGGGGCTGATTGACGACCTGCAGAACGAACCGGCCCGCAAGGAACTGATTGGCAAGCTTGAGCTGATGCTCGAGGCACAGGTCGATGCCCCGGAAGGGCAGGCAGCTGCCGAGACCGCGAATGATAACGAGGCAAACGCCGAGGAAGGTTTCCGTCTTGAGGTTTCCGATGATCTGACAGCCCTGCGCAGTTCGGTGGTCGAGACCCTCAGCAAGGCGCTCGCTACCCTGGGACGTCAGATGGCCGAACTGGCCACGCTGTTCGCCAATCTGCCCGCTCTCTGGGATTGGGTAATGCAGGTGGTGCAGATTGATAACCCGACCAAAAGCGCGCTAGAGGCCAATTTCATCATTGTCTGTGCGGCGGCCTTTGCCCTCGGTCTGCTGATCGAGTTTTTCCTGCGCTGGATCGGCAAGCCGATCTCCGACCGTCAGTTGCAGACCTCACATTTCAGCATATTCAGCCGGTTGCTCGGCCTCATCGGCTGGGTGGTGATGCAGCTGATTCTGGTCGCGGGCTTTGCCGCCGGTGCCTATGGCGTTCTGGTGCTCTCCGATCTGCCGACGGCCTCCCAGTCGGTTATCCTGACGCTGGTCAGCATCACGGTGGCCAGCCGGGTGGTTATTGTCCTGCTGCGGGGCATTACCATGCCCCATGCTGCCGGTACCCGGGTGCTGCCGATCAGCGATGAAACCGCCGGTTATTTCTATGTTTGGGGTAAGCGCCTGACCGTGGTTGCTGTTTATGGCTTTTTCCTCGGTCAACTGGCGTTGATCAACGGGTTGCCTGAAGGTGCCTATCTCGCCTGGACCAAGCTGGTCGGCCTGACCCTGGCACTGATGGCGATTATTATCGTGCTGCAGAACCGGCAGACGGTCGAGGACTGGATACGCGCTCATGCCACGCCGAGAGCCGAGCCGACCGGCACCGGTGCCGATGATGCGCAGGAGGCGCTGCCGGGCATGGAAGAAGAGGCAGCGTCAGTACAAACGGCCCCACCTTCAAAGAGCCGGAATATCGGTAGTCGCGGCATGCGGTTGCTGGTCAGCTGGTTTGCCGATCTCTGGCATGTGCTGGCGATTATCTACATTGTTGCGATCTATGGCACATGGGCGCTCGACATACCGGGCGGATTTGAGGTTCTGGCCGCCAGCACGGTTCAGACGATCATTCTGGCCGTACTTGGCTATCTGATCATGCGGCTGGCCGACAAGGGCATCACCAGGGGCTTCACTATCCCGACCGATATGGCCGAGCGGATGCCGGGGCTGGAGCAGCGGGTCAACCGCTATGTGCCGGTTATCCGGTTGATTGCGCGGATCATCATTTGGGGTTGCGTACTGCTCGGTATCCTCGACGCCTGGGGTTTCCAGACGGCAACATGGTTGATGAGTGATGCTGGCCTTGGTTTGCTCAATAGCGCGGTTTCCCTGCTGCTGATTATCTCGCTGGCACTGGCCATGTGGGAGCTGGTCAGCAGCGCCATCGAGCGCAAGCTGCAGGCCCTGACCGCCGAAGCGTCGGATATCGAGCGGGCATCGCGTCTGCGTACCCTGCTGCCGCTGGCGAAAAGCGTGTTTTCTGTGGTCCTTGCCACCATTGTCATTCTGGTGCTGCTGTCCGAGGTCGGGGTCAATATCGGCCCATTGCTGGCCGGTGCCGGTATTATCGGTGTCGCGGTCGGTTTCGGCTCACAGAAGCTGGTGCAGGATGTGATTACCGGCTTGTTCATCCTGATCGAGGATCAGGTTTCGATCGGTGATTATATCGACACGGGCAGCCATGGCGGGGTGGTGGAACAGATCAACCTGCGCACCATCCGCCTGCGTGATTTCAGTGGTACCGTGCATATCGTGCCGTTCTCCGATGTTTCCTCGATCAAGAACTTCAGCCGTGAATTTGCCTTTGCGGTCATGGATATCGGTGTGGCCTACCGCGAGGATGTGGACGAGGTCATCGCCCTGATCGAGCGCATCGGTGCCGAACTGCAGGAGGACGAAACCCACGGGCCGCAGATCCTCGAGCCGATCGTCATCTTCGGCGTCGATCAGTTTGGTGACAGTGCCGTTGTCATCAAGGCGCGCATCAAGGTGAAACCGATGATGCAATGGTCGATCCGTCGGGCCTTCAACCGTCTGATGAAAAAGCGGTTTGACGAGCATGGCATCGAGATTCCGTTCCCGCACCAGACGATCTATTTCGGCGAGCTCAAGGATGGCACGGCGCCACCGGCCTATGTGGTCAATGCCAAGGGGCGCCGGGTTTCCGGTGACAATGACGCCATCGTTGCGGTGACCGAGGACGAAAAGAATGCTGCCGTCGCCAATCTGGCGACCGATGTGCCCGAGACGGACTGATATTCTGCAGGCTTTTCTGCGGGTTTATCTGCGGTTTTTCATCAGTTTGACACACCCGCTTTCATGACCACTGGCTATGCTGACCGGACTATATCTCCGGCCAAGCGGATCGCCCGATGAAGCGTCGTCTGACAGACGAAGACCTGACCATTCCCCCCTCCGATGATTTCGGCAAGGTGTCCGATCTGCTGGCGCGTAACCTGCCGGCGATGAGCAGGCTGGCCGTTGAGAAGCCGGGCAACGAGCCGGAGGGTTTCATCAATGGTGCCGCATGGCGGTTGTTCCAGCGGCGGCATCTGAAACATATCTCGGCTGCGATCGGTGCCGGTCATAACCTGATGAGCGAGATCGGCAAGACCCTCGAACAGCGCCTGAATGATCCGGACAGTCGGTCCAGTTCCTTTGACAGGCTGCGCCAGCAGCTGCGTGAGGCCCGCCCGGTTCTGCGTCGTGGCATGCAGGCCGTGGAAAGCTATCACCATGTCCTGCTCGACGACCGGCGGACGGCGAACCTCCATGGTGACGAGACTGCGAAGCTGATGGCGGCCATTGGCGAGGTCACCGATGACAAGTTCAATTTCGCAGCCGTATTCGACTGGCTGGATGAGGGCAAGCGCCCCGGACCATCCAGACCGGCAGATGGTCAGGCACAAAAAGCGGCCCCTGCCGCCCCGGCTCCAGCGCCCGGGCGCTGAAACACGCTCATATGATGATTTGATTGACTGGCAGAAACTGCAGCGGCTTGCCGCTTGGCTCAGTTGCTGATCTGTGCCAGCTGGATGCCGAAGCCACGGCGACTGGCAACCTGTTGTGCCTGCTGGCGCAGATCGCTGACCTGATTACCGAAGCGGTCAAGGTCAACACCTGCCAGCGCCTTGCCAACCGGCAGGGAAATTGACATCGGATTTACCTGGCTGCCATTGACCAGCACTTCATAGTGAAGATGCGGCCCGGTCGAGCGACCGGTCGTACCGACATAGCCGATGATTTGACCCTGAGTGACCCGTGCACCCGGCTTTATGCCCTTGGCAAAGCGCTGCATATGGGCATAGGCGGTGCCCATTGAGCCACCATGATTGATCCGGACATAATTGCCGTATGAGCCGTAGCGGGAGGCTTTTTCAATTGTGCCGTCACCGGCAGCATAGATCGGCGTGCCGCGTGAGGCAGCGAAGTCCATTCCCCGGTGCATCTTGGAATAGCCGAGGACCGGGTGGTGGCGCATGCCATAGCCGGAGGAGATGCGCGCACCTTCAACCGGGGTACGGAGCAGGGTCTTACGTACGCTTTTGCCCTGACCGTTGTAGAATTCAACGGTGCCGTCCTCGAATTCATAACGCATGACTTCAAGACGCTTGCCGCTGACGACCATGGCGGCGTAGCGCAGATCACCGACCTTGGCCACGCGACCATCATCGGTAACCTTCTGATCGAACAGCGCGATAAACCGGTCGCCCGGCTGCAGATCACGCTGGAAGTCGATGTCATAGGAGAAGGCGCGGATCATTTCAGCCATGACCGCTGATGGAATGCCGGCGGCCTTGCCGGATGCCATCAATCCGCCGTCGATATTGGCCATGGCCCATTTCGAAACGGTCTGCAATGGCCGGTCAAACAGCTCGGCGGTGAAGTCGCCGCTGTCGCTGCGGAATACTTCGACCCGCTGTTCAATAGATGGGTCAATACGCAGACCAACAAAGGTTGGCTCAATGCCGCTGCCATCTGCTTTCGGGGTTGGCTCGAACAGTACGGCCAGTTCCTGACCGATCTTCAGACGGCGTGGGTTGTAATGGGCGCGCAGGGCATTAATGGCATCAAATGCCTCCTGCCGGGGAACCGCCTGACCCACGAGGAGTTTCATCAGGGTATCGCCACTGCCAACACGCACCGGACGGGTAATCAGTTTGTCACCGGGCTCACCATCGACGAGGTTTCTGGCCAGAGCGGCAACGGTTGCGGCATCGCTGGACGGGCCGATCGGCATCGGTACGCCGATCAAATCATCATCGGCCTCGAGGGAGGCGGTCTGTACCGGAATGTCATGCGGCTTGCGTGGCGGGATACCGAACAGTGCGGCAGCGCGGTCGAGAAGTCCAAGCGGCTGGGCATTGAGCAGTGGAATGGACGGCTCGTCATTTTCTTCAACCGACGGTGCCCCGAGTGCCGCCATTTTGATGTTCGGTTCGGGTTTTTCGGCAATCGATTCGCTCTCTGTCGGAGGCAGATCCATCCGTAAATCAAGCGCTGTCAGGTCCGGTTTCTGATCCAGAACATCGAGGCTGCCAGCGGTGTTTTGATCTGCTTTGGCGGCCGTTGCATTGGCCAGCAGCGCTGCCTGGGCGACGCCGGATGAGAGGGCTTCACGCGGCGCAAGCCGGGCCATCTCAAGGGTTTCGCCTGTCGCGGTTGTTGTCTGCAGGCCTTTTCCCGGCATGCCAGCGCTGAGCATGGCGGCCAGACCAATGGCGCCGCAACAGAAGCTGACAATCTGTAATGGATGGGGGGTATTACGCATGAACAACAGCTAGTGGATTACGATGTCTTCCGATCATCTCCGATGGTATCAGATTGGATCGAATTTTAATCAATTTTATACCAGATTTAGCTGAGCGCTGATGGCGCATCGCTACATCTGGGCTATCAACAATAGCTTCGTTTTCGGTGTCGTGATCTGTCAACATTTAAAATTCGCCATAAAGTTACGAAAAAAACATAAGCCCACGACGTTAACGAGCGCGCTGTAATAGCCCGTTTAACCAGACACGTCAAAACTGTTCATACAATGCGTCATATTGTGTTGGGGGTAAGGAAACGCTGACAGCCGCCCGGCACTGTTTACATTGGGGCATTACGGCCTCTGCCGGCATGGCCGGGAGACGGTTAGCTGCATGGCCTGAAGTATGGCCAGTCAGGCATGAATATCGAGGCTGCCGGGCTGCTGTTCATCACTTTATATATAGGGGCCTATACAAGGTGCCCATTCGGGTGACCATGAGCGGTTCCCGATATCGGGAAATCGGGCCGGGGGTTTCGACAACCCGGTTGTCGGCCCCAAGCGGGCATGGTTATGCGGTTTGCCGATCCCGGTCCGGGCATATCCGGATCATGTGTCTTGTGTGGTGATGGTGGCGGCATAAGGGGCGGAAACCACATATTTCGGGTCGGAAAACGTAACTGCCATATCCGCGATCCGGGGCGAATGCGGTGCGGCCAAACGGTTGTTATGGCTCCAATCCCAGCATTTCTGCGGAATGTAAAAAAAATCGAAAAAAGTGCATTTTTACCTTTGACATGCCTGAGCCAGGGGCCTATACACCTCCTCGTCGCGGCGGACAACGCCACGGCCCACAACGACAAAAACTTTCAAATCGTTTTTTCGTTGATCCAATCATAAAAGACTGGTTATTGTTCTCGACCGTTCGCGGATCGAGCGAATGTTGACCTCTTTTTATAGTTGGTAGTTGTTGGACATCGTAAAACGCTGTGCATCTTTGAGGAGATACGTGGCTGGCGGCTCTAGGTCGTTTGTATTGGTTCTTACCGGACAAACAAAAAGCCAAGTCGTTGGTCTTAATATTTTCTAGGATGCAAAACTATAGCAATATAGCCAAGCAAAACCTTGTTAATTTATTGAGACAAGAATGACGACTTGAGCTCAGGAGCTATTGACAAGTTTTAAAGCCTCGGTTTTAAAATCTTTGAAAATAGCGATATCAAACTTGAGAGTTTGATCCTGGCTCAGAACGAACGCTGGCGGCAGGCCTAACACATGCAAGTCGAACGAACCTTCGGGTTAGTGGCGCACGGGTGAGTAACACGTGGGAATCTACCTTTGAGTTGGGAATAACCATTGGAAACGATGGCTAATACCCAATACGTCCTTCGGGAGAAAGATTTATCGCTCAGAGATGAGCCCGCGTCCAATTAGCTAGTTGGTGGGGTAATGGCCCACCAAGGCGACGATTGGTAGCTGTTCTGAGAGGAAGATCAGCCACACTGGAACTGAGACACGGTCCAGACTCCTACGGGAGGCAGCAGTGGGGAATATTGGACAATGGGCGAAAGCCTGATCCAGCCATGCCGCGTGAATGATGAAGGCCCTAGGGTTGTAAAGTTCTTTCAACGGTGAAGATGATGACGGTAGCCGTAGAAGAAGCCCCGGCTAACTCCGTGCCAGCAGCCGCGGTAATACGGAGGGGGCGAGCGTTGTTCGGAATTACTGGGCGTAAAGGGCGTGTAGGCGGACTGTTAAGTTAGGGGTGAAATCCCAGGGCTCAACCCTGGAACTGCCTCTAATACTGGCGGTCTTGAGATTTGGAGAGGTGTGTGGAATTCCTAGTGTAGAGGTGAAATTCGTAGATATTAGGAAGAACACCAGTGGCGAAGGCGGCACACTGGCCAACATCTGACGCTGAGGCGCGAAAGCGTGGGGAGCAAACAGGATTAGATACCCTGGTAGTCCACGCCGTAAACGATGTGTGCTAGCCGTCGGGCAGTTTACTGTTCGGTGGCGCAAGTTAACGCGTTAAGCACACCGCCTGGGGAGTACGGTCGCAAGATTAAAACTCAAAGGAATTGACGGGGGCCCGCACAAGCGGTGGAGCATGTG